>CBDUVQ010000042.1:0-8005 GCA_965370715.1 uncultured archaeon
TTGTGTTTGACACAAAAGATGCAATGGGAATGAACATGGCTGTTGTCGCGTGCGACAAGGTCGTAACAGAGCTTATAGAAAAAGAGACAAAAGTAAAATGCATTGCACTTTCAGGAAACATGTGCACTGACAAGAAGCCGTCCTTCATGAATTATGTCAATGGGCGCGGCAAAAGAGTACATGCAGAAGCTGTTCTAAAGAGAAACATTATAGAAAAGATTCTTAAGGCAAAGCCAGAGGAGATAGTTGAAGTCAATTACCGAAAGAACATGATTGGCTCGGCAATGGCAGGGAGCCTGGGATTCAATGCACACTTTGCAAACATGGTTGCTGCACTATATATCGCAACAGGGCAGGACCCTGCGCACGTTGTCGGCGGCTCAATGGGAATGACAACTGCTGAAATGGATGGCAAAGACCTTTACATATCTGTTTACATGCCAAATGTCAATGTCGGCACAGTCGGCGGGGGCACATGCCTTGCAACGCAGAAGGAGGCGCTCGAAATGCTTGGTGTTTCTGGCGCAGGAAAAACTCCTGGTGACAATGCCATGAAACTTGCAGAAATAGTCGGAGCAACAGTCCTTGCAGGAGAGTTGTCTGTTCTGGGCGCGCTCGCTACAGGGGATTTGGCTAGGGCGCATGTGCAATTGGGGAGAGGAAAATAATGTCATCTTCCCTTGAATCAGAACTAAAAAAACTCGCGCTCATAAACGCCGCGCAATACGAAGGAAAAACGAACGCAAAAGCGGTTTTCGGCAGGGCAATGGGCACTGTCCCTGAAGCAAAGAAAGACCCGAAAAAAACGCGCGAGCTTTCTGAAAAAATCGCAAATGAAATCAACAGTCTTTCAGTTGATGAACAGCAAAAAGAAATGTCGCGCCTGAAAATAGAAGTGCCAAAACAAGTAAAGGAAGAGCGCCGGACAGAGCTTCCGCCGCTTAGAGACGTAACCGGAAAGATTGTCACGCGCTTTGCCCCGGAGCCAAACGGGCTCATCCACTTTGGGCACCTTAAAGCTGCTGTGATGTCAAATTTCTATGCAAAAATGTACAAGGGCAAGTCAATTCTTCGTTTTGACGACACAAACCCGCGCAAGGAAAAAAAGGAATTCTATGGCGCAATAAAAAAAGACCTTGATGCAATGGGCTTCAAATGGGATGTTATCACAAACACAACCGACCACTTTGAAGACATTTACACTGCAGCGGAAAAGATGATTTCCAAGGGCCTGTTCTATGTCTGCACATGCCCGCAGGAAAAAATAAAGGAAAACAGGGAAAAATCCATTGAGTGCTCATGCAGGAACAAAAGCACTGGTGATGTGCTCGCGCTCTGGAAAAAGATGCAGAAAGACATGGAAGAAGGCGTAGCGTGTGTGCGCCTGAAAATAGATATGAAAAGCAGAAACCCGGTTCTTCGCGACCCGACAATGCTTCGCATAGTTGACTTTGAGCACCCCATCACAAAAAACAAGTACCGCGTTTTCCCGCTATATAATTTCAGCACAGTCATCTGCGACCACAAACTTGGAGTCACATATATCTTTCGCGACAAGGGATTTGAGAACGATGCAATGATACAAAACCAGCTTTACACGCATCTTGGCTGGAAAGCGCCTGAAGCCAGCCAGTTCGGGCGCCTGAAGACAATGGCAGGCATACCTCTTTCAAAAAGAAAACAAAGAGAGCTTGTTGAGAACGGAAAACTTTCCAGTCTGGAGGACCTTCAAATTCCGACACCAAGAAACTTTTTGAAACGCGGCTTTCTTCCTAAAGCCCTCATACAGGTCATGATTGCAATCGGACCAAGCAAGTCAGACATAGATGTGTCTGAAGACATGCTTGCGAGCTTCAACCGCAAGCTTGTAGATACAGAGGCAAACAGGTATTTTTTTGTGCCAGAGCCTATTTTGATGAATATTTCCGGAGCCCCTGAAACTGTTGCCCACCCCCTGCTTCATCCGAACCATCCTGAGCGTGGAAAAAGAAGCCTGAAAAGCACTGGAAAGGTCTTTGTTTCAAAAAACGACATTGAGCATTTAAAAAAGTCAAAACAAGTGCGCTTAAAAGACCTGTATAATGTTGAAATTACACGCATTGGAAATGAAATATCTGCAAAATACGCTGGAGGAGACGTCAAAAGCATACAAAAAATACAGTGGGTGCCTTTTGAGGATAACACAAAAGTGATGCTCATAATGCCCAAAGGCAATCGTATTGATGGACTTGCTGAGAAAGGCATGAACAAAGGCATGATCCAGTTCGAGCGCGTGGGGTTCGCGCGTGTTGTAAAAGAAGCAGGAAAATTCAGGGCATACTTTACCCACCCCTGAAAAACTTAATAAACTACCGAAAATATAATACTATGAGGTGTTTGTGTGTTAGGTATTCTAAAAAAGAAGCAGCCTGAAAAGGAAAAGGAAAAAGAGCCTCCAAAAGAGGAAATGCCTCTTGAAGAAAAAGCTCCCGAAACACCAAAGGAAGAAATTATCAAAGCTCCTGAAGTCCGGGATCAGGCGCCAACTCCTGTAAAACAGGAACCTGAACCGCCGTTTGCATCATGGAATGATGACATTTCTGATGAAGAGTTGCCTATGCCTCCGCCGTTTATGAGCCAAAAAGCCCCTGAAACACCTGTTCCAAAAGCACCTGTAGAAAACAAACCATTCATGCAATCAAATATTAAAGGGCCTGTGTTCCTGAGCCTCAGCAAATACCATGAAGTGAAGTCAATGCTTTTTGACCTGAAAAAATCTTCTGCAGAGCTTAGAGACATACTTGCAGGCCTTAAGAAAAACAGGGATGGCGGAACACAACTTCTTGAGCAGAGTGTTGAAAGGCTCTCGACAATTGAGAATCGCCTTGAAGAAATAAGCGCAACACTTCGGGCAGGGTAAACCTGGCTATTCTAGTGTTTTGTGCTTAATACATCCATCAGTTCTTTCTCGTTTTTTGCATCCTGTATTTTTACCCTTAAACTTCTGGTGCCGGGCGCTGCCACAGAGAACCAAATTGCCTGGGTCTTTATCACTTTAAAATTCCACGAGGGATTGTACTTCTTGTAATATTCTACAAACTTTGAGAATGCCTGCATGCGCTCTGCAAGCGAGTGTTCTTTTGGGGGGGCTTTTCCTGAGAGCGCGAGTTTTGCATCGCGGAATATGAATGGGTTGCCGATTGCACCGCGCCCTATCATTACGCCGTCGCAGCCGGTCTCATTAAACATGCGCACTGTGTCTTCGGCTGAAAACACATCCCCGTTTGCAATCACAGGAATATTTGCCGCTTCTTTCACTTTTTTTATCATTCCCCAGTCTGCCTTGTCAACATAATTATGCATTACAAAGCGCCCGTGTATTGATATTGCATCGATTCCTGCATCCTCGCACAGTTTGAGTGTCTCAAAAATCTCAGGGCTTTTTCTGTTGCTTCCAAGGCGAACCTTCACAGTGAGTGGCTTGTCTGTAAACCCGCGCAATTTGGATACTATTTTGCCAAGCTTGTCCGGGTTGGATGAAAGCCACCCACCCCACTGCATTTTTATGTAGTTTCTCTTTGAGCATCCGGCATTCAGGTCAATTGTGTCTACTTTGTCGCCTATTGCATCAATTAATTGGCGAAGATTCTCTGGCTCGTCCCCGATTACCTGCGCGCCCACAGGGCGCTCGTTTGGCAGAAAGTCATCAAAATTAGCTCTATCCATGCGAAACTTTGCCTCCTCAAGCTTGGGAGAATAAACAAGCCCTGCGCCAAAGTCTTTGCAAAGCAGGCGAAATGCATTGCATGTAACGTCGCACATAGGAGCCAGAATGAGCGGTGTTTCAATTTTCAATTTTCCAATCTTAAGGGGTTTCATGGAATCACTTTTTTGACAAAAGAACAACACGGCTTCGCTCGTCTTCGTCTTTGAATTCATAACCAAGATGCTGGTTCAGCCTTTTTGCGAACTCCTGTATTTCACTGTGGCGCGGCATTGCTTCAATCGGCAGGCGGTATACTGAAAAGCCCACATGCATGTATGCCTTGACCTCGACAAAGTCAGGCTGTGCCCTTTTGATTAGTTCTGAATACTCTTTCTCGTGCGAGTCATTCATGCCACGAAGGATTGTCAGGCGCACTGCTTTTTTGCATGAAAATTTGGGCAGAATATCTATTGTCTTATTCAGGCGCTCCCAGAAGTCTGGGAACTGGGGCACATCAAGCTTTTTGTACAGCTCCTTTGTCGGAGCGTCAATAGAAAGATAAAGTTGGCTTGGCTCGCTTGAAAGTGCCTCAAGCTTTTCCGGGAACTGCCCGTTTGTGACCAAAAACACGCTCATATTGCGCTTTTTGAACTCGTCTATAAGCCCTGAGAGCTTTGAATACGCAGTTGGCTCGCCTGTAAGGGATATAGCGGCATTGCTTGGATTTTGCGCCTCTTTCCATTTCTCTTTGTCGACCCCTTTGAAGCCATTGAAGCCGGAAATCAGCTTTCTTTGAGCAATAATAGCCTTCTCTACAATCTCTTTTGGCTCGTCCTCCTGTACCTCGTCCATAGAGTTTGCAACGGTCTTGTCTGTCGCGCGCCAGCAGTATATGCAGCGATTCGGACAGAAGTACGCCGCAGGAGTCATCTGAAGGCAACGGTGGCTCTCTATGCCGTGAATATCCTTATAGAACTTCTCTTTATAGCACACACCCTCGCCGCGCAAAGACTTTTTCGCCCACTCGCATACTTTTACAGCGGAGTGCTCACCCACAAGGCCATAGCCCTGCTTTTTCATGAGGAGTTTGTGTTCTTGAGGAATCATAGAATATGTAAGAGGGGAATACTTAAATTTCATGCTACAGAAAGTTAAATGAGAATCAGGGCTTTCAATTATTTCTTTTGAAGTTTTTCTTCTAATTCTTTAATCTTTTTCTTTAATTCAATCATTCTTAATTCTCTTCCTATTGCAAGCTTGTTGAATTTTTCAAGTTCTTCGGTTCTTTCTTTGAGTATTTTTTCATCTTTCTTATTTTGTGTTACATCTACAAAAGACTCAATTCCGCCAATTATTGTTTCGTCATCATCCAGCAGATAATCCACATTCTTTGACACTATAAAATTTTTTTTGTTTGGTAGTGTAATTGAGCATTCTTTTCCGAAAATTGGCTTTTTCACATCCTTTGCATACAGACCGCATTTTTCAATACATGCAGGGCACTTCCAGATTTCCGTACATCTTTTACCTAATACATCTTTTGCTTTAAGCCCGCTTAGTTTTTCTGCGCCTATGCTCCACGAAGTGATTTTTTGTTTTAAATCTACAGTCAGGATGCCAATTGGTATTGCTTTATATATGTTCTCCAATTTTACGTTTTCTTTCTCTTTTTTGAGATTAAACATAATTTATCATCTACTCTGGAATTAGTTTACCCTTAATTTGGAATTGGTGGTTTATATATGACTTTTTTTAAAGAACCTTTTGAAGCATCTTGGTTTAAACAAGATTCATAAAAGCATTAACCAGAAGAGGTTTCATGATATTTTGCGCGAAAGCCTCACTTTCCGGGCAAAAACTGATCCTGACTGCGCACTTTTAGTTTGTATTTTCCATTGCTTGTTTTTTCAATTTTCTTGCTTTTTATCAATAAATTTAGAAAATGGTTTAGCAATAAGTTATTCAACTCTGTCTTTTTTAATAAATCTTCTTCAGATAGTTCTTCCTTAGACAATTCATAATATATCACAAGATATGGGAATGTTTCCTGTTTAAAGTCCTTTAGAATCTTATTGTATATTGGCACCTGAATGCGCTCTCTTTCCTACATATCTTCGATGCGGGCCAATAAATGGGATTTCCAGACATTGGCTGGATTATCTTTGCATTGATCTGTTATCTCATCGTAAATCGTATCCCAGTTTATCCCTGTCTTAAAAAGTGCTACACAGTCTTCATAATCACCTGCTCTTAAAAATACTGATTTTAATAGAAATATATCTTCGGACGACAGCACATTCACCCATAGGTTGCTATGCTGGCTTTTGATTTTTGAACGAGATATCATATTTTTTGAAAACGCAAGCTTGCCGCAAATGATTTTTAGAAATACATCGAACCTTTCGCTTTTCCGGTTATAAATGCCTTCTAACTGAAGGTTCTTATATTCTTCTGTAAGTGGTATGGAGTCAAATCCTAATATTTTCAGTGCGTGTACAAAGGATTTTAATTCTTCTTCAGTCTCAAGAACAACATCAATGTCTTTAGTGGCGTCTTTTAGGCCTGTGAACATTAGTGCGGCTCCGCCAAAGACATACATATTAACTTTTTTGTCCAAGCCATTTCCAATTTCATCAAAAAGAGTGTCCAGAGTTTTAGTGTTTGATATCATATAGCTCCATCCTTTGTTTTATCTCATCTAAAGTAGGGTAGTCTTTTAGGGTTTCTCCTTTAAGAATCGCGCTTATCTTGTTCAGGTAGCCACGAAGCTTGTATTTTTCGACAATATACTCGATATTTAGTAACTCTTTATTTTTGAGATAAAATAATATTGTGAACAGCCTCTTCCTTACATTATTGGAACAAAGGGCTGCGTGCGCAAATACATCATCAATACCCAATTTCTGCGGAGGAACACAAAAATAATTGTAATTTAGCCGAAGAGTTATCCCGTATTTGCCAAACAAAGAAAACGCTGTAATTGTTGCTGTTTTTTCATCTACTTTGAAATCTCGTGGCACTTCAAAGATATTCAAATTTATTTTCGGGTTTTTACTTTTTTTACTGTCATAAATTACCCGGGATGCTGTTGGCAGATATTCGTAAGCCATCACATCATGGTATTTAGAATAGCTCTCTAAAAACTTGACTAAATCAGGCCACAGAACCCCGTTTAATTTATAATACTTGCCCTCTTTTATGACAACCCCGTATTTTAAAAAAGTTTTAAGAAATTTATAGACCTGCGGTTTTGAAAGCCCGGACAGATACTGTATTCTTTTAGATGTCTTTTTATCAAAAAGCAGCAATAATACATCCATTCTTGAATCTGCCAGAATTTCTTTGAAGTTTGTTTTTGGATGTTCCACTAACAGGTTCCGAAGGCCGTAAGCATATATGTTTTTTGGAATGAAATAACCTGAACCTTTTTTCTCCAAAAACCCCTTTTCCTTTAAATCCGAAATTGTTTTGGAGACATACACGTGTGAAAAATTAAGTTGGTGTGCCACATCTTTAGAGCCGGCGCTGCCTCTAAGATAAATAATTCCCAATATATCCAACTGTGTTCGTGTTAATCTCATAAGTCTATTATTAGATTAAAATTATATAAAGTTTAATCAAATAAGAGACTATTTATGTGTTTGTATGTAAATATGTGCCATATATACCTCATAAAGGCGCATTATTGGCATATACGCGCCTTTCTAAAAATGTAATGAGTATGCTATTAGATTAAATTGATACTAAGTTTAATCAAATAAGAGACTTTTTGTATGTACAAATATGTACGAACTGCTTGGTGTTTTGCGTGGGTGTTTGCGCCCTCACAAGACCATAGTTCTGCTTCTTAAGGAGGAGTTTGTGTTCGGGTGGAATCATAGGACAAGTAATTCATGAAATGTTATCTTTTATGTGAAAAGCGAATATTTATCGAAAACATCAGGATGAGTCGCGAAGCGATTCGGACGGAGCCGTGGACGTAGTGTCAAAATCCTTTGTTAGCTACCCAACCGCAGCAAGCTGCGGGGTATATGAATGATAATTAACAAGAAAAGTTATGTACAAGTGCATAAAACGCCCTTATTTTGTATATTATACTCAATACGACCTCGACAAAATCACATACGTTCCATATCCCCACTAATTCGATACAAAACGTTTCAAGAACAAAGAAAAAATGAACGCAGCCCCTAAAACCAAAACAATAGTTGCTCCTGAAGCTCTTGCTGGATCCTCAGCACCAGTTACTTTAGCGGGATTATTAACCCAAACCAACGCTGAAATTCTTGGTGGTACTATTCTTGCTCAAATCTTTAACCC
>CBDUVQ010000043.1:0-7731 GCA_965370715.1 uncultured archaeon
AATTGCAAATTTCATGGGTGAGAAAGGAACGCGCACTGCCGCTATTGTAGGAGATGCCGAGGTCAAAATTGAAAAAGAATATCTGACCATAAGTGGTTCTGACAAGGAAGAGGTTTCCCAGAGCGCGGCAAACATTGAGCAGGCATGCAGAAAAAAGAAAAAGGACTTGCGCGTTTTTCATGACGGTATTTACATTTGTTCAAAAGGTTAGATGATTATGGCAGAAGACACAAAAAAAAGCCTTGAGGCAAGGAAGATTATAAAAGAGAAGAAACCTGACTTTCCACGCACCGATGCAAACAAAATAAAGAGGCTCTCGCGAAGCGGATGGAGGCGCGCAAAAGGGCGCGATAACAAAATTCGCCGAAGACTGAGAGGTGCAAGACCCTCACCAAGCTTTGGTTCGCCGAAAGCTGTTCGGGGAATGCATCCAAGAGGCATGTTTGAAGCCATAGTATTTAATCTCAAGGATCTTGCGGATGTTGGGAAAGAAGTGGTTGTTCGGATTGCAGCGACAGTTGGCAACAGAAAAAAAATCATGGTTGTTCTAGAGTCAAAAAAACTGGGACTGCATGTTTTGAACCCACGAATCCTGATAAAGAAGCCGAAAGAGGAAAAGAAGAAAGACAAAAAATCTACAGAGAAAGACGGTGGTAAAAAAAGCGCTGAAGTAAAAGACAAAAAAAACTGAGGTGGTATTTTGCTAAGTGTGGCTAATTTCATGAATGTCGGCAAAAAACAGTGTCCGCGTTGCGGGCGAGTCGGAAACGAACGAAAGGAGCAGGGAATAAACTTTTTTGAGTGCCCTATATGCCACACAGAATACACCCCTGAACTCATATTGTCTATTGGCGATGGCGAGTTCGAATTTGAGAACAACTAACAAAGCAAGATTATACTTATGGTGACAAGATGAATTTGAGAAACAAGCGCCGCATGGCATCAGAAATACTCGGTGTCGGATCCGGGCGTGTAAAGATAGACCCGATGAAGGGCTCTGATGTGGCAGCAGCCATAACAAAGGATGATGTCAGGAAGCTGATTTCAGGCGGTACAATAGTTGCGCTGCCTTCAAGAGGAATCAGCACTGCGCGCTCAAAGATTAAGCTTGCACAGAAAAAGAAGGGTCGAAGCAAAGGCCAAGGAAGGCGCCGTGGGACCAAGAACACGCGCGAGCCAAAAAAAGAGGCATGGATGAAGACAATTCGTGCCATAAGAAAATTTTTGAGTGAGTATAAGGAGAAAAAGAAAATTACAATCCCCGAATACCGCAAGCTATACCGCACTGCTGACGGCGGCAGTTTCAAGAGCATTGCATACTTAAAGCAGTACATAAGCAAGATGAAGGAAAAAACAAAGTGATATATTATGAAATCAAGGCATGTGGCAACATTTAGAAGAAGAAAAGAAGGAAAAACAGACTATAAGAAGCGCCTCAAGCTTCTTTCGTCAGGAAAGCCGAGGCTTGTTGTTCGGGTGACTGGCAAAAATGTAATTGTTCAAATCATAGAGTATGTTCTTGAAGGTGACAAGACTCAGGTAAGTGCAGTGAGCAGTGAGCTTAAGGCGTTTGGCTGGAGTGCTTATACGAAAAACATACCTTCTGCTTATCTTACAGGTCTTCTGTGCGCAAAGAGAGCGGCAAAAAAGAAGATATCCTCAGTGATTCTTGACATAGGGCTGCACACACCTGCCAAGGGCTCGCGTGTGTTTGCCGTACTTGCAGGTGCAGTGGATGGCGGGCTTGAGATACCTCATGAAAAAAATGTCTTGCCTGTTGAGTCCAGGCTCAATGGAAGCCATATAGATGAAAAGATAAAATCTGCCTTTGAAAAAACCAAGGCAAAAATAAATAGCAAGTGAGTTGATTATTATGGGCGAAACAAAATCAAACTGGATACCGAAGACAGGGCTTGGAAGAAAAGTCATGAACGGGGAAATAACCTCTATTGACGAAATATTTGATGAAGGCCTCATCATAAGGGAGCCTGAAATCGTTGATGTGCTTGTTCCTGAACTTGAGACATTCCTTATTAGGACCGGGGGAATGCCGGGCAAGGGTGGCGGAAAAAGCAGGACATCTGTTCGGGTAACAACGCGCATGCACAAGTCAGGGCGCAGAAGAACGCTTCATGCTTTAGTCATTGCAGGAAACTGCAATGGCCTTTTAGGAATGGGATATGCAACAGGAGAAGATGCCCAACGGGCAATCCACAAGGCTGAAAGACAGGCAAAACTCCATGTAATTCCGATACGCAGGGGATGCGGTTCCTGGGAGTGCGGCTGCGGTGGCAATCACTCGCTTCCTTTTAAGGTAAAGGGCCGTTCAGGATCAATAAATGTAGAGCTGCTTCCGGCACCGCTTGGCCTTGGCCTTTGCGTTGCTCACGAAATGAAAAAGCTTATGCAGTTTGCAGGAATAACAGATGTCTGGGCGCGCTCATTCGGGAACACAGGCTCAAGGCTTAATTTTGCAAGGGCAACCTTCGAGGCACTGAAATCAGTAAACAAGATGAGGATGCCTGCAGGAGCGCAGGAATCAGAAGAGAGTGCGCAGGAATCGGAAACTGTAAAACCAAAAGAGCCAGAGGCAAAGAAAGAGGAAAAACCAAAGGAAGAACCTGTAAAAGAGGACGCAAAGCCCAAAGATGAGAAAAAGGAAACCGAGTCAGCGAAACCAGAAGAAAAGGCTGAAAAGAAACCAAAAGAACTGGAAGCCAAAAAAGAGGAAAAACCCGTAAAGGAAGAAAAAGTTCCTGAAAAGGCTGATGAAGAACCGATAAAGGCTGAAACGAAACCAAAAGAGCCGGAAGCCAAAAAAGAGGAAAATGTTCTTGTGAAAAAAGAAAAGCCAGTGGAAAAAACAGAAAAATCCGATGAAAAACCAGTAAAAGAAATGCCTGAGAAAAAGGCCGAACTGAAAAAAGAAGAAAACAAAACAGAAAAGAAAGTAGTATTAGTAGATGAAAAAAAGGAGCCAGACACTGGCAAAGACGGTGAGGAAGTTGAAAGCAAGCCAAAAGAATGATGTCAAAGCACCAGAGACGTACTATGCTGTAGTGCGTGTTCGGGGAACTCCTGACGTAAGGAAAGAAATCAGGGAAAGCCTTTCACTTATAGGACTGAAAAGGCCGCATCACTGTATTATTGTTCCAAAAACACCCTCTTATGACGGCATGATTAAGAAAATCAAAGACTATGTTACCTGGGGGGAAGTAAGCAAGGAGTTTGCAGATAAGCTGCTTAAAAATGCAGAGACTGATAAGCTTGTCAGGCTTCATCCGCCTAAAAAAGGGCATGGAAGAAAAGGCGTAAAACTCGCATTTAAGCAGGGTGGCTCACTTGGTTATAGAGGAGAGAAAATCTCTGAATTGATTGAACGGATGATGTAATCGGAGTATGATTGTATATGGTTGTCAGAACAAAAGGCAAATCAAACAAAAGGCGCGCAAGCAGGACGCATGGCTGGGGCAGCCCTAAAAAGCACAGAGGCTCCGGGAGCCGCGGCGGCGTTGGAAATGCAGGCCGTGGCAAAAAAGGCCAGCAGATGATGACACTTATGCATAATATTGGATTTAAGCTTGGAAAATCAGGGTTTGTCAAGCCACCAAGCACTGTTTTCGTTGACAGGACAATAAATATTGGCCTGCTTGACAGCAACATCCAAAAACTCCTGAACGAGAAGATTGCAAAGAAGGCAAAGGATGCAGTTGAGATAAATGTTTCCTCTATTGGCTGCACAAAGGTTCTTGGCTCAGGAAAAGTCACAGCAAAGCTTATTGTTTTAGCAAAAAAATTCTCTTCGAGCGCCAAGGCAAAAATAGAGGCTGCCGGCGGTGAGGCAAAACTTATTGAAGATGATGTTGGTGAAGCAGATAAGAAAACAGCAAACAACAGTAATCGGACAGAGAACCAACCGCGTTCTTAATATTTGTCTGCGTAATTAGAAGGATCGAGTTTTATGAATTATGAAGCGCTTGTGCAAAAACTGCCTGGTGTTGCATCTCCTGTAAAGCGCCAGACATTCAATGAGAAATTAAAATGGACAGGAATAGTTCTTGGAATATTTTTCCTTCTTTCAGAGACATTTCTTTTGAGAATAAACCCTGCAACACTTGAGTCATTCAAGCAGCTTGCAACCCTGATGGGGGCAAGTTTCGGGACTATTGTGACTCTTGGTATTGGTCCTATAGTCTCGGCAAGCATTATACTTCAGCTTCTTGTGGGAGCAAAAATCATAAATTGGGATCTTTCAAGCCAGCATGGGCGCGTCATGTTTCAGGGAACGCAAAAGATTCTTGCTTACTTTTTTGCGCTTCTGGAAGCAGTAGCATATGTTGCATTCGGGGCGATAGCACCTGATGTCGCTGCTACAGGTGTAATGCTATTTGTCATACTACAGATTGCAATCGGTGGATGGCTCGTCATACTTCTTGATGAGGTTGTATCAAAATGGGGCTTTGGCTCTGGAGTATCACTTTTCATAGCTGCCGGAATAAGCAAGCAGTTGTTCATACAGGGATTTAGCATACTTCGCTCTGAAACAGGGCAGTTTGTAGGGGCTATTCCGGCACTTATAGATAATGTTTTAGCAGGTAATATGGGCCTAAACCTTTTCACAAGTTATGGTATTCCAATAATTTCCACACTAGCAGTGTTTGCTATTGTTATATATGCGCAGGCAATGCGTGTTGAAATACCTCTTGCATTCGGTGCATTCAGGGGATTCGGCAGGAAGTGGCCCCTCAAATTCATTTACACAAATGTTCTTCCGGTTATACTTACTGCGGCGCTTCTCATAAACCTTCAGGTCTGGGGACGGCTGCTTGCAAGTTCCACCCCGGCGAATCCCTCTCTTGAGTGTGGCATAATAGGGTGCTTTGTTGATGGGCAGCCATCGAGCGGCCTCATACACCTTTTGACACCGCCACGGCAATTCATAATAGATTTGGTTCAGGGAACCTTGATAGGTGACGAGCTGTTGAGAGTCATAGTTTATACTACATTCATGGTTGTCGGAAGCGCGATATTTTCCATATTCTGGATGAATACAGCTGGCATGGACTCAAAAAGCGTTGCAAAGCAGATACAGGGAGCAGGCATGCAGATTCCCGGATTCAGGCGCGACCCGCGTGTGATAGAGCGAGTGCTTGAGCGGTACATTCCTGCGCTTGCAGTTCTTGGAGGCGCATTTGTCGGGTTTTTGTCCGCGCTCGCGGACTTCACAGGCGCGCTTGTAAGCGGCACAGGGCTTTTGCTTACAGTCATGATTACATACCAGTTATATGAGGAGCTTGCAACAAAGCATATGGAGGATATGCATCCATTGCTTAGGCAGTTCATGGCTAAATAGTCACCACCCCTCATAGTAGCGAGTAGACAATAAAAGAGGAAAGAAATATGCAGACAGCATACGCGATAATGGATATGGCACTTGCGCCCGCAGTGTCAGCAGGGCCTTTGTATGTCGTAGCCCTTGCGGCAGTGATAGTTTCGCTCCTGTTTACAGGAATCTATGTTTTGTTTGTCAACAAAAGAAAGGCAAACCACATAAAGACAGAGCTAAAGGAAACAAAAAAGAAAATGGATAATGCAAAAAAGAAAAAAGACGAAAAACAGATGAAGTCTTTAATGGGGCAGATGCTTAAGATTCAGCACCAACAGATGATGCTGTCCATCAAGCCAATGCTTGTTTCCCTGCTTTTTGTCGGCGTTATTTTTTCGTGGCTTTCCTTCATGTATGGCGATGTTTCTGTGCCTGTTGTTGATGGTGTGGGTGAGTTCAAGCACAGTGACTTTACAAATACTATCGGTCTTGCCGGAACCGGCAGCGAAATGATGGTTTCCTTTACAGACGGGGTGCCAAGTACAAATATCGAGCAAAATGTGGAACTTGACGGACAGGTATGGGAACTTGAGTACAAGGAAGACATAAGAGGGCGCATACAGAAGATTACAGGCGCAAAGAAAACAGAGGGAATTGTATTTAAAAACATAGAGGCAAAGTTCAATGTGCCCTTCAGTGAGAAGAAAGTCAGCTGGTTGTGGCTATACATCCTGATTTCATTTCCTGTGACAATGGTTTCAAGAAAGGTACTCGGTGTTGATTAATAATTCATGAGGTGTTGATATATGGTTAGGCCAAGTTTGAGAACAAGGGCAATAAAGAAGAAAAGGTTAACTCTTCCTGGTGGAGAAAAGACCACACATTACAGGAAAAAGCATGTTTCAAAAGCGCACTGCTCAGAGTGCGGAAGCGAGCTTGCAGGGGTTCCTGCAAAGCGGGTAGCAGAGGTCAAGAAAATCCCGAAGACTTCAAGGCGCCCTGAGAGAGCATACGGAGGAACGCTCTGCCACGCATGTGTTGACAAGAAAATGAGGCAGAAAGCACGGGATATGTAAAAAGGTGATATTAATGAGTGAAGTATTTGAAATAGGGCGGGTTTGTGTAAAGACGCGCGGGCGAATGGCAGGAAAACTCTGTGTTGTCACAGGCATTCTTGATAAGAGCTTTGCAGAGGTCACAGGACCAAAGGAGCTTACAGGCGTTAAGAGAAAGCGCTCGAACATAGACCACCTTGAGCCAACAAAGCACAAGCTTGACATAAAAGAGAAAGCAGTTGACAAAACAGTTCTTGAGGCAATAGAGAAGGCAGGAATTAAAGAGCTTTTTGAAGGAAAGAAGAAGTGAGTTGTTTTTTCTACTGAACTTGTGTACTTCTTAGTCTAAATGGGCTATTGCGGCGCTTTATTCAACTGTTACTTTTTAGTGCAACCATGCCGAAGCCAAAAAATCAAAGTCGCAAAGTAAATTTTCTTATATTTTGTTTTAGGCGTTGCTTTTGGCTGGTTTCTTCTTCTCTAAAAAAGAAGAGAATATAATTGAGTGGAAGAAATGAAAAAAATCAAAACATTTAAATAGAATGTTTACTCTTTAGTAAAAAGTAAAAATGAAATATAAAAAGATAAAATTTCCAGAAGACGAATCTACTCATAATAATATAATTGAGTGGTGGTATTTTAATGGAAATCTAAAGGATAAAAAAGGCAATAAATATGCTTTTATGGATTGTCTGTTTAAAGTCGATGTAAACAAAGTTAAAATCCCTTTTTTGAAAGTTCCATTTAAAACAGCTTATTTTTCCCATTTACTTTTATCCGATATTAAGGAAAATAAATTCTATCCAGAGATCAATCCTCTTTCGGTTGTATCTAGTGACAGCTTTTCAAAACAATTACTTTTTATTAATTATGCTATTCCTTCTTTAAGGGGTCATATCAATTATATAATTGAGCGTCTTGAAAAATCTAAATATCATATCAAAACCAAAGATCTTGATTTGATAATGACTTCAACAAAAAAGCCTTTATTAGAAGGAGGCAAGGGATTTTTGGATTTGAAACCAGAAAAAACATATTATTATTCATTAACTAATTTACAAACTAAGGGAAAAATAAAAATTAAAAATAAATGGATTGAGGTTACAGGAAAATCGTGGATGGATCATCAGTGGGCAGATGTTTCTTATGGCAAATACAAATGGACTTGGTTCTCAATACAATTACAGAATAATATGGAGATTGTATGTTTTGAGTATGATAATGGAAAAAACAAAACATGTTCTGCAAGTATTTCCTATCCAAATGATAAACAAAAACATTTTTCTGAAGTTGAATTTAGTCCGAGCGCCGCAAGAACCCTGCCCACTTTAGTGGGCAGTTGAATTGCAT
>CBDUVQ010000044.1:0-7412 GCA_965370715.1 uncultured archaeon
GCCACGGCCTTAGAGAGGCTCACGGAGACGCTAACGAACCTGTGCGGTGCACTGTGGATGCGCCGACCGGGATTGTCGCAATTTCATTGCGAAAAGCAATGATCTAAATCGAACCCGGGCCTCCACCATGGCAAGGTAGAATCATGCCACTAGACTACCGGCGCACATTATACTACCCATGCTTTAGTTTTAATGCCAAAATTATAAATGCTAAAACAAAGGTCACAGCATTTGCAAGTATGATTGGCAATGAATTGATATGCAGCCCGTAAATGAGCCACAAAAAAACACCCACTGTGAATAAACCAAACATTTCAAGCGAGATGTCCTTTGTAGACCGTGATTTATAGGTCTTGATTGCCTGTGGCAAAAAAGATATTGTGGTCAATACACCTGCTACCAATCCAAGCATGGTTACAAAATCCATATACCACATGGTTTTGGCAGGTTTATATGTTTTGCTGGTTATTCCTCAAATCCGACAACTTCAAGATTCTCAACCTCTGCCTTTGCGCCAAGAAGCGCGGACACTGAGGGACGCGACCTGCCCTCGTCACCGGATACAAGCTCTTTGATATATAGCCCTGCTTCTGTCTGGATAACAAGTTCTACATGTGTTTTATCAATGAGCTTATATTCAAGAGAATACACGCTTCTTTTTCGTATGATGTCAGCGCGCCTGTGAACAACTCTGGTGGGCGTCTGCTGTTTGATGACGGCGACAAGCGCGTCAAGCGTTTTCAGAGAAGTTTTTTTGACAGCCGAATCTGTCTTTACAATCACTTTGTATGTCTTTTTGGCTTTTGCGCTCTTTACATCTATTACTTTGTTCTTGTCCGCAAACTCCAGATCAGATATTTCAATTATGCCCTTGTTCTTTTTGTTCACTGAAGTCTCAAGGCGCTTTAAGGATATTGTTCTTTTCTTTGGCTCGACAACTTCAATCACAAAGTTGCGCCCTCCAAGGCATAGGACATCTATGTCCTCGCGTCCTGCACCGTGAAAAGATGTGTCAACACCTTCTGTTGAGCGAAGGAGCGGCTCTGCTATAAGTTCCTGCACGCTGGTATCATGTATTTTTCCCTTAAAATCGCACTTCTTGCAACCAAGCCCCCGGCAGTCATAGCACATCAGCCGCGTTTGTGGAATCTTTGCAAGCTTTTTGTACTTGCCGAAAATATAAAGCGGAGCGATTGTCAGGCGTACTGTATTTGTTTTCAGGTCAAACAAAATAACCATATCCGGGTTTTTCAGGTCAACTTTCTTCCCTGCCTTTTTTGAAAAAACCTTTCCGACCTCTCGGTTGATTTCAGTCTTTATTGTTTCGCAAAAATCAGTTCCCACAGTTTCCCATAGTTTTTCCTCTATTGCAATGAGTTCTTCTGTAGGTGTTGTGCCTATCTGGAATGTATTGTACTCAAAGTCTTTTGTTTCCTCAACAGCGCGCTTTGCAAGGGCATTGATTTTGGTGAAAATTCCTTTGCATACAGAGCAGTCTTTTGGCTTCTTCAATTCTGCAGAAGGTGCTTTGCGTTTTCGAAAACGCATGTCTGAGAAATTCGATTCATCAATACTCTTTGCATTATCCTCGTTCTCAAGGTCCATGGCAAGAGCCGTGCGCACTATCCTTCCGCGCTCGTCATTTGAGTAGCCGCTCAAAAGCTGGGCAAACTGGCGACCTAGGCAGTGGTCGCATACATAGCCTGTTGAAAGAATGCGCATTGCAATGGTTTTGATATCCATGCGCTAGATTAGGGGTGAAGTTTTAAATGCAGTTATCTATCCCCATACTTCAGCACAAACTGTATCCTCTGCATCACAGTCACCACAGCAAGCATTGCGCCAAATGCTATTGCTGATGTTATATACAGTGGATTGTAAAGCCCTGCAAGCATGCTTGCATATATTACTATAAGCCGCTCAGGGCGCTCGAGTATTCCACCCATAAGCCATAGCTCTTCCTTAAAGATTACTTTTTTGTGGTCAGCATATGCGCGCACAAATGAGGTCATAAATGTTCCTGCTGAAAGAAGAATCAAAAGCCACAACTCTCCCGGAATATGAAGGGCTGGAATCCCGTAAAGGTAAAGCCCGAGAATCATAAGAAATTCTACAAAACGGTCAGTCACCCCGTCAAGGAATGCTCCGATTCTTGTCACTTTGCCTGTATGGCGCGCGACTGCGCCGTCTATCAAATCCATCAGCCCTGCCATTACAAAAAGCACAAATCCTGCGGCAAGGTTCTGCTGTGAAAGAAAATATGTTCCGATAACTGCTGGAACTATTGAAAGCAAAGTCCATCCAACAGGGGAAATAGGCACTTTCGAGAAAAGCCTGCCTGTGTAATAGCTTATCTTTTTGGAAACTTTCGGAAAGTAGAGTTTTATCATAGGACACCTAAAAAATATGTGCGTGCGCCTTATAAATTCTTTACTCTGCCTGTCCGGCAACAGGTTCTGCGCTTTCCTGAACCGCGGCTGTCGGCACTGCATTTGAGATGTCTTTTTGGTAGAGCCACTTAATGAGCGCCTGATATGCGAGAATCTTGCTCTTCTGCTTGCCGAACCATTTGCAGTAAAAAGAGTTTATGATGTCTGCGGTTCCTGATTCACTGCGGTCAATTGCAATCTTTCCAAGGCGCGCCATATCAACAAGCATCCCTGCTGCTGCCGGGCTGTCGTTCACTCTGCCGCAAAGATATATTTCGTCTTCTGCGCCATTGAAACTTCTCATTGGAAAGTGCATGAAAACTGTTTTTTTGTCGCCAAGAGGTGAAAGGTATCCATGCGGCTTGATGTCTGATTCAAGAGGGTATCCGAGTATATCATTTGCACAGCTTGTCTTTGTCTTTTTCTTGCTTTCATTTCTCTCTGCATCCTGCAGGCGGAAGAAATCCATGTTGCCGCCCCAGTTCGCGCCGATTGCACAAAGCATTGTTCTGTTGATTTCCTTGTAATGCTCCATGAAGTCTGAGAGGAACCTTGACTGTCCTGAGCTGATGTCATCTCCAATCAATATAGATTTTGTTTCCTCAGCAAGCTCTTTGAACACAGGGCTGTTTGCAACCTTGCTTGGTATGCCGTTTATGTGGACAATTCCACGGCCGCGCTCTTTTGCTGCCATGAATGAGGCGTATGCATAGAACATAGAGCCCGTAATTTTGTCCTGCTCATTATTTTTGATTATGCTTTCAAGCTCTTCCCTGTTCTTTAAATCAAACAGAGCCTCTGTGCACGTTACAGATATCATGCAGTCCATATCGTTTTCGATTATGGCTTTCTTTATCACATCAACAGCTTCTGAGAGGGTCATCCTCTTTTCAAGTCCTGCTGCGTCAACAGGCATGTTCTCGACAGATTTAAGCTCAACACCTTCAAGGACGCGCGTGTTTTTCAGTGCAGGCAGGTTTTTCAATTCAGGGTACATGCTAACGAAATCCGACATTGTTTTGCCTATTTTCTTTTTGTCAATATCAAAAGCTATCGGAACTTCAATATCCTCAATATTGTAGCCGGGAATCTTGTTTGCAAGAGGCACACCTGTTGCATCAACTTCTTTTACCTTAATGCGTTCAAGGCCAACCACAAAAGTGCTTGCAACATAACCAGTTCCGAAAAATCCGACTTTTAATTTTGACATATACTACACCTCTTGTTTAAAATCATAGATTCATGACTATTTTATGACCATAAACTATTATATGAAGAAAAAAGTATTTAAGGCTTTTGGCAGGCTAAATTATGCTCTCAACAGCCTCTTTAGCGTCAAATTCCTCGAAATCATCGTATTCCTGCCCTGTGCCGAGAAATACTATGGGCTTTTTGAGGGCATGGCATAAACTGAGCGCAGCCCCGCCCTTTTCGTCAACATCCCATTTTGTGAGTATGATGCCGTCAATTCCAATTGACTCAAAAACGTGCGCCTGCCCGAGGACATCGTTTCCTGCGATTGATTCGACTACCAGGAACTTAAGGTCTGGCTTGTTAACGCGCACGATTTTCTCAAGCTCGCGCATGAGGTTTGCGTCGGTATGAACGCGCCCTGCAGTGTCTGCAATGACAATATCAATGCCCTTTGACTCTGCGTGTTTTCGGGCATCAAAAATCACAGCAGCAGGGTCTGCGCCGTATGTGTGCTTAACTATCGGGACATTGAGTTTTTCTGCATGAATCGTAATCTGCTCAATCGCAGCTGCCCGGAATGAGTCTCCTGCTGCCAGGACAACAGAGTGGTTCTCTTTCATGAAATGGCTTGCAAGCTTTGCGGCTGACGTGGTTTTTCCTGAGCCATTGAAGCCAAGAAGAATTATTGTTGCAGGCTTTTTTTCTTTCAAGAGCTTTTTGAAGTCAATTTTTGGTTGGTCTAGAATCTCAAGAACAGATTTTTTGAGTGACTCTGTTATTATTTTTTCAGCGTTGCTTCTTTTGACTGATTTGCCAATGAGATTTTCCCGAATATCATGAATTATTTTATCTGAAACATCTGAGGCTACATTATTCTCAAGAAGCGCGATTTCAAGATCCCAGAGCGCGCTGTCAACAAAGTCCCCGGACAGCTTTTTTTCGCCAATAGCATTCCTGAGTTTGTCTGTAAAGCTTTCTTTTTCCGGTTCTTCGGGTTTTTCTGTTGGTTCTTCTGTTGTTTCGGGCACAGCTTCAGGGACTTCAATTTTGAGTTCTTCAGAAACAATCTTTTCCTTCTTTTTTTCAGGCTTTGGTGCTGGCGCTTTTTCGGGCTCTTTTTTTACAGAAGGCTTTACCGGTGCGCGAGGGGCTTCTTTTTTCTCTTCCTTTTCCTCGCCTGCAATCTTTTCAGAAATAGATTTTACAGCGTCGCCTACTTTTTTTTTCAGAAAACCGAACATTTATACACCTAATTATAACAGCTCTGCAAGATCCGTTGCAGTCAATCCCGCCTGTTTAAGTATTGCCTTTAAAGTTCCTTTTGAAAGTTCCCTGTGATTCGGTATTGTCAGCCTTCTGTGTGGATATTCTTTTTGCCTTAAAATAATGTGGCTTCCAGTCTGGTGGTCTACTTGAAACCCTGTCTTAGAAAGCACTTTAATGAGTTCAATACCAGAAACAACAGGAAGTTTTGGCAAAGTCATCAACCGTTAACATCAACCAATTCTTCATCTATTGAAGGAGGCACTGCTTCATTATGTTTCTTCAGGCTGATCAAATAACCGGCAATAGCATCTTTTATGTTATCTACAGCCTCTTTTCTTGTCGCACCTTGTGAAATGCAACCAGGCAACATAGGAACCGAAGCAACGTAAACTCCCACTTCGTCCTGCTCAATCAATACACGAAATCTCATAATTATCTTTTAAGCCTACAATATATAAACCTTTTTAGTGGTCTGTCTGGAGCCCACGCCACCATGTAATGAAAGAATCGTGATAAATATTGAGCAATGTTGCGCTACTCCTGAACCTGACTACTGGCTTTCTGAAGTTCTCTTGATATTTTTTGCGCGTCCTTGTCAACCAGCATAATTCTCTGGTCAATGTTTGCGAGTGCCTTGTCAATGTTTGTTACTTGCTCACTTAAGAATGTCTTTGCATCAGGTATGTCTTTTTGCACGGCAACCTCTGCGCCTACAGAAACTACAGCGCTCTTTGTGTCAGAAACAACACCCTTAAGAAAGACTCCTGAACCAAGAGGAATCATGGCCTCTACGTCTTTTTCAGATTTAGAAAGTTCTGTGAGTGCGTTCTTTGCGCCTTCTATCTCAAGGCGCTTCATTGCAAAGCGGTTCTTTTCCTCATTTAGCGCCTGAAGCTCGCGCGAGTACTGCTCGAATTCGTACATTAGTTTTCGTTGTGCGTCTGTATCCATAAGATTACTTCGGATTATGTTATATTTATAGCCCCTCAACGACAACGGAAGCCCCGTTGCACGAACGGCTATATTCGCGGTATCGATTAAAGAGCTGCTATTGCAGCCAGCAATTTCTTATGCCCTTTAACCAGTTCGTTAAAGTGTCCCAATTCCCCTGCCACCACTTCATATTTCACCTTATCGTTTGAATTGTCGTATTTCACCATTCTTTATCCACCCCTTTATTTCCGCATCGGTATAATAAGTTTCTCTTATGCCCAACATAACCCTTGCCTGTTCTGGATTATCATGTATTGCGAAGTTTCCTCCATTGCTTAGTAAAAAATCCTTGGCAACAATAAATGCTGTTCTTCTGTTTCCGATTGCAAATGGATGTCCTTGTATTAGGCGTTTTAGCAGAAATACTGCCTTATCGTAAATATCTCCTTCATGGGTTTTGCACTCCTCGGTTGCATCGGCTAATTTTTTATAACTTAAAACTTCTGACTTATCCGCTTTTTTCGCCTTGACTAGACTAAGAGCCAAAAGGTTATATTCCATTATCCGCTCAGGTGTTGGGTATGCTATGAGTTTCATTCCTTTTATTTATTCACAGCATAATTTAAGGTTATTGTAGACACAATTTGGCGGCGGCGCTTCCCATTTATGGATTGGAGCACGCTATTCATTCGGCTTCACTCCCTCTCGTTTTGAGGATGTTCGCTTCGAGAAACCGCGTGAAATTCCAGAAACTTAATAAGAACCGTTAACCCTTTCTTCCCACACTCACAAAACCCGTATGCATCACACCGCTTCTTTTTGGCAGAGTGTGCCTTCGCACGTCCCACTCGCGCTGGATTGTTTCAATGGTATGTATGCCAATAAATCCGAGAGATTCCATTTCCTGCACACATGCCTTTGTCTGCTCGATAAAGGGCGCGTACACAACCAGATATCCGCCTATCTTAAGGGCTTTGTGCGCAACAGGCACTGCATTTTCAGAATCCTCCATGTCAAGTATGGCGAGGTCTGCATCTTTTTCATTGATCCCTTCGAGAATGTCATGGTTTTTCGGGAATACATTTTTTAGTTCGAGAGCATCAAAATTCTTTTTAGAGTTCAGAAAAAAGTCCTTTCTGCGTTCAAATGTATGGATTTTTGCATTAGGGTATGTTGTTGCAAAAAGCATTGTCAAAAATCCTGAGCCTGTGCCGGCCTCTATTATTTTGGCGTCTTTAGGGGGCATTGTAAGTGAAAGTATAGTTGCAAAGTCTTTTGGTGTAATCACCTGCGGTCCGCGCTTTGCACCAAAGCGCAAGAAATCAAGAATCCCGGGCTTTAGAATATGAAACTCTTCGCCCTTGTGGGTTTTTATGGTGTCGCCGAACTCCTTGTTCAGAAGCTCTCTCATATCAATCTGCCCGAACTGGTTGCTGAGGGTTCTTTCCTCAATTTTTACAAGAAAGCTCATTTTTCCGTAGAGCAGGACAAGCTCTCCCAATTTCAGTTTCATACGCGTATATTGGGGCATAAGTTTTTAATTATCATTCATATACCCCGCAGCTTGCTGCGGTTGGGTAAAAGCCATAT
>CBDUVQ010000045.1:0-7372 GCA_965370715.1 uncultured archaeon
GTCTGGCACCAAAATCTTTTCAAAAGGAATCTCTGATCGGCTCATATCTAATTCAATATTCCAACGAGGTCTGGATGGCTCCATCCTGTATTCCTCGGCACTTACAGCATATGCTCTCTTCTGTTTATCCAAAAAACCCAATACACCCTCAGGAGACATATGCAGAAGTTCACGATCATTAATTGGCTCTAAAGCAAAGTTAAAGGGATATCTACTTTTTTCAATCATATCCTTTACAGATATCTCGTTTATCAATTCAGGGTTTGCCTCAAAATCTTTCTCTACAAATATTATTCTTGCTCCAGGATTGGCTATTGTTGCCCCTCCGCCATATACGTTGTTCTGTGTTACTAAATCAAGAAGTTCTTCCAGAGGTTCTCCATAAACGGCCTTGTAATGAGGGATGTTTATTGAAGGCAATAGGGCCTTTCCATTAAGATTGCATCGTCCATCAATTGCGCACGAATCTTGGGGTGCTATTGCCTGATTTCGATATTGTTCCAGAACTTTTTCTGAAACGGTTCCTCCTGTTATTGCAATTGTGTTGGGCTTTTGAAAAAAATCATTCAGTGTCCTTGCACCGTTTAAGGCTTCAGCGTACAACGCGTTTACAGCAGCCATCTCTACAAAAGACGTGCCTGTCCGAAAAGAAATTTCAGAGTGTTGGGGTGCCATGTTATCACTTCTAAATGAAGTACTACAGATATAAACCTTTCCTCAGCCATCCACCACGTCTCGCACCCACATTTCGTTTCACTCGAAGCTTTTTGGCTCATTGTTTCATTGCAGAGACTTGAGCTAGGAAAGCTTCAATCTGCAAATCCTCTGTTCCGCCCTCAGCTATGCGGAATTCATACTCACCGAGCTTGTCGATTAGCATTGCCTTTTGCACATCTGTTATGTCTATGCCGATTATCTCGCGGTGAAACGCCTTGATTACGTCAAGCCCTGATAGCCCGCGGTCTATCATAAGGCCAAGAAGCTTTTTTCGCGCATCAATAAACCTGCTGTTAAGTGCAAGGTCAAGTATCTCGCGCGCCTCTTTTGGGTGAAGCGATGCGGCGATGCTGTATATTTCCTTTTCATCAATTTTCTTGGAAATAATAGAAGTTGACTGAAGGACATTTATTGCCTGCCTCAAATCCCCTTCTGAAACCGAGAGTATTGCATCCATTGCTTTTTCAGAAATAGTCAGCCCTTCTTTTTTTGCTATTTTCTCCAGCATGGCTTTCATGTCTTCTTTCGCTATTGGGCGAAAGCGAAATATTGCACACCGCGACTGTATTGGAGGTATAAGTTTGCTTGAATAATTGCATGAAAGAATGAATCTTGTTGTAGAGGTGTATTTTTCCATTGTCCTTCTCATTGCCTGTTGGGCCTCGGGTGTCAGGGCATCGCTCTCATCAAGAAAAATTATCTTGAACTCTGCGCCAAGAGGCTTTGTTCGCGCGAAGTCCTTTATTTTGCTTCTAACGACTTGTATACCGCGCTCGTCACTCGCATTTGTCTCCATGAAATTGCGATGCCACGTGTCGCCATAAAGCTGTTTTGCAAGAGCGATTGCAGATGTGGTCTTGCCAATGCCTGCGCTTCCTGCAAAAAGCATGTGCGGCATTGACTTTTCTTTCACAAATGCTTCAAGGCGCTCTGTAATTTCCTTTTGCCCGACAACATCGGCGAGTTTTTCCGGGCGGTACTTTTCTGTCCAGATGTCAATCATTCAATCATCTTTATTATATGAGTAATACAACTAATTTTATGGCAAACTTTAAATCCGTGTGCTTAATTCTGCTGGCTTTGATTCTGGTTCCGCTTGCCTGTGCAGAACAAGATATCGAAGACCCTGCTCAAATCACCAGCCTCGACTCTAAAGTTATGCAAAGCGGAGGGGTTGCTGTGTCTGGGCAGTCAATTCAGTGGGTGAAGCTCAATATAACGGCTCCGCAAAACAAGGAATACCAGACAGCTTCAAACAAAGCAGACTATGCCTTGGATGAGTTTGAAAACAGTATCATGGTGTATGAAGAAAAAAGCCCGTCAAACGCAGTCTATTATTCTCTTGAAAGTATTGTGCAAACTGAGTCCAGAAGAACGCGCACTCTCCCGGCATCATACACACTCCCGGAAGATGTGAAAAGGTATCTGTATCCATCTCCCAATATACAAAGTGATGATGAGCGAATCATACAACGTGCAAAAGAGACTTCTGCAAACAAAAACACTGGCTTTGAAAAAATAGCTGCTCTTGCCTCGTATGTTCACAACAACACAGAATATGTAGAAAGCTTTGGCACTTCTTCAAAGGACGCGCTCTGGGTGCTTGAAAATAAGGTCGGCACATGCGACGAATACTCAACTCTTTTCATTGCACTTGCAAGGTCTCTTGGGTATCCAGCGCGCTACATCACAGGGCATGCGTATGGTGACAAAGGATGGACGCCTCATGCATGGGCTGAGGTCTATCTTGGAAAATGGGTGCCTGTTGATGCAACGTGGCTCGAGGTTGGCTGGCTCGACGGCACACATATCGAGTTTCATACATCAAGCACCAACCGTGTTGAAAACACTGCTGAAATATACGGCGTCAGTGCAGAAATAGAGAAATGGCTGCCTGGGGAGACAACAATAGAGACTCTGAATTATACTCTTCGAGAAAAAGACAGTGGATATTCGCTGTTGCAGACAACAGAAGTTCTTGAGCCCGGCGAAACATCAATAGTTGTGCTGAAAATAATCCCAAGCGAATATGCTGTGCTTGAGGCAAGCCTTGTGCCCTGCAAAAGCGAGAAGCCGATTGTCTCTATTGAAAACAGGGAACGCGAGGCAGTCCTTATTCCGGGAGAAGAAACAATACTCTGGTGGCATGTAACTGCAGAATATGGCTTGCAGAAGAATATACTATACACCTGCCCGCTTGTCCTGAACTCAAGGCTTCTTGGTGTGCGCAAAGTCAACATAACTGTTGATACTTCAGGGCAGGACGAAAATTCTGTGGCGCTCTCTGCAGAACTTCGAAGCCCTGTAATTTCTGCAGGGGACGAGCAAACAGTCTTTGCATCTGCAGAAAAGATAAATGGGTATGGAAACTACATCATTGGCTTTGTTTCAAAAGACGCATATGAAGAAAAAGAGGTTTCAAAAGACCATGCCTCTGTTGAATTCTCATTTACTCCAAAAAACACAGGAATGAACCAAGGCGTTTTGTTCTCATCAACAGGGCAGGCAATAGATATAGAATATGATGTCCGATTGCAGAGCGGAACCCGAATTTCAAATGCCAGTGTGCCCTCGCTTGTGAAAATCGGTGATAATGCAAAACTTTCTGTTGTGATAAAAAGCCCTGACCTGATGAAGAGGGCGCTTTACCTGAAGGTAGATATAGATGGTGATGAATCTGTGCAGAACTTTGAGCTTCAGGGATTGAAGGCTATTGAATTTTCATTTAATGCCGTTGATGTTGGAGAAAAAACCATTCGCCTTGAACTTTCGGGTGATGGTGTGAGCGACTCGCGGATAGAAAAATTCAGGGTATATGACATACCCGAAATACAGGCTGCGCTTTCAACGGATTTTGGCAGGAACCTTGCGATAATACATATTGAAGCCCTTCGCGACTCTGCTGAAAATGTAACTGTAAGGTTTCTTGGGCAGGAAAAGAGTATAGGTGGTGTTTCTGATGAGAAAAACGTGGAATTTGACATCACGGAATTCGGAATAAAGGAAGCCGAAATCACGTTTAATGACGTTGCAAGGGGTATTCACACGCAAAAAGTTCAGTTCAATGTCAAAAAAGAGGGATTTTTTCAGCGCATTGCAAGAACTATATTAAGTTTTCTTGGCATAAAATAGAAGGTGGTTATATGACTGTAAGTATTGATGCTGAAAAATGTATTGGATGCGGGCTTTGCGCATCAATGTGTCCCGACGTCTTTGAGATGAAAGATGATGGGAAAGCGCATATAAAGGATGTTAAAGCATGCGAAAAGTGCGATTGTAAAGACGTAGTATCGAGTTGCCCGACGCAGGCCATAATATTGTAAAAAACTTCTTATTCAAAGTTTTTTTCTGGTCTCTTTTCCGCTCTGCATGTTCTTTACAACAACTTCTCCTTTTGCCATGTCGCGCGGTCCGAGAATCCAGACCTCTTTTGCGCCAATCCTGTTTGCGAACTTAAGTTGGTTTGAGAAATTTCTGCCCATGAGGTCAAACTGGACATTCTTTCCTTTCTTTTGAAGCTTTCCTGAGAGTTTTATTGCAATAGGTAAAAGATCCTGCGAAACAACTGCAACAAATATTTCTGTCAAAGGTTCTGCCTTTGAATCTATCTTGAGTATGTCAAGCACGCGCTCAATCCCGATTGAAAAGCCGACTGCTGGAATGTCTTTTCCAAGAAAGATACCAATCACCTCGTCATACCTTCCTCCGCCTGCAATGCTCCCTGAATTTTTTCCTTCAAGCACTGCCTCGAAAACATTGCCTGTATAATAACTTAGTCCTCTAACAAGCGATGCGTCAAAGACACATTCAGAAAGTACGCCTGATGCTTCAAGATAACGGTCAAGCTCTTCAAGCTCCTTTAGACCTTCTGTGATTTTTTCATTCAAGGAAATGTCTTTTTTCATCTCAGCAACAATTGGCTTGATGTCTCCTTTTCTTGAAAGGGAGTTTATGATCTGCTCTGCCTGCTCTGTAGAAATCTTGTACGACTTGAACTCTTTGTACAGCTCCTCGTGCGAGAGTTTCTGGATTTTGTCAACGGTTCTCATCGCACCCTCAATCTGCTCATTTGATTTTATGCCAAGATAATTCAGGACTCCTTCAACAATCTTGCGGTTGTTTATTCGAACCTTAAATGTGCCGACTTGAATTGCCTTAAGTGCCTCGATAACTGTTGCAATGCATTCTGCGTCCGCAGCCATTGAAGACGAGCCAATTGTGTCAATATCAAACTGGTAGAACTCGCGGTAGCGCCCTTTTTTTGATTCCTCATATCTCCATACAGGCCCGTACTGGTAGCGCTTGAATGGCATTGCAATGTTTGGGTTCATGGACACATATCGGATTAGCGGAACTGTCAAGTCATAGCGCAAGCCAATCATTCTTCCGCCAAGGTCTTTGAAGTTGTATGTCTCTTTCAAAAGCTCATCACCGCCTGCGCCCTTTGCAGAAAGCACTTCCCACTTCTCCATTGCAGGTGTGTCAAGAGGTGTGAAGCCGCGCTTCTCATAAATTTTCTGGATTTTTGAAACAACATTCCTGCGCAAGAGCATGTCGCCTGCATCAAAATCTCTTGTTCCTTTTACGCGGTCAGGGGCTATCATTGTATCACACATTTCTTTATTTGTTGAATGTATTTATAGCCATGCTGGGCACTGGATTAAATATATCTATATCGAGTCCCAGTAATCCACACATTTGCGACAGCACTCTGGCATCCAAATACGAGGGATTGTCTTCAGAACATTTCATAGACAAGATATTTTCATCATCAAAGATGAATATTCGCTCCCCGCATTCGCTCTCTTTGCCAATATAGGGGCATGCATCAACTATGGTTCCATCCTCTTTTCTTACCCTAGGTTGCCTGAACTGAATGATGCCAAGACCGTATTGCCTTAGGTACTTGTCATACATCTCTTCTGCAAGTGGCCCGAGTTTCCAGTCAATGGCATATTTATCTCTAAGGTATATCGCCTCAGCAACTTCTGCAGGAAGATACAAATTGTAAGTATCCCATTCATCGAGAAATCCGTTATCCGAAACTTCGCTGAATGCGCCAAGCAATTCTTTAGGGAATTCCCGAAAAGGCATTGCCCTATATTCGCCTTCTGCTTTGCATGCAAGAGCCGGTGCAATTTCGCTGAATATCCGCCAATATTCCGGGTCATTCCAGAGATCGTATGTTGTCAGAATCCGGCCCGATAAATCGAAAGAACTCATCAATTCTTCAAGCAATTGCTTTTTTTCTGCTTCCCTGCGGCCAAGCATTCGCTGGGCTTTTCGCGCCCGACGGGGATTAGTAGTGTTGAAAACACCATAAATACCCGCAATGTATGGATAAAAGTCGCCTCCATAATCTTGCTGTAATGCCTTTGCAACCACGAAGCCGTCCAGCTGATCTACGGGTTCATATTCCTGCTTACCAGAAACATTGAGGCCGTAATAGCAGTTCCAGCCATACGGTTCGGTTGGGCGGCTTATGTTTTTGACAAAGCCTATGAAGATCATCACGCACCATTTTATTCACCTCTTGCTTTTCTCACCGCAGCTTCAGCGAGAATTAATGTCGTATCAATAAGTTCAACGCCTGTGGCGTTTTGTGTTGTAATAAGCGGGAGTTCGGTGCATCCAAGAATTACGGCCTCGGCACCATCTAATGCCATTCTTCGAATAATTTCATTTACAGAATCTCTATCCTTAGAACATTTATTCCCGCCGAGAATATTGAGAATTATTCGTGTCACTTTTTCCTGCTCAAGATCGGTTGGCTCGATAAGCTGTGTTCCGAAGCCATTAAGTGCTCTTAAATAAACCCCTGTCTTAATTGTAAGAAATGTTGAGATTAGACCAACTTTTCGATATTTAGCTGATTGAATATATCGCGTGGTTTCATCCACAATACTAATTAATGGTATTTTGATATTGATTTCTGCTTCTTTCAAAATACAGTCCGCAGTATTACAGGGGATTACAACAAAATCAGCACCAGCCATTTGCAATTTCTTAATAGCTTCTGTTAAGAGAGGACGAACAGTTGATGTTTTGGAGACAACATCCGGCAGAGGCAGATTATAGATGAATATTTTAGGATAGTCGGCATCATATCTCGCTTCGTATCGTCTCTGAAAAAGGCGGATTATTTTCATGTATAAATCCGAAGTTGCTTCAGGCCCCATACCGCCCAAAATGCCTATGGTTTTCCATTTATCTGTCTTGTCTTTTTTGATGAACTAAATCACGCTTATTGAATATCGCATTCTCTCTTAACATTTTCTTTACCCCCGTCCATTATTTTCTCCACACTAACCAAGCAATTGTCAAGATTCAGTGCAGAAACATAAACACGCCCTTTGCAATCCAGCTTGCGCTTTAAGAATAACAGGTCATTGCCGCGCTCAAAACCAAGCATCACGAAAGCCTTGCGCCTGAATTGAAGTTGGTTTCTGATTTGCGCTGGAACCTGAAGTCTTCCTTTTGTATCAGGTCTTGCAGTGAAAAATTTTACCTTATTCAGAATAAGTGCGTCTTCGTTCGTGAAGACATCCACCGCTTGTGAAGATATTCGCCTGACATCAATTTCACCGAATTTAGTTGCATTGACCTAAGACGGTAAAATGTCCCATTCAAATAAAAAACCTTTCAATCGGTTTTT
>CBDUVQ010000046.1:0-7205 GCA_965370715.1 uncultured archaeon
GCTCTTTTGAGACAACCATGCGCATGAGGTCTGTAGATTCTACAACGCCGACAACCTTTCCGTCAACGTCTGTTACCGGAACCCTACTCAGGTTGTTATCCCTCATAATAGAAACAGCCTTTCCGAGGCACTCGCTTTGCGTAACAGAATAAGGCATCGGAGTCATGAATTCTTTGGCAGCTTTTTTTGAAATCTCATTACTATCTGCAAGTGCGCGAATCACGTCCTGCTCAGAGATAATGCCCTCAAGCTTGCCCTCAGAAAAAACAGGAAGCGCCTTGTAGTTCAACCGGTACATATAATCTGCAACATCAATCAGGCTTGCATCAGGAGAAATCTTTGGTGGGTGAAGCAAATGGTTCTTAACTCCGGTCTTCACCTTCAGGCTTTCAGGGTCTCTTGTATGCATGCGCAAAAGTTGCTTGTAACCAAAAAGCCCTGCGTACTCGCCATTCTCGAAAACAGCGACATTATGTATTTTTTTTTCAGTAAGAATCTTTGCAGCACGACCTACGTACTCGCCTGCCTCGACACTTACAATGTCTTTTGTCATTACATCTTTTGCTTTAATTTCCATGTCAAACACCTAAATCAATTGTGGCGCCTAAATTATAAAAACACTTACAATGTTGAATACTCCCGCCATCTTACATCCCCTGACGCGCTCACAAGACGAAGCGTGACAAGCTTTTCCATGTATGCGCGATATGTGCGCCCTGAAATGGGTTTGGCGGCAGTTTTCTTATACGCTTCAAAAAGCTCTGGTGAAGAAATCTTTCCTTTTTCCCTGATTATACTGTAAAGTATTTTGTGGTGCTCAGTCAGAATCGCAAGTATCTGCTCTGCCTTAAGAGAACGAGCATCTTTTTGCGCGCGAATAAGATGTTCCTTTGCGATTTTTGGAAGGCCGTCAGCTTCTGATGAAAGTGCGGCTTTTCTAAGGATTTCTATGCCGACTCTGGCATCCCCGTCAGCGCCGACAGCAGCGATTCTTATGAAAACATCATCAATCGCGCTCGGAACGAATGCAAGATTTGCCCTGTCGCGAAGTATATCAATCATTTCATCGCGCGTGTATTTTGGAAACTCCAGAGTTTCCGGAGCAAGGGAACTTTTGATTCGGGGGTCAAGCAATGCCAGAGCATGCGCGTCATTTGAGATGCATACCACACCATATCCATTTCTTGAGAGGCTGTATAAAACATCCATGTCCTCAACGCGGTCGACCTCGTCAAGCACGACAACAATTTTTTTTGATTGGTTTGCCACATAGCCCTCAATATCTAAAAGAAGTTCAGAACTCTGCTTTTTCGGGTTTGAAAATCTCATTGGCAAATCAGAAACTATTTTGGATAAAATTGCATGGGTTGACGGGTTTTTCCAGCAATTAACATATGATGTGCAAACTGACTGAGAGTATTGTGTGAGCTCACTCAAGACAGTATTTGAAATAGATGTTTTGCCGCACCCTGTCGGGCCATAAAGAAATAAATTCCTCGGCGCGCGCCCTGCCTCTGCTGGCTTAAGGCAAGCGCGAACGACATCTTTTTGTCCGTCCCGGGCATACATCCTGTCAGGGATATAAGCCTCTATTAGCGGTGTTTCGTCCTTGATGATGGTTGATTGCGCGCTGCAAGTAGAAGGCATAAAGTTAATTGTGGGTGATAAAATATAAGGATGTTGCGCCGCCATTAATAAAGGTGCGACCACCATAAAACGATAACAACCGATAACATGCAGTCTCTATTGCAGGGGATGTAATGGATTATCTTGAAATTCTGTTCGGTTTTCTCGGCGGTCTTGGGTTATTTCTCTACGGCATTTCTATTCTGTCTGACAGCATGCAGAAAGCAGCAGGCAACAGGATTAAAAACCTCCTGAAAAGATTTACAGACAAACCAATAAAAGGAGTTTTTGTCGGCATTGCAGTGACCGGAATAGTCCAAAGTTCAAGCATTACAACAGTAACTGTGGTTTCTCTTGTCAATTCAGGCATCATGACACTCGCGCAATCTGTTGGCATACTATTCGGCGCAGGGATTGGCACAACCGTGACTGCACAGATGGTGTCCTTTCCTATTGGAAAATTCTCTCTTCCGATTATTGCGCTTGGTGTTTTCATCCATTTTCTCAGAAAACGCCATAACGGATATGCCGGGCAAATATTAATCGGCTTCGGGCTTTTGTTTCTTGGAATGGAAACAATGAAGCAGGGCTTTGCCCCACTAAGAGAATCCGAGTATCTTCTCAGCCTTCTGGCTGAGTTTGGGAAAACGCCTGCACTCGGCATTATGGCAAGTGCTTTGTTTACCGGAATCATACAAAGCTCAAGTGCAACAACCGCCATCATCATTGCAATGGCACAGGAAGGCGTACTCAATCTTCGCTCTGCAATACCACTTATAATGGGCGCAAACATCGGCACATGCATCACAGCACTCCTTGCATCTTACGGCACCAATATATCTGCAAAAAGAGCTGCATTCATTCATCTGCTTTTCAATTCACTGGGCGTCCTGTTATTTTTGCCATTCATATCTCTTTTCGGGGATGTTGTTGGAACAACTTCTTCAGTTGCGGCACGGCAGATTGCCAATGCGCACACAATTTTCAATATAACCAACACACTGCTGTTCCTTCCGCTAATTCCTGTATTCATATATGCTGCCAAGAGGGTTATTCCCGGAAAGGATGAAGAAATTGACGGCGGGGTTAAATACCTTGACAACCGCTATCTTGATGTGCCTTCGATTGCCCTTGGCAATGTGGAAAAGGAAGTCAAAAGGATGGCTAAAATCTCACTTGAAATGCTCAGGGACTCGCGCAAAGTCCTGCTTGCAAGCGACAAAAGCCCTGTTAAAAGCATCCACAAAAAGGAGGTAATTGTCGACAACCTGCTTCAGGCCATCGGCAATTATTCAGTCAGGCTTTCGCAAAAGGAGTTGTCAAAGTCAGATGCCCGCAGGCTTTCTGCATTAGCCCACAATATCACGGATATTGAGCGGGTCGCAGACCATGCAATAAACATAATCGGCTCTGCAGAAAAAAAAGAGAAAGATAATGTAATATTCTCAAAAAAGGCGCAGGAAGAGCTTTCTGAAATGTTTGATAATGCCCTAACCATTTACAGCAACGCTATTGATATAATTGAAACACAGAATCTAAAAAATGTCAAAAAAGTCATGAATTTGGAAAATATTATTGACAAAAACGAAAAGGACTTTGAGAAAAACCACATTGCGCGCCTGAAAAGGAAAGTCTGCAACCCTGCTGCAGGCATCATATTCACAGAAATCCTGCATAATTTAGAGCGCATTGGAGACCATTCTGTGAATGTTGTTGATAGGGTTGAATAGATTGCATTATCTGAGAACAAGAAAGAATGTGCCTTAACATACAGTCTTTAAGCGTTGGTTTTTCTGTAATTACTGCTCTATTGGAGTGTAACGTTTACACCCTCCAAAAAGCTCGTTTATTTCAGTTATAATTGTGTTGCAGTCATGGCCTCGCCCGAAAAAAATATCAATAGAATGTTCAACTGATTCAGGTTCTGGTATATCGCCCTTTTGTAAAATAGGTTCGCCGTCAACGTAATACCTTTCAAGAGGGTCTTCGCTAAGATTTGCTATTTGTGCGTACTTTTCAGACAATTTATGCTGCACATATTCAAGCAGTTCTTGGACAGCATTTACTCTAAAAACCCCTATTGGTTTGAGTCTGCCTACAACATTTCCATAAACTAAGTTAAGAAAGACGTCCATTATTAACCACCATTTAATTACTAAAAAGTGCTGCCAGAAACCTTTATAAACCTTTCTATCCAAAATAGAAAACTACGAAAAGCTTTATATGCTTTTCGATTCTGGTAAGATTATTTTTCGGAGGTCTTTCTATGTCTACAAACCCAAAATGCAGTCAGTGCGGGAACACTCATCTTATAAAGGATGATACGCGCGGCGAACTTATATGCAACAAGTGCGGCACAGTTGTCACGCAGGATGAACTTGATACAGCGCCTGAGTGGAGGGCTTTTGATCCGCAACAGCAAGCGCAAAGGACAAGAACCGGCGCACCGCTGACATTCACAAAGCATGACAAGGGCATAGCCACCGAAATAGGAAAAGGCTCAGGAGAGCTTTATCGCGTTTCTGTCAAAAAGAGGGCACAATACTACCGCCTCAGAAAGTGGAACAAGCGCCTTACAAAGTCAAAGGACAGGAACCTTTCATATTCTTTATCAGAGCTTGCAAGGCAGGTCTCATACCTGGGGCTGTCAAAAGCAGTGCACGAGGAAGTCGGCAGGCTGTACGAAAAAGCAGTCACGCGCGGTCTTGTGCGCGGAAGGTCTATGGAATCCATTATTACTGCGCTTATCTACGCTGTAGCGCGCGAGCAGGGCTCGCCAAGAACGCTTTCAGAGCTTTCTGCTGCAAGCGGAATTGAAAAGCGCGAAATCGGAAGGGCATACCGCTATGTTGCAAGAGAGATTGGTATAAGGATACTACCTGCAACAGCGGTTGAGTACATTCCGCGCTTCTCCTCGCTTCTCGGGCTTTCCGGGAAGACGCAGGCAAAGGCAAAGAAGATTCTAAGCGACGCTGTGGACGAGGAAGTCACATCAGGCAAGGGTCCGACAGGTGTTGCAGCGGCGGCGCTTTACATCGCCGCAGTACTTCAAGGCGAGCGTAGGACACAGCGCGACATAGCTGATGTTGTCGGCGTCACAGAGGTCACAATAAGAAATAGGTACAAGGACCTTGTCGAGAAGCTCGGAATTGAGGAAGAAGTTGAGAAAAAGGCTGCAGAAGTTGAAAACAAACTTGAAGTAAAAAAGTAATCTTCAAAGCAGCGCAAAGCCAACAGCTTCATCAAGGTTCGATACCTCAACCACACTGATTCCTGAAACTTCCGAGATGTCAATCACTTCAGTTTTTAACTCCTGATGACAGTATTCTGTTCGCCCCCATACCTTACAGATATCCTCTGAAGTATAGTTGACCTCAGTTGATAATCCAACAGGAACAAGCAGTATTGTTGCGCCCCCTTCTTTTGCTGCCTTTGCTTTCTCAAGTATTTTTCCTGCAGGACCAATTGTGCCGTCATGGTTTATGGTCCCGGTCATCATAACATCCGGGTTTATGCTTCTCTCTGACAATGCTGCAACTGCTGTCACAGTAAATGCAGCTCCTGCACTCGGTCCCTCAAGAAGAGTGGCGTCTGCTGAAAATTCAAAGAAAAAATCGGTCTTAGCATCATCAATTCCAGTGTAGTTTGATGCAAGCAGCACTGCCATGCGCGCAGACTGCCCAACGTCTACTGTGGAAAGCACATTATGAAGATTTATGTAAATATTGCCTGTGCCTGGCTTAGCTACAACGCCGACCTCTGCAAAAACTCCTGTATTATTTCTTGTCACAGCAGGAAGACGCATCACAGCTGCGCTCTCGTCAAACAGCACTTTTTTGGCACTATCTGAATAAATAAAAATTTTCTGCGTTTCCGAGTCAGTGTATGTTGTGCCTGTAATTATGCCTGCTGTAAAGACAAGAATTGTAAAAAGAACAAAAGTGGTTCTGGATAAAGTCATATTGCTATATGCGCCCGAAATGTTATATACTAAAATACGGAATAAGTGCAAGGCGCGCAACAGGGCGGTATGCTTAATGAAAGCGGTATTCGCACCCTACCTTCGCCCTGGAACCTGAAAGCACCCGCGACGCACCTTAGGGCTGCTCCGATCAAGGTCTGACCCGATTCGACGCACCGCGAATCTGACAGGGCAGGGAATCATTGTTCAGGCACAAATCCGTATTTTCATAAAGACATACCGCGCCTGCTGCTTCAGCCCCTGTATAGACGATTTCAGGTTAAGGGACTCGCCTAAGATCCCGACCTAGCCTTGCAAGATTAATTGGAAAGAGAATTTTTTATATGAATTATTTACCGAATCTTCTCTGCCTTGAATTAAAATCAGATATTGCAGACAGAAACTCTTCTTTCTGAAAATCCGGCCAGCACTTCTTGGAAAAATAATACTCAGAGTAGGCTCCCTGCCATAAAAGAAAACCGGATATTCTCTGCTCCCCGCTTGTGCGAATGATGAGGTCTGGGTCAGGAATTCCATTCGTGTAAAGGTTTTTGCGAAAAACATCTTCTGTTATTTCTTCTGGCTTTATTTCGCTGTTTTGCACAAGCCGCGCAATCTTTACAGCAGCGTCAACAAGTTCCTGCCGCCCCCCGTATGCAACCGCAATATTAAGAAAGATATCGCCATATTGTTCTGTTGCCAAAACTGCTTTTGCCATTGCATCCTGAACTTTTTTTGGCAAAAGGTCAGGGCGCCCGATTACATTGATTTTTACGCGGCGCTCGTGTATCTTCTTGTTTTCGGCAACCCCTAGAAATTCCTTTTCAAAAAGATTCATCAGAAAAGAAAATTCTTTTTTCGGCCTGTCAAGATTCTCTATAGAAAGGGCATAAATCGTAACATATTTTGTGCCTGCCTCATAGCACCAGTCAAGAACATCTTCTATTTTTCTGGCACCGAATTCGTGCCCAAAGAGTGCCTGTTTCATCAGATGACGCGCAAACCTTCTGTTGCCGTCCATGATAAAACCAATGTGCTGAGGTGTTTCGTGCATAGACATACCAAACCACTTTGGATTCTTATTTTAAATATTTTGCCAACCCGAGAAGGCGTGGGTTCTTCAGGACAAGTTTCATGAGTTTTGCAGTCCGGCCATCAGAAAGGCCCACAATATCTTCTCCTGTAAATGATTCTGAAATCAGGTTCATGGCATCATCAGACATATTTTCAAATGCATTGACAACTTTCTCAACCTTGCGAAGCTGGTTCCCTCTTTCATTCCACCACAGGGTGTTGTACTCATTGAGCCCTTCTGCTGATGTGTTGCCTGCCTTTATAGCATCTACAATGGCTTTTGCTGCCAATACGCCCGCATAAGTTGCCTCTGCAAGCCCGCCCCCGTGAACAGGATTTACCTGATGCGCCGCATCCCCTACGGCAAGAAAATTATCTAACGTCATCTTATCAAGAAAATTACCAATCGGTATTGCCCCTGCATTTTCCTCAATTATTGCGCCTTTTTTCACTGAATCTGTATTCTTTATCCACTCATCGAGATATTGCTTTGCTGTCTTTTCATTGACTCCGCCAATGCCGATGCCAACATTTGCAATGTGCC
>CBDUVQ010000047.1:0-7063 GCA_965370715.1 uncultured archaeon
ATTTTCTTCTAACACTTGTTTTATTGCCTCTGATATTTTCTAAAAAAGTGGATCAAATAATGATAATCACATATTATCTGGGAGTTCTCTTGGGTCTATGGACAAAAACAATAGAGCCTTTTTTTAAGAAAATATATTCTTCTGAAAAAGAGTAAACAAAACCAACAGCCAACCTTAGCCATCCTGTAAGCTGCCGCAGGCATTTTTCTTTCCGTCAACGGTTTCTTTGCGAGCCATCAAATCAATGGGCGGCGAAGTAAAGAAAGGGTTGGGCGAAGTAAAGAAAAGTTTGAAGAAAAAGCCGCGCTTACGCCGTCAACAACCTCTGAGAATCCTTCTCCAACGGCTTTGCCTGCGCCAGCGTGGCCTGAAAAACATGCTTATTCTTCACTTTATCAATTTTGGCAAGAAACTCGTCCGCATTGCGCACAGGCAGTATCCTGCGCTCATTAATTAGATTCATTATGCCATCAAAAGGCTTGAGTTTGGATTCCGGGCTGGGGCAGAACACAGGCTTGCCCTGCTCATAGGCGCGCTTGAACTGGGACATTGCGCCGCCATTCGCTGATGAGGTGGCAATGAAAACACAGTCACTTATGCCGGAGGTAATCCTGTTTCTTTCAAGAAGGGAAAACCTGTCCACATTGCTCTCTGGCAGATATTCTGAAATCAGCAGGCCTTTCTTTTCAATATCCCGGAATAGCTCAAAATTCTCTTTTGGATATAAGTTATTAAACCCGCACGGCAAAACGCAAATTGTTTTCCCGCTGTATTCCAATGAGCCTCTATGTGCAGCAGAGTCTATGCCCTTTGCCCCGCCGCTCACAATGACGTATCCCTTTTCGGAAAGTTTTTTCGAGAGAGCAAACCCGTATTCCCGCGCGCTTTCTGAAGACATTCTGCTCCCGACAACAGCAACCAGTTTGGAAGACAGCAATCCAATATCCCCTTTCAGGAATAAAACCAATGGAGGGTTAGCGATGTTCCTAAGTTTATCCGGATAAGCATCATCAAAATACGAAATGATATTGATTTTGTTTTCAGTGCAATGCGTGTATATTGCATTGAGTTCTTCTGATTTTTTAAGTGCCCTGCTTAACTCGCTTATTGTATCTTCGGTTACGAAATTGAATATTTTGAAATCATCAATTTTCGATGAGAAAATTGAAGAAGAAGAATCCTTGAAGTGCTCAAGCAGAAGTATTGCTCTCTTGTTCCCAAGGCCGCGCACGCTTTTCAAAGACATTAAATTTACAAATTCTTTCTTTTCAAGCATTTTGAACATCTTTCTGTTTCTTATATGCCTCTCTTTGCGCTCTTGGAATTTTTGCGCTTGTAAATTTAGTTATCAGTTCCGAAACCAGCATTTTCCCGTCCAGATAATAATCGGTTTCCTTTCCTTTAATACCTAATCCCAAGGACATGCACACGATTGTTTTGGCTCCCTTCTCTTTTAGGGCACGGGTCGCTTCCAGTAGCGTTGTGCCTGAAATTACGGCATTGTCCATCAAAATTATGTTTTTTCCGGCTACGGCTCCGGCAACATCCATAGAATCCCGGATATTCTCATATCTCTCTTTGAATGTGCTTATCTCATGGCTTCCCTTTATGGCTCTGTTTCTCGCCAAAATTTGTTCAAGAGGCATCTTGATAGCGATAGAAAGCTTTTCTGCAAGAGCTTGCATGTTTTTGTTTATCCCGCTTTTTTCATGCGTGGGAACTAATGAGATAAGATCAAACATTAGTCCATCTCTCTCAAAGTACGTTTTGTAAATATCCAGAAATCCAGACAAAAAGAAATCCATATCAGTCCCGTACTTGTAGAAGTACATCAGTTTCTTTGAGAACTCGTCGCTCCCGTCTTTTATATCCACGTAATGTCCTATTGCAAAGGCATGAGTAATTATGCCCTTATATTCTGTCGAACGACAAACCCGCATCCAGTATATTTCCATATACTTTCTTGCAAAATACCGAATATAAACGTTGCTTGAGTACCATGCCGATAAAGAATTTGCTCCGTGTCCGCTTTCCATCAAGAACCAATCAAGAAATGCTGCCATCCTGTATGCGTGCCTTGGCACTTTTTCTTTTGATCAAACTTTTCTTTGCGAGCCATCACACCGATAGTTGGCGAAGTAAAGAAAAGTTTGAAAGAACGCATATTTAAAATTCACTACTTAAACATAACTATGTTAAAAAGCGTATCAGATCTCATAGAACTACCTTATGAAGAAGCAAAAGAAGCACTAAAAGACAAAATAACAAACACAGTGACTACCGGAATACATACTGGCGAAAAAATTCTTATGCTTAGGTATGTTGCGGAATTTTCGAGTGATAAGGAGCCTGTAACTAATAAAAACATACTGGATGCTATGGAAATACTAGAAAAAGGAATGCGCGATGGGCTTGCCAAGTCAATGGGAAGAATGCAAGGTAGGATACAAGGATATATTGGCACTAATGACAAATTACCAAACGAATACTATATACGCGATGAAGTGCTCAGTGCATACGAGGAAAAACATGGTGTCTGCATTAGAACAGATTTCTCAGAAATATTGAATGAATTACTGGAAAGCTATCCAATAACGCCCGAGCCTTATAAGTTTGAACCTATTTTTCCTGAAATAACTGCTGACACTTTTTCGTAAGACCCCGTAACCACATCAGCCCCTGCAAGCGCTTCTTTTTTGTTGGTTGTGATTAGTGCAACTCAAACCCACAACACAATATGTTAGGAAGCCCTAACAAACAGAAGCTTTAAATACTTTGTTAATAACACCTAACATAATGGAATTAAAAACCAGGGAAGACTATCTTCGCGCAATGTATGAAATTTATGAGAAACAGGATTCAGGAGAGAATGACAAAGGCATAAAATCTGTTGATGTTGCCACGTTTCTCAACGTGTCCAGGGCAAGTGTGTCTGAGATAAACAGGAAACTTGAGAAAGAAGGCCTAATAGAGTCTAAAAGATACTCCAAAGTCCGGCTCACTGAAAAAGGCTTGAAAGCGGCAAAAAGAGCAGTATACAGGCATCGCATCATTGAAGTGTTTCTGGTAAAAATCCTGAAGTACAACTCAGAAGACCTGAAAGTGGAGGATGAAACGCACCGGCTTGAACATGCCTTTTCAGAAGAATCAATAAAAAGGCTGGACAATCTTCTGCAAAATCCGAAACTGTGCCCTCATGGGAAAAAAATACGTAAATAATTTTTAATGGACTTCTTCCTCTCTGTAATTCGTCCGCATGCTGGTTCGCAATTACATCCTCGCAAGAAAGAACAACAAAAGGCAATAATATGGAAACAACACTAAACAAACTGGAAGAAAATAAAAAAGCGCGAATTATCTCCATAAAAGGCTTGGGGCTCGTACACAGAAGGCTGCTTGATATGGGCCTGGTCAATGGAGCTCTGATAGAAGTTACAAAAGTTGCTCCTTTAGGAGACCCGATTGAAGTGAAAATAAAGGGCTATAATCTTTCTTTGAGAAAAAAAGAAGCCGCAAACATAACAGTGGATGTGATTTAATTGCTCATGTCTTTGGCTATGGCAGGATCCGAAAAAAAAGTTTTAGTAAAGGAAATAGTTAGCGGGGTTAAATTGAAGAAACGATTAAGTGATCTTGGAATTTACGAGGGAGTTGAAGTGAAAATTGTGAGAAACGACTTTTCAGGGCCTGTGATTGTCAGTGTCCTTGATTCAAAGGTCATTCTCGGGCGCGGGGAAACGCACAAGATAATGGTTGAATAATATGGACAAAAAACTGACAATAGCTCTGGCAGGAAACCCCAATGTGGGCAAGTCAACGTTATTCAATGCTTTGACCGGAAGCCGTCAGCATGTTGGAAACTGGCCCGGCAAAACCGTGGAGAAAAAAGAAGGGACTCTAAAGTATAAAGGGCATGAAATCAATGTTGTAGATTTGCCAGGAACCTACAGCCTGACTGCTTACTCTATAGAAGAGCTTGTGGCAAGAGATTTCGTTGTTGATGAATGCCCTGATGTTGTTGTCCACATAGTGGATGCAACCAATCTTGAAAGAAACCTGTATCTGGCAGTCCAGCTTATTGAGATGGGTGCCAATGTCATTGTCGCCCTCAACATGGTTGACCTTGCAAAAAGGGCGAAGATAACAATAGATGAAAAAAAGATTGCCCATTTTTTGGGTGTGCCTGTTATCAAAATCGAGGCAAACAAAAAAACAGGGAATGGTAAATTAATGGACAAAGCAATTTCCCTTGCTGAGAAAAAAAAGAAAAAACCGCTTATTACATATGGTGCGGAGCTTGAAGAGCATATTGCAAAACTCGAAAAATTGATCAAGAAAACAATCAAGCTACCGGAAAGATACGACCCCAAGTGGATTGCCCTCAAATTACTGGAAAATGATAATGAAATAATCAATAAAATTAATGCAATTGAAAAAAGCAAAATAATTCTGGAAGAGGCAGCGAAAAACAGGAAACATTTGCAGGATGTTTTCGGGGAAGATGTTGACACTTCAGTTGCAGACGCGCGCTATGGCTTTATAGGGGGGCTTATGAGAGAGGCTGTTGTGAAAAAAGAAGTTAACCGGCTGAGCGCTTCGGAGAATCTTGATAAAGTTGTTATGCATCGCGCGCTCGGAATCCCAATCTTTTTTGCGCTGATGTGGATTATGTTTAATGTGACCTTTGCTTTTGGTGCACCGTTCATGGATATTATTGACACCGGGTTTGGGTGGCTTGCCGAATCCACAGGAACTTTTATTGAAAACACATCTCTGCTGCCTTCATGGGTTGGCTCGCTTGTGGTTGACGGGATTATCAGCGGTATCGGGTCTGTTCTGATTTTTGTGCCAAATATTTTTCTTTTGTTTATGATGATTGCAATTATGGAGGCTTCCGGCTACATGGCAAGAGCTGCATTTATTATGGACAAAGTTATGCACAAAATCGGGCTTCATGGAAAATCATTCATTCCCATGATTATCGGGTTTGGATGCAATGTGCCTGCCATAATGGCAACAAGGAATCTTGAGAGCGAAAAGGACAGAATTCTTACAATACTCATAAACCCGTTTATGTCTTGCGCGGCAAGGCTGCCTGTGTATGTGCTGTTTGTGGGGGCGTTTTTTAGCGCGCATCAGGGAACCATTATCTTCCTGATTTATCTTTTCGGGATTTTTGTTGCCCTGCTTAGCGGAATGCTTTTTAAGAACACTATGTTTCGCGGCCTTTCTTCGCCGCTTGTTATGGAGCTTCCGCCATACAGGTGGCCTGCACCAAAAGGCATATTGATTCATGCATGTGAAAGGCTGAGCTTGTTTGTAAAGAAGGCAGGTACGATTATTTTTGCGATTGTAATTGTTATATGGGTGCTTGCAAGCATGCCCTGGGGTGTTGAGTATGCTTCAGAAGAAAGTGTAATCGGGCAAATGGGTGGTTTTATTGCGCCTGTATTTGGGCCATGCGGCTTCGGGGAATGGCAGCCGGCAGTCGCGCTTATGTTCGGGTTTGCTGCAAAAGAGGTTGTTGTCGGGACTTTCGGGACACTTTATGATGTGGAAGATGAAGGCCTGGAAGAGCTGATTCACAGCCATTTTACTCCGTTGTCTGCTGCGTCCTTTATTGTAATGGTGCTTCTTTATGTGCCGTGCATGGCTGTTGTTGCAACAATCAAGCGCGAGACTAATTCATGGAAATGGCCCATGTTTGTTGTTGTGTATACCTCTGTTGTTGCATGGGTGTGCGCAACCCTTGTATATCAGGGCGGGCTTTTGCTTGGGTTTGTTTAGGTTCTGGATGATGATTGCTACGGATGTGTTTTTTGTTGAGTAAATGTTAGGTGTCCCTAACATGGTGAAATGAATGTTTGGAAAAATTATTGATCTGATTTTAAGTGCACTAGGTTGCGATTCAGAGAAAGAAACAAAGAATGAAAAGAAATATCCTAAGCGTGTTGCAAATACAGCATCCTGTGAAAGCAATGGCAGTGTGAGTATTAACGATTATAGAAATAATGCATCTATCCTTCTGAATCCCTCCACCAGAAAAAGCAGTGGCAGTGTAGAAGTTGAATCTGCAAAGGAGAAGGAAAAATATTCCGGTATTCTTGGCGCGTTTCACTACATGAATACGCGGGCAGAGGAGGTTAATTTCGGGAGCAGTGTCACTCACGAATGGGTGCGCGGCATCAGCCGTAAGGTGAAGTATTATTGCTCTGGGCCGCAGACGGCGATGCTGCTTGTCTTGCTGCCTCTTTTGTATGTGGTTTCGCCAAAGGCTGTAGTTCTTGTGCCCTTGCTTGTGGCTTTGGGGGCTGTTGCGCTTGTTGTGCAGTCATTTTTGCCTGTCTATATCGGGCTTGATTTTTCGCTTATGGGGGCTGTGCTCGGGTCTGTTTTGTTTCACCCGGGAATAGGGGTGCTGATTGTGTTTTGCACTTATGTGGTCGCACTGATGCTGCCTTCAGGGCACCAAGACGCTCTTGAGTACGAGAGAATTTTTTTGTTTTCGTTTCTTGCACTCATCATACCCTATATCCCTATCAATGATGTTATGGTTAAATGTATTGTTGCAACTTATATTGGCGAGTTTTTGGAGATGTTCTGGCACAAGTATGGGGAAGACTACCCATGGCCTATGGCGTTTTTGAAGGTGTTCCCGCGGTCGCTGATATATATTTATGTTTTTCATTATACACTAAAATTTCTTGTTTAAAAACAATATCAAAACAAGAAGTCAGATGGCTACGGATTGTAGTCAACTGAAAATGATGTCTTCAGAGAGCAAACATCCCTTGTTGTATGGGTATGCGCGACCCTTGTATATCAGGGCGGGCTTTTGCTTGGGTTTGCTTAAGTTCTTTGTGTTCTACTTGCCGACAAACACGTAATCTTTTAATTCCTCTATTCTAACTAGCAGTATGCAAAAAGTAGAGCTCCTGCTTCCTGCGGGAAACGAAGAATGCCTTAGAGCCGCAGTGAATAATGGCGCGAACGCTGTTTATCTTGGGTTGAGTAAATTCAGCGCAAGAAAGTCTGCAGGAAACTTCAATGAAAACAACATATT
>CBDUVQ010000048.1:0-6943 GCA_965370715.1 uncultured archaeon
ATGAAGCACGAGTGCGACTTCAAGTTCAGAGTAAGCTATGAAGCACAGGCAGAGACATATACATACATCTATTTTGCAAACCCTGACGAGAAGAACCAAAGGGCGTATACAAATCAGGATATGAACCTTCGTGGGGAAAATGTCGCCAACTTCGGACCGGTGTATATAAATTTTGACACAGCTCAAACCCAACCGATAAAATGGTCTAAAACCGATGAGACAAATAGCTGGACAATATATGTCACACTAAGAAACATAGGAAACGGGATTGGAGAGGTTGCTGAAGATTTAGACGATAATCCATCAGAATTGCTTGTGGCATTACCTGAAGACATTGAAAAATTCGGTGAATGTTCTTCATTCAAGCAAAGAGAAAATGGCGATGCATACGACTTATTTATTACAAAAACAGAAGACAACCTAAAACTATACTCAAAACAGACATCCAGATTCTCCTGCGTCCTGACAGCCCCTGTAGTCAACATTCTTGAGCCATACCGCTTTGTCAGCAGTGCAGATTATATCTATACTATTGACAAAAAGGTCAAAATAGTCACAATGCCGCCCCGGTAAAAGTATATATATAGGTTCTGCAAAATATTCACCATTAGGTTGTGGGGTGTAGATATTATGAATTTTTTAAAAAATATTGCTTTGGTTGTTGTAGCGTTGCTTGTAGCCGGATGCACAAGCGGTGGCGGAGGGAATGTTAATTTTTCTCAGACAAAAGGTGCGGACATAATAGACTTTGGTTTTGACACACCTTATATTGAAGACTTTGGAGATCAGGCAGTACTTACTGTCGGATTCCAGAATGTGGGTGGAAAAACAATGAGTGGTAACACCCAGCTTTTCATATACAATGCGCCTATGACTAACAGCGACATTAGTCCAGCTGAGCCCAAAAAATGGAATATCATAAGTCCAACAGGAGATGAAGTTGTGATAGTAGATGGTCTTGTATCCAGATTAGTATGGACTCTTTCAGATGCAACATTCTACCCGCCTGACCCGCAGACAGGTCAACCGGGAATGGCTGACAACTACATAGTTATTTTGGCGCCACCAAATCAAGACGAGGGAATGGTTGATATACCATACACTTTTGAAACACGGCTCTGTTATCCTTACAAAACAACAACTTCATCTATAATAAGGGCAACAGCTCAGGACACCTATGTTACCGCTGACACACAAAAGAGCCTTGCAGAAACACAGGCATCTGCAGGACCAATTCAAATAGCGCTTAAGGCAGGTCAAAACATACGGGCAAACATTGGTGGTGGAACAGTCAGAATTCCGCTTGTATTTGAAGTAAGGGATGTCGGCGGGGGCTTTGCAACAGATACTGGTGTTTCATGTACGCCATTAGTGCAGAAAGCACAAATTGGAGCACTCACCGCCACAGTGTACATAGACGGTGTTGAGATGGACTGTGGTGAAGGAAACCTCTATATCAGAAACGGTGTTGGAAACCTCTACTGCACAGGAGAATTCACGAACTCTAACCCTAAGTCAGAATACCATATAACTGCTCAGACCTCGTACAACTACTATGTCTCAAGGGCTGCTACAATAAAAGTCTCTGACTCCAAAGACACAGGCGATGTGGACGCTGCATAGATTCGAAATATCATAAATTAAGTGGGGGTGCCATAAGGCAACTCCCCGTGTTTTTTTTTCTAAATGCTTAAATAGTCGCTTCAACAAAAAAACCAGCATGATACTTAAAAAGTATTTTTCTTTTTTGCTAATTTTTGTTGTTCTTTGCTGCACTCAATCACAGGGCGGTAGCAGTACCGGTGTGGCTATACAGGACTTTTACTTCAAGTCAGCTGAAATAGGGGACGATGAAGTAGTCAGCGCATCGTTCAGTGTTGCAAACATTGGCTCAAAGACCGTTGCCGGGGATATTTATGTCTGGTTCTATGGGCCTCTTTTTATGTCATCAAACTCATGGCAGATAGAGCCTGAAGGAACTATTGACCTTACAAGCGGGGAAGCAGTCATCAACGGAGAGACCTTTTACCCCCCGATTCCTGAAAAAGACATTCCCGGCTCTGTAAAAAACTACGACATACTTTTAATGCCTCCTGATGTCCCTGACGGGGCAAGGCAAAGCTACACATTCTATGCAGAACTATGCTATCCATACAGCACCACATCCCTCGCGGAAATCACCTCAACTTCACAAAACGAGTACCGAGTGCAAGAGGCGCAAGACCCAAGTATATCTGATACAGAAAACACGCGCGGGCCTATAATGCTAACATATTCCTCGCGAAAGGACATACGCTCATCAAAGCAGATACCAATTGCATTCACTGTGACAGACCTCGGCGGAGGGTACGCAACATCACCGGACAGCGGGTGCATGAAAGACATTGACGCAACTGAAAGAAACCGTGTGGAAATCACAGTGCTTGTGGACGGCAGCCCGGACGGCATTGACTGCGGAGAGTACAGCAACACAGCGACAATTGATTTGGTTAGCAACAACGGAATTGCTTTTTGCAGCTACGAAGTCCCTGACAGGACATCTCCCACAAGAACGCATTATGTGTCTGCAATCGCAAGATATATGTATTATTCACGAAGCACGGCAGTCGTCAGTGTTGAAGATTCTTATTACCAGTAATGCCTGATAATCAACAGCTATAAATACTGGCTTTTGCGAAGTAATATTGTGATTTAATGAATGCACGAGCCGTAATTTTAATTGCAATCACCATGTTTTCGCTTGGCTGTGTAGAAGGCAACTATTCTACCAATGCAGGGGCGCAGATAACCGAGCTTTCCTTTGACAGCATTCAGGTTGCCGGAGGGGAATCCGCAGAACTTCTCCTGATAGTAGAGAATGTCGGCGTAAAGACAATGGATGGAGACTCAAAAGTGTGGATATATAATGTGCCTTTTTCTGACAATGCATGGTCTTTGAGCTACATAAACGGTGATACTGAAAACAAGGGCATCATAGTTGACGGAGAAATTATTGCAACAGGGAATTTCTATCCCTATGACATGCAGACAGGCGCGAGCGGGGCTCAGATTTCAAAGGTCATGCTGTTCAATGCCCCTGCTATTCCGTCAGGCATGAGGGAAACTTATGATTTTACTGCGCGCATGTGCTATCCGTACCGCACAACCTCTTCAAGCATAATAACCTCTGTCTCTTCGCAGGAGTTCAAGGCAAAAACAGAGGTTTCGGGCAGCGCGGGCACAATAAACTCTGCAGGCCCGATACAAATTGCCCTTAAGGGAGACAGCCAGATACGGAGCGCGCAAAGAATTCCTCTTCCTTTTGTCATAAGCAATGTGGGCGGCGGGTATCCGACTGCAAGAGAAAGTAGCGCGGACTGCCTAAGTGAAGTCGCAGACACACCATCATATCAAAGGAACCGGGTTCAGCTAACCATCTCTGTTGACGGTGATGCCACTGACTGCACAGATAAGGAAATATCTCTTGATGACAAGGGGCAGGCTGTTGTCTGGTGCAACTATGAGTTTAGTGGCACCAATCCAAAGAACGAATACCATATAACCGCGGCAATTTTCTACAACTACTTCATCACACAGAGCGCACAAATACAGGTTGAGGGCGTACTTGGCGCAGAAGACTTTTTCCCAATTGGAGATGGAGGAGGGGGAACTCTTGTTACGTCTGCGCTATTGAAGAGTATTTGTGATCAGAGCGGACAGACATTATATGAAAATACGCCGATACCGGTTTGCGCAGATGAAAAAAGCGATGTGAACATGGTCGTATTTACATACCCTGGAACAGAAATAGAGGTTCTTGCAGAGCCGCTTGCATTGAATGCTGCGAAAACACCACTTTACTACCTGAAAACATATCTTGGCTCAAAATACGATACTGCAACAATAAAGACACTTAACACGCACGACCTGACAGCCAATGACCTCAAAATGGGTGAATTAAGCCTTGCAGACCTTGATTCGTGGTACATCAGCAGCCAGTACAGAAAAACCACACTGACAGACAGTGTATATGTGTGGTGTGGGGAAAATATTCTTTGTAAAGACGCAACAACTTATGATCCCTATGTAAAGCCTCTCGGGCTTCTTGATGCCCTTTGCAGCAGTTGCGGAACAACAACGGTCCATCTGGTTGAAAAAGCAGACCTGCTAAAAGAGGACGTCACTCTTGTAAAGCACAAAGTTAGTGAGAACGAGGTGCTACTCAAAAACGTGGTAAGTATAAACGGTATGGCTCCAAAAGACTTCCTTAACCAGCCGATTTACGGCCTGAAAATAACATCAATAAACGGGAAAACAGTAAACGAGATGGCTAAAGACAGTGCAAAAATCAGTGCCATAAATATGGAGGACTTTTATCTTAAATACCTTATAGGCAACGATGATGCAGACTATCGTTATCAAATAGAATACCCGATGTATAAAACAGATATGGAAACAGGTGGCGCTCTTTTAGAAGCAATCATTTCCAGTGACTTGAACGACGGTTTTGAACACAGTGTTGATCCAAAACATAGCCACAACTCGCTTCTTGACCATATATCCTGCGGAGGCAGCATTACTTACAGCCCGACAACACATTCATTTTGTATAATAGATGTGTCTCTCTACAATGGAAAGACGCCACCATTTAATGTATTTAGTGCAAGCACGACAGCTGAATGCACTGCAAAGTGCAGTACAGCTAATTCTCCTGGAAGCTGCACCAGCGCAGGAAAAGGTACTTTTGAGTGCAAGGGAAGCAGCATAATAGAATATTATTTGGGTGAATCGTTCAAAGAATACGGCTGCCCGGCATCGGCCCCTTGCCTCTGCTACAGGATAGTTGAAAGCAGCCTTTCAAGCGCAGAGAAGTTGCTTCTTTGCGGGATTTGAAAAAAATGAAAAAAACTCCTCTTTTTGCCATAATTCTGGTTGTCCTTAGCCTTGGGTGTAGCGCGTCTGACTCGCCTGTGGGCCCGGGGCTTATGGTAAAGGAGTTCAAATTCACTCCGAATTACCTTAACGGAGACCAGATAACAGCCCTTACATTAGTTGTGCAGAACAAGGGCAGCAAGAACATAGATGGTGCATACGCTACAGTCTATGGCTTTGGCGAAGCAACCATGTGGACTGTAACCGGAGATATGACAACGCAGAGGTTCGACCTTCGGGCACCGTCAAGCTTCACAAACAATGTTGGTGAGGAGAAAAGATTTGTCTGGCTTATGAAAAATAATGACATAATACCAAAAGACGCAGTGCGCCCTTATACTGCCAACGCCCGCGTGTGCTATCCGTATGAGACTTCTGTCCTTGCCCGCACTGAAATCATAAGCGAGAATGAATGGATGTCAAACCCACCCACACAGCACCAGATTGATGTCAAGCAGACAACAGGGCCTGTCAGAATAACAATTCTTTCAAAGCAGCCCGTCATCATGTCAAGCAGAGTCTCTTTAGAGCTATTGATTGAGAATGTAGGCAGTGGGACTGTAACTATGCCAGAATACTGCGACCAACTTTATGGTGGGGCTTCAATAGACTCTGACAAACTAAACCGCATTAATATGATAATTGAGGGAATATCCGACGACTGCGAAATTGATGATGAGGAAACGCTCTTCCTCGAGCAGGGAAGGCAGCAGAAAATCACTGTATCGTGTGCTGTAAGCGGGATTGACGCGCCAATAACGACCGCAGACATAAGCATCGGCCTTGAGTATGACTATTATCTTGATGCAAGGGCGAGTGTACGGGTGGTGGGACCTGTTAATGCGGATGGAGTGGAAGATGAAGAACTAGAAATACCAACAATTGAGGCTTGTGGTGATGAATCAGATATTGCAACTGCAATAAACTACGAATCTACTGAGAATAGTATTCAATGTCTCATAGATAAACTAGGAGATCCAACGACAAGCTGTACAATTGATATGGATACAGTTTGTGATGAAACGTGGAATATCAACGTATTATCAAAAGAAGATTCAACTACAGACTACGTTTCAACAGGTATCAGTATTAAATATCCTGATAAAAAGATTTTATATCCTGGCGGAGAAAAAGATTTTACAGAAAGCGAAAATATTATTGCATATGTGATGTGTGATGCGACTGAATATACAGCATATTTCAGCATCATTGATGAGTGTGCTTCTACGATAAGATCATTCACACTAAAAAGTGATATAAGATAACACTATATTGATATATTGAGATACAAAAAATAAAAAAATATCAGAGGATAACTAAGTCACCTCCGTAAATGTTATTTCGCTTCTCCCAGACATAGAAATCCCCTTAATCGTTATATTAAGGGGTCTTTCTTCCTGTACAGTCAAACGTTCTGAGAGATTGTTTAACTGCGAATCCACACCCTCTAGAGAGGAATTGATATCATTCAATCCCTTCTGGAGATCGGGGTGTTCGTGCTCCGGAAGTGGCGCCTCCATCACCAGTGGTGCCAAAAAGAAGATGGCGTAGGCCAAAAGACCTACAAGGGCAAGGGCGCCTACAAGAAAAGTAATTTATTTTTACCCATTGCCTTCTTTACGGCATCTTCAGCATCTTTTCGACGGTCTTCTTCTGTCTGCTCCTGAAGATTATCCAACGTATCTTCTACAACGACGAGTCTGTTCGAGTTATCATTCACTTTACCCTTTAGTTTTTCCGCCTCCAGAACCTTTCTCTTTAGTTCGGGTATTTGCGGAGTCACCAGAGATATTGTCTCTCGGGCAGCAGTTTTTGCGGCACCATCTGCTGCGCTCGCAACGAAACTCTCCAAAGCAGACAACCCAGAAATTATATTCTCTAACAATTCCCGGTCAAGGTTCTTGAATGTGAATCCTAGTCTCAAAGACTCGGCAAAAAGTACCACTGCCGCATCCGATCCTACAGGCAATTCGGGTTCTGGAACAGGTGTTGGCTCTGGCATAATTGTCGACGGAAAACTGAATAATGGAAA
>CBDUVQ010000049.1:0-6878 GCA_965370715.1 uncultured archaeon
AAAGTCTTCTCAAATACCATGTATTTCACCTATCCTATAAACTTGAACAACTCAGGCAGCACAGATATAACTCCCTTTACTGCAAGAACAATTGCAACCACATTTATTAAAATGTTGGGAACAGGCGCGCTGCCGAAAAAAAGAAGCAGGGAAGCAATAATATCAATTAATCCCAGAGGGGATGCAAACGGGAAAATCATCGGTAGGGGGAACATTGACATCAGCCCCTTCAGGGCAAGCACTATAATGCAAATCTTGACAAGCCACGAGGGTCCCGGAATGTCACCAATAAAAAGAATCACAGCAGCAATGAGGTCTGCTATCCCGAAGATGTTGAAGATCATAGAGATTTTTGGAAAAACAGCTTAATAAACAATTCAGTGTTCACTTGCAAGGGTGCTTAGTGCCTCGTTAACTTTAAGGCAAAGCATCATAGTCTGCATCAACTACTCGTGCCTGTTCCAGAATTGAATCAAGATAAGCATCTGATTCATCCAGTAATTCTCCAAAGAAATTATTAAGCTGGCAATTTAGGACAATATATTCGTCAAGAGTTAATTTTTGCTCTGTAGACCCTGCTTTAGACATTTCATCAAGGCCTTTATTGATATAGTCCGGAATAGCAAGCGTCCATGACACCACATGAGCTGTAGCGTCTTTGACAACAGACACTCCACCGGCAATTATTCCTGCAGACTTTGTTGCAAGTTCATTCATCAAAATAACTGTGGCATCAGATAAGCCACCCAGACAATTCTTATTAGCTTCATCCTTGGCAGCAATAAGATTTGCTCTTCTAGTGCTGGTTTCTCCCATCAGGTGTTTAAGCTTTTCTTTTTCTGCCCACAACTCCTGCTTTTTCTTACTGATGGCTGCATCATCCCTTACACAAACACCTTGTGAACAGATTTTAGGAAACGAGTTTGAGCCAAAGGTTTCAATGTCTTGTGTGCAATCAGTATCAAACGTTTTATGGCAAATTCCTTCTCGGGGATTGCAACCTTGTTTCCATGCAATATTGCCTTCGCAGATGCTGGGGCACTTCGAGTCATACACGCATTCTCCTTTGTTTTCGTCAGTTTCTGTATCTGGTATTGCTTGCGCTTCTTTGCCAAGATCATAAGATTCACAGGTTTTTCTCAAAGCACTGTCTTTAATGCCGACACATGCGCGACCATCCCCGGTTGCCTGAGTAAATCCCATCCTGCATACATCCGGGAGCGATGCACTGTTGCACTTAGATGAATCTCCCTCTGCAATGGCATACTCCTGCCACGTCTTGCCTTCAGGCTTGCCAGATGACACACAACCGGATGTAAGAAACATTATAATAATCGATAACAGAATTATTTTTTTCATGGGCTTTATTAGAACAAAATTCTATTTAATGATTTGCAATCGTTGAAGCTCTGTTCTTTTGTGAACTAATCCACGCTGGCTACTTCATATATTTGCGCTCCCACTCACTCAAATACTCCTCAGAAACCTCTACTTCTGCCATCTTTTTGATCTCGCGCTCCTGAGAATATTTCTCCTTCATCAGATATCCGTATATTGCGCCAAATCCAAAGCCGGCGAGGTGCGCAGCATGCCCTATGCCTGTATCCGGCGAAAAAATTCCGACTACATCAATCACAACCCACATGAACGCGAGAAGTATCATGGGCAGAGGCCCGCCTATGTAAAGTACCAGTTTTGGGCGAAGCACGGTCAAAGCACCAAGAACCGCCATTATTGCTCCTGATGCACCGAGAGACAGGGAGTTTGGGTAAAAAAATAATGCTGCGATGTTTCCTGCAACTGCACCTGAAAAATAGAGCACAAGAAAGTTTCTTGAGCCGATAACGCGCTCGAGTATTATGCCGAAAAGCCCGAGGGCGAACATGTTTTGAAAAAGATGGCTCAAGTCAGCATGCATGAATGAAGAGGTTATGAATGTCCAGGGCATTATCCAAACAAGAGATGGCTGAAAAGACAGCGCCCTGATTATTGGCGGGAAAACAGCCTCCATCACAAATGCAAAGCTAATTATTCCAAGAAGCCACCAAGCGTAGAAGCGCAATTTCTCCATAAAGAGGTATCGTTTCAAAGAGATATATAATACAGCCCAAACGGCAAGCATATAAGATTCGCTGGTGCAAAAAACATATGCTTGAAGCGCTCGTATCTTTTTTTGGAGACCTCAATCCGTGGCTTGTTCTTAGCATTATTGCAGCCACACCTTTCGGCGAAGCGCGAGTGTCAATAATCTACGGGCTTGCCATGGGGCTTGACCCGCTTTATGTTTTCTTGGTTTCTGTTGCACTGAATATTCTGGTTTTAATCCCGCTTCTTTTTGCACTGCGGCAAAAATGGGTTATGAAAATCATACACGTTATCATGGGAAAAAGAATAACGCGCATGGTTAAAAAAAACAAAAAGAAGTTCGAGATATACGAAGAGCTTGCCCTGCTCGGATTTGTTGCTGTGCCTCTTGTTGGAACCGGGGCGTGGACCGGTGCCCTGCTTTCAACTGTGCTTGAGCTTGACGCTAAAAAATCATTTTTTGTAATTGCATCCGGAGTCTTTCTGGCGGCAAGCATGATATTTCTCGGAGCAAATGGTGTAATTTACGTCATGGAGTGAGTTCATGCGCATTAATGATTTTCGGCTTTTTGCGGCAATAACATCAATATCTGCTTTTTCAGTCATGGGGGCGTCATTTCTCGCGCCGTTTGAGGTGCGCTTTCTTGGCACGCTTACAGACAATCCCGCGTTTGTCGGGCTGACATTTTCAGTGGGTGCAATCTTCTTCGCTATTCTGTCCTTTGCACTCGGGCGCTCAAGCGCCAGATTCGGCAAGCGAAGAATTGTGTTTTTGGGTACGCTTCTCGGAATTGTATACCCGCTCCTTTACGCTGCTTCAGCAAGCATCTTTCAGTACATGGGCGTAAAAGTTGTGTGGGCATTTTCCGGAGCTGCTATGGGACCAATCCTCATGGCGCTCCTGCAGGACACACTTGAAAAGAACGATAATAAGGGGCGGGCACTTGGCATATTTCACTCTGCAGGCGCGCTTGCCGGAAGCTTTGGCGCATTTCTCGGTGGCTATGCCAGTGAAACACTGGGCTTTATAACAGCATACCGCCTCGAGTCCATCATTCTAATTATGCCTGCAATTATTGCCATTGTCTTTCTGGGCATAGGAGACCACCGGAAAGTCCCTCCTACCGGCCCGAAAAGAAGCATCTTCTTTGCGCCAAAATACCTTCTCTCGCGCCCTGCTCTCAGGTTCCATATAATACTGCAAACAGCTTTTGCCATGAGCTGGCACATGAAGCCCATACTTTTTCCGCTATCGATTTACGCGCTTGCAAAAAGCGATATACTTACCGGAAGCGTTTTTGCATCCATGGGGATTATCGCAATGATTGCATTGCCCCTTGCAGGCAGCATGATTGACAGGAAAGGCTTTTTGTCAGGCGCAAAAAAAGCGTATATTATTCTCGGCATAAGCTCGCTTGGGCTCGCGCTTTCACCGGGCATATATCTTTTCTGGGCATTTGCCGCACTTTACGCGCTCGGTGAGGCAATAAACGGACCAATGAGAAATGTAATTGAGATGGAAAACATAGAAAGCAGGCATCGCGGGGAAATACTCGGTTTCTACAGTGTGTATGACTCTGCAATCGCTGCGCTCTCGCCTGTAATAGCAGGTGTCTTGCTTCTTTATTTTGGTGCGCAGGAAATAATTGTTTTTTATTCTGCATTGCTATGGGTTGGGCTTTTGGTTGGGCTCCGGGTTTTGAAGAAATAGTGTTTTGATATCTAAATACTCGTTTGCTCGAAACTCTGGATTACAAGTATTGCAGGATTCCGCGCATTAAATGTTTATATGCCCTAGTTCAATATACATCATGGATTTGAGAGCGCACTGGTTCTGGGGGCTTATCGGGTCTCTGGGTTACATATTAGATGAGCCTATATACTATGTTTTTTTCCTGTTCTTTCTTGCGCCGCTTGCAAAAAAGCATGAAAGTAAACCAGACAAGTTTGAAAAACCGGTATTTCATGAGGTTCAGCAGTTTCGGCAGGACTGGCTATGGGTGATTCTGGCATTTAGCACAGTAATGCTCTTTGCAACTACACTGCCCTTTATGGTTCCGGATGTTTTGTCAGGGAATGCGACTGGCGAGACATTTTTCCTGCTTGCGGCTGTAATACTTTTTGGTTTCGGTTTGCCACTGTTTTTTTACAGACTAAAAATGACAACTGAAGTCAGAAAGGACGGCATATACATACGGTTCTTTCCTTTTTCGCGAAAAATACTTTTTTCCGGGCTGAAAAGTTATATCGCAAGAAAATATCGTCCTATTGGAGAGTACGGCGGATGGGGTGTTCGATGCAACTGGGGAGGAAAAGGCATGGCATACAATGTATCAGGAAACCGCGGAGTACAGATTGAACTTACAAGTGAAAAGAGAATTTTGATTGGCTCGCAAAAGCCTGATGAGCTTGTCCGGGCAATTGACGCGGCTATGAGAAAGAAACGTGCGTAAGTACTAGGCGTTTACTACATTTATTAACTAAGAAAGACAATTTCTAGATGTGATCCATTGCCTGCAAAAAGAAAAGTGTCATATAGTAAGCTCATGAAGCAGCACCTGAAAGTTCTTCGCAGCCTGCAATATAAGAGCGGGCTTTTCTCAGCCTCAGCGCACAACGGCCACACAGGCTATGACAAGTCGTGGCTTCGGGACAATTTTTATGAATGCCTGCCTTTTATGATCATCGGCGATTATGAGGCATCCAAAAAAACATATCAATCATTACTATCTATTTTTTTGAAGCACGAGGATAAGATAAACCATGCAATTGCTGCAAAGCCAAAGCACACCCACCAGTATATTCATGCAAGGTACAACCCCCACACATTTGAGGAGTATTGGGAAGAGTGGGGCAACAAGCAGCACGATGCAATCGGCGAAGTGCTGTTTGGAATAGGCTGGCTTGAGGGCAAATGCAAAATTAAAATTCTTGAAAACAAAGACCACAAAAGAATTGTAAAAAAGCTTGTTGATTATCTCGGAACTGTTATGTACTGGCACGATCCGGACAATGGCGTATGGGAAGAAGAAGAGGAAATACATGCATCATCCATTGGCGCGTGTGTTGCCGGCTTAACAGCGATAAAAAAGTATACAGACATACGTGTGCCCCAAAAATACATTAAATCAGGAAAATCAGCTCTTCGGCACTTGCTTCCAAGAGAATCCAAAAAAAAGTTTGTAGACCTTGCACTTCTTTCCTTAATATACCCGTTTCAGGTTGTTACAGCTAAAGAAAGAGATGTCATATTGGAAGACACGATTTACCACCTTGAAAGAAAAAGGGGTGTAATAAGATACAAAGGGGATCATTACTACAATAAAAACAAGGACGGGCATTCAGAAGAGGCAGAGTGGACTTTTGGATTTTCATGGATTGCGATTATCTATGAGCTGATGCACAAAAAGAAAAAGGCAAAGGAATACTTAGAGAAGGCGATTTCGTCTATAAATAAAAAGGGCGAGGTTCCGGAACTTTATTTTTCCAATTCCACAAAATTTGTGAATTCTCCTCTGGGCTGGTCTGAAAGTATGTTCATTATTGCACTATACTATTTTAATGAAAAGCATCTATGAGTCTTTTTCTTAGTAAACTTACAGCAGTTCTCCTGCAAAAGCCGAGCTTGAGATAACGTCCCCCATACCAACAGTTGTTTTTGGGTGCTTTGAAATGATTGTCGGAACAGCGATTAGAAAGTGACCGTCCATTTCACAGATGCCTGTTGTCAGAAATCCCTCGCACAAGTGAAGCGATTTTTTAAGTGCCTTGATTTCCTGAATGCCTTTTTCAGAAATGCCACTAAGTTTTTGCGATGAAATGTCTTTTCGCGCAGGAAGTGTGCCCTTTTTTGCCCTTGCCTCTGCTGCAAGGGATGCGAAGAGAAGCGCGTCCCTGACTTTTTCCGGCTGGACTGGATACTTCTTGTCCACAATTGCAATATAGAATCCAAGATAATGGATGTGCACGCGAAGGAGTTTGAGCTTTTTTGCAATCTCGGCACCGAGAATGTAAAGCCCTTCAAGAGTGTTTTTTGGATATTTTTCCAGAACCTTTTTTTGAAGCACACATGATGCAATTTGGCGCACTTCAACTTCATTCATGCCTATGCTGTCAACATTTTTTGCAATATACTCAACAATGTCTTTTTCAAGCATTTTGTCTGAAATGAATGCTTCCTCTAAATGTATCATCAGTTTCGGGTTTGCTTTTTTGATTTTTTTTATCTGCATTTTTTCCTTTCGAAAGTGCGCAAGATTACATGCCTTTTCAGACTGGTAGCCTGAAAGTATTACGCGATTGACGCCCTGAAACATTTTTGGAATATGCGCTTCAAGCTCTTTTGAGAAAAAAGGCTCTGTCCCTTTTGGCCTTGATGCTAGGATGAACCGGTTTGCACGACATGAAGATGTGCTGCCGAGCTTGAATCCTTTTTTGAACTCAAATATGCGGTTTATTTTCGTGTGTTCACTGTTTGATGCCTTTTTTATAGCAACTGTGGCAAACTTGCTGTTTTTTACTAAAGGAAATTTCACCTCTGAGTTAAAGAAAGACGCCTGTTTTTCAGAGAGCAGGGGCGTATATGCAAGAACCTCAATTCCAAGCCCTGCAAGAAAGTTCGCCATTATTCCTGCCTGCCCGCCAGTGCGCTCTTCATTTGCAGGAAATGTTTTGTCAGCCCAATCCGAAACATCCTTGTTTTGGCAGGCAATCTCTCTTGCTGACGAAGTCTTTATTGTGTAAATGAGGTTCGCAAGAAAATCCTCTTTTGACGCTATTTTTTTCGGAGGATT
>CBDUVQ010000050.1:0-6843 GCA_965370715.1 uncultured archaeon
TGATTGGTTCGGTTTCAAGCTTTTCGGAAATCTGTTTCACAGATTTCCTGCATTTCCGAAATGCAAAAAATGTATGAAGTACATTTCTGAAATTCCAACCGGCAACTCCGCCCTGAAGGACGAAGTTTCAACGGTTGTAAATGACTGTGATTAAATGCACTTTACAATCTCAACATTCAAGGCACTCGGCTCAAAGACGAGAATCAACATACTTCGAAACCTTCGCTCAAGGCGCATGACTTTGTCAGAGCTTGCCACACTTCTTAGCATGCACCCATCAACAGTCCAGCAGCACACAGAGATTCTTCAGACAGCAGGCCTTGTTTCAAGAAAGGACGACGGCTACAAGTGGAAGTATTATTTTCTGACAAAAGACGGTGAAGGGATTTTTGCTGCGCGCGATATAAGCTTAGTCCTTCCGGGAATTGTTTTGTTTGCTGCCGGAGCATGGAATATATTAAGCAGCACTTTATTTGCGCAAAAATTCGCAGCAAAAGGCACAATTATGCGCGAGTCTGCGATACCGGCATCTGGCGAGTTTGCCGCAACCCCGCTTGTAACAGAAATTGTATCAAAAACAAGTGCAAACATGGACGGGATTTTGCTGGTTCTTGCAGGGATTTTGCTTCTTACTTTTTATTTGTATCTTCACCGCAAAAAATAGCTTTCGGGCAAAAACCCGACAAAATCAAGACGTATATATACGTTTCCTGCGTATTTCTTAGTAGAGGCGTTGTTGTTTGCTTCGGAGGGATATCATGAATGCTTTGAATTCAAAAAGGACGGGTGCAATACCAGCGGTTATCGGAATAATACTTTTCTTTGCCCTTATTGCAGGGTCTCTTGCATATTTTCTGAACAACCAGCCCGGTAGTTATTCCAAGTCGGAAGTCTCTGAATTTGACAACAACATGAATAAATTCACATCATATGATGAGCTTGAAACATATCTGGCAGAGTATTCTGGTGGCGACAGCTATTATGGGACTGCTGTGATGGAAAGCGCTGTAAAAAGCGCAGTAGACACTCAGGCAACGAGTGCTCCCCGTGATTCCAGCGCATCATCTGACTATTCCGGAACAAATATACAGGTTGAGGGTGTGGATGAGGCAGACATTGTAAAGTCTGATGGCAAATATATTTACGCTGTTTCAGGAAGCAAGATATCTGTCATTGATGCGTACCCTGCAGAGAGCGCAAGTATTGTTTCAACCATTGATTTCGATGGTGCGATCCACGAAATTTTTGTAAATGGTGACAAACTGATATTTTTCGGGCAAAAGCGCGAGGAACAGCCTGTGCCTGCAAACGATGATACAGAAATGATGGAAGAAAAAATGATGATTTATCCAAGATATTCTCCAAAAACCACAGTGATGGTTTATGACATCTCTAACAGGCAAAACCCTCAAGTTGCCGAAAATATTGAGTTGGACGGCAGCTATCATGATTCAAGGATGATTGGCAAATATGTATATGCCATTGCAAACCAGCCAACATATTACGCAGAAGGCAATGAAATAGCCACTCCACGAATTTGCTCTGGCGGAAGATGCATACATACAGAAGCCCATGAAATATTCTACTTTGGCGGCGCGCCCGGAAACACATTTACAACAATTGCGGCAGTAAATATTGAAGCCCCCCAAAACATTGAAAGCAATGTAATTCTTACAAGCCATACGCAAAACATGTATGTGTCTGAAAACAACATATACCTGACTTATACAAGATGGCTGAGTGAAATAGACTACATTGACAGGATGGTTGAAATTATCAATCCCATTGTTCCGCAGGATGTGCAGGCAAAAATAAATGCTGCAATGGCGCTCGAGGTCAGCAAGAATACAAAGTGGCAGGCAGTGACAGACATAATGGAGAGCCATATGGCAACCTTGTCTTCTGACGAGCGCAGGGAGATTGAGCAAAAGGCGCAAAAGGAACTGGAAAAGCTCATGATAGAAATTGAAAAAGAAAGGCAAAAAACAATTGTGCAGAAAATTTCCATAAATAACGGGAATATAGAATACATAGGCAGCGGAAAGGTTCCGGGCAACACCCTGAACCAATTCTCAATGGATGAATACAACGGATACTTTAGGATTGCAACCACAACAAGCGGGGGTGGGGGAATAATTATGCCCCGAACTATGGTTGCGGTATCAGAAAGGACAGAAATGGTTCAAATAGACTCGATTGAGGCGCCTACTGGAATGGTGACGGCATCTGAGGCTGAAAGCACATCATCCAGTACTACGCCCCCCTCAGCAGGAATCTCTTTAGAAGAGCAAAAGCGCATGGAGGAGATAACATCTGTGCGCGAGGTAATCTCGCGCCCGCCTAAAAGGTCGTTATCCAAAAACCATGTATATGTCCTTGACAAAAGCCTTGATATTGTCGGAAGCCTTGAGGACCTTGCGCCAGGGGAAAGAATATATTCTGTGCGCTTCATGGGCGAGAAAGCATACATGGTAACTTTCAAGCAGGTTGACCCATTGTATGTAATTGATTTGTCTAATCCACATAATCCGAATGTGCTGGGCTACCTGAAGATACCCGGAGTCTCTGACTATCTGCACCCGTATGATGAGAACCACGTGATTGGTGTCGGTAGAGATGCGACAGTTGACGGGCGCATGCAGGGCATGAAGCTCTCTTTGTTTGATGTGTCTGATGTCTCGAACCCAAAAGAGATTTCACAATATATCATTGGCGAGCGCGGCACAAACTCAGAGGCATTGAATGACCACAAGGCGTTTTTGTTCAGCAGGGAGAAGAATCTTCTTGTGATGCCGGTCCAGGTATCTGAAGGCGGTGTATGGAACGCATTTCAGGGAGCGTACGTATTTCATCTGGACATTGCAAACGGATTTTCACTTAATGGAAAGATAACGCATATAGAAGGGGCTGCTCCAGAGGACAAATACCGCTACGACTATGCTTCCCGTATAAGGCGCTCGCTTTACATAGATGATGTGCTTTACACTCTTTCAGAAAAAATGCTCAAGATGAACAGCCTGATTGATATTGCCGAGATAAACAAGATTGACTTGCCTTATGAGGAACAGAAATATCCTGTGCTTTTAGAAATCTAACGGCTTGCGCACGCCCCGTAACAATGTATAAATACGACCTAATTTAATTAGTCTTAGTGTTTTAGATGTCAGAGATTACTATTGCAATTTTGGCGACAGCCATAGTGTTTTCCGCGTTCTTTTCAGGGGTTGAGACTGCGCTCATGTCCCTTAATATGGCGAAAGTGAAGGCGCTTGCCAATCAGGGGAAAAAGGGGTCTAGTGCACTATACCGCATTAAGCAGAACCCGCACAGGCTGATTATCACAATACTTGTAGGGAATAATCTCGTAAACATCTTTGCAGCGTCTCTTGCAACAGTTATTTTTACAGAAATGTTTGGCTCAAACGGGCTTGGCATCGCTACAGGAGTAATGACCTTTCTCATACTTGTTTTTGGAGAAATTGTGCCCAAGACCATTGCAATAAACAAGGCAGAAAGAATAGCTCTCATTGTTGCAGGCCCGATTGAAGCACTGTCTTATGTGCTGCACCCATTGATTGTCTTTCTTGATGCAATAGCGCGCACCCTTTCCAGGATTGCGGGCTCAAAGGACGAAACCCAGCTTTCAGATGAGGAGCTTAGGACAATTGTCACAATGGGTAAGGAAGAAGGACTCCTCAGCAGTGAAGCTGCTGAAATGATGCACAATGTGCTTGAATTTGAGGGTCACGTGACAAAAATAATGACGCCTGAGCCTGATGTAAAGATGATTGACGGCAAAAAAAGCCTGAAAAGCATCATAAGCTATGTTGTCAAGATGCCGTATTCCAGGTACCCGGTATATATGAAAAGCAGGGACAATGTGGTGGGCATACTTGATGTGGATGATGTGCTGAAATATGTAAAAAACAAGAAGCTCAGCACAAAGGCCAAAGACGTTGCAAGAAAAGCGTATTTTGTGCCGGAATCAAAGGAAATAGAGGATTTGTTCTCTGAGTTTGAGAACAAGAAAATACCGCTTGCAATAGTTGTTGATGAATACGGAAGCGTTGCAGGTCTTGTGACTTTGGAAGACATACTTGAGGAGATTGTCGGGGATATTTTTGACAAAAGCAAAGGGGCAAAGTCCTATGTGAAGAAGATAGGCAAGAATGTCCTGAAGGTGGATGCAAAAGCAAATCTAAATGATATAAACAAACTGATAGACCTCGGGTTCCGGGAAAAGCATGTTACGACAATTGCAGGGTTTATTGAGCACAAGCTTCAGAGAATTCCGGAAAAAGGAGAAAAAATAATGCTCAAAAAAGCCAGCATTGAGATTAGCGAAGTGACAGGGCGCGGCATAAAAGAAGTGATAATAAGGAAAGTTAAGACATAACTTTCGTATGTATGAAGGAATGAAATTATGCATGAAATAAAGTACAAGCCAATCGGGATTATTCATTCTCCATTCAAAGAGCCTAAAGGAACACCCATACAGCCCGCAGGCGCTAAAGACATTAAAGGAACAGTTGAGGTGTTCCCGGAATATGCTGAAGGCTTAAAGGATGTTGAGGGCTTTTCCCACATTATTTTGATATACCACTTTCATTTATCCAAGGGCGCATCCTTAAAAGCAAAGCCGTATCTGGACAATGAAGAGCGCGGAATTTTTGCAATACGAGGCCCAAGGAGACCCAATTCAATCGGCATATCGGTAGTGCGCCTCGTCAGAATTGAAGAAAACATACTTCATATCAAGGATTTAGACATTATAGATGGGACCCCTCTTTTGGACATCAAACCATATGTGCCTGCGTTTGATATACACGAAGTAACGAAAACAGGATGGCTTGAGAAAAACGTACATAAACTTCCAACATTAAAGGATGATGGGAGATTCGTGGAATGATTTCAAGATGCAGGTTATTTACTATCTTTAATCAGTTTTTTCCTTTTTTCGGTCAAATGAAGGTAATTTTCATCAGACAGTATTGATTTGCCTGTTTTTTGCTCAAGTTCCATTCTTGTTTTTTTTGCGATTGAGCCACCGTCACATGCTGATTTTTTGCATGCAATAAAATTTTGTGAATCTTTTGATATTGTACTGTCTGTTGTTGCTTTTTCTCCGACCATTGTTAGAATCCGTTCCCATATCGAAGACAATGAATTAAAGATTCTTGTCATTCACTAAAGTGTACAAGCACATTTAATTTACAGAGCACCTATTTTTGTGCTCATTGAAGATACCCCAACTTTTTAGAAGCAATAATGAACATGGAATGAGACCATAAAAGAGGGGAAACAGCTACCTGAATTTTATTGCCAAATATTTGTTCGGGAATGAACTTTTTATTTTTCATATCTCCAAGAACCTTGTCGTAATATTTCAATGCTTTTTTCTTATTATTTCGTTCCATCCAACAAATGCTCATCCAAAAATTCAGAAGGGGCCAATAGCCCGCACCTTTTTTGCGATGAGTGGTTTTTTGATACATCCATCCATCATATACATCATTTTCATATCTGTAAATGCCTGAATTTTTAGCAAGCCTTTTTTCAATAAGGCTTATTGTTTTTTTCATAATTTCATGGTTTGCATTTACTATTCTCGAAGGCCATACCAAGCCCATCAATGAAGCATCAAGTTGTTTATCATCTATCTTTCCAAAAGAACGATAAAAATAATCTTTAAAATTGCTCAATAAAGCCCTTTTCATCTCATCTGAGGTTTTGGACCACTTTTTGTTTGGAATCAACTCATTTGCGTAGGACAGCCCTCTGGAGCAAATAGCCAAAGAATAAGTAAAATTATCCTTGAGATCCGGAAAACAAAGCCGCTCTTCCCACAAATCCTGAGTCACCAGGTTAAAATGAGTCTTGTCCCATATTCTGCATAAACCGTCTGCTGATTTTTTGATAAGTTTTTCAAATTTCATGCATTTCTTTTTGTCGTGTTTATAATAATTAAATATCGCCATCAAAACGCATGCTGTCTGGTCGGGTTGAAACTGAAAACATGCTTTCCTGCCGTCAGCATAATAATACTGATAAAACAAGCCTGTTTTTTCCCAGCCTTCTGCTTTAGTACACCATTTAAAAAAATTTTCATGGATATCTAATCCAAGCATATTTGCTGCAACGCAGGCATATGAAGCATCCCTGGGCCAGACAAAGTTGTAGTTTTTTGCTTCTTTATGGAAGTGTAATTCAGCGGAATTTGAAGCAACAATTGCCCCATTTGGCATGGAACAGCCTGCTATAACTTCTCTGCTTGCCTTTAATAATTCCAATATTTGTTTAGTCATAACTATAAATTGTAGTCTCGCGTTTAAAAAGTTTTGAACAACGGCTGTGTAGTCATGAAACCTCTATGTAACCCTGAAGTCGCTACCGCTTCAACCTCTTCAAAGCAGATAAGGCATTTCAGGCATATTACATATTCATAGAATCCATTATCTCGCGCATGCCTTTTGTCGAAGGCCTTTTTGTCACATAGTTTGCAAGTTTTTTTAGTTTTTTGGTTGCATTAAAGAGGGCTATCTTAATGCCGGGGTTCATGAACATGCTCTGGCTAGTTTCTCCATTGCCTATTACTATGGTCTTGTCCAGATCTATGTTTAAGTATCTCATTGCAATTCTTAATCCCATACCTTTGTCAACATCCTAGGGAAGAATCATTATTTCATTGGCATTTTTGATGAAACTTACTTTTTCATTTAGCTTGCCTAGTTTTTCTTTTATGAACTGCTTGTCTGCGGCTCTCACGCTTGCCATTACTTTGACTGTCTTTGCGCACGGAAGCTTTAGGTTTTTTATTATTTTTTTTTATTTTGTCATGTAATA
>CBDUVQ010000051.1:0-6712 GCA_965370715.1 uncultured archaeon
GCAATCAAAACAGTTATTCCAATGATTATGCTTAATTCTATAAACACGTCCATTTTTTCTCACAGCTCCAACCCAAACTTTTCAATTATGCCTGAAACCTCATCAATTATTTCTTTTAGGTGCGCCTCTGTGTCTGCCTCAAACCTGCACTTTATGTGCGCAGTCGTGTTTGACGCGCGAACCAATCCCCAACCATTGGGGAAATTTATTCTTGCGCCATCTATGCCGAGAAAGTCATAATTATTTTCTTTCAAATATGTTTTCAATTCTTCGACTACTTTGAACTTTCTGTCGTCGTCGCAATCAATAAAAATCTCAGGGCTCGCATGCGCGCGCGGGAGCGAATCAATGTATTCTGAAAACGGAACATTAAGGGCGGAAACAATTTCTGCAATCTTTAGTGATGCAAAAATCGCGTCATCATAATTGTAGTAGCAGTATGGAAAATACATGTGCCCTGTAAGCTCGCCACCGAATACTGCACTGCGCGCTATAATTTCATCAAGCAGGTAGCTGTGCCCGACACGGGTAACCAATGGGTTTCCTCCGTGAGCCTTTGTATCATCAATTAATGTGTTTGGGCAGCGCACTTCAAACACAACATCGCCTTTCTTTGCTTTGAGCGCCTGCCTTGCAAGCATCATGAGTATGAAATCCATAGAAATGATTCTTCCCTTTTCATCCACAACTCCTGCACGATCCCCGTCACCGTCAAATGCAAATCCTATGTCTGCCTTGTTTTCAACAACTTCTTTCTGGAGTGCAGCAAGGTTCTTTTCGTCATGCGGGTCAGGCGCATGATTCGGAAATGTTCCGTCAGGCTCTGCAAAAATTGTTTTTGCTGTGCAGCCAAGAGAGGAAAATATTTTTTCAGGTATTCTGCTGCATGTGCCGTTTCCTGAATCAAGAACAACTTTCAGGGGGCGCTTCAGTTTTATTTTCGGCAGAATATATTTTATGTACTCTTCCACAACTTCCTTTTTGCTCATGTTCCCTTTTTCTTTTGACTTCTCGAAACTGCCTTCTTTAACATATTTTTCCATATCAAAAATTCCTGTCTCGCCGACAATGGGTCGCGCATTCTCGCGCTGAATCTTTAGGCCATTATACTCTTTTGGATTGTGCGAAGCTGTAATCATAATGCCGCCGTCTTTTTTGTAGTGCGCAATCGCAAAGTAAAAAACAGATACAGGAACCATGCCAACATCAATCACATTGAAGCCTGCTTCCATAAGGCCGCGCGTAAGGGATTCAAAAAGGGCAGGGCTTGAAATCCTCATATCGCGCGCAACCACAATCTCTTTTGCCTGCGGCAGGACGCGCCTGTATGCAAAAGCTGTCTTATAGACAACATCCTCATTTATCTCTGAAGGGTAAACCCCCCTGATATCGTATGAGCGAAAAATGGATGACATAGAATAACACCTGCGGTCTTCTTCCTAATTATGAATGACCTGCACACTTTAATAGTTTTTTGTGTAGAGCGGATTCACAAACGAAACTATATATCCGCGCTCAATGAAATCTATTCATGCATGAAATTGTTGTCGGGCGCTCCCCGGAAGACCTTCAAAAATACGGCACTAAAGGAACCGGTGTAATAGGAAAGCACTTTGTCGGAGAGAAAAAGGATGCATATCTTACAAACCCGCTGCGCATAGACCTTGCGCGACCGCATATTATTGGAATCTTTGGAAAGCGCGGAACCGGAAAAAGCCACACTCTAGGTGTTATTGCAGAGGAAATTGCACTTCTTCCAACGGAAATCAAGACAAACATGGCCTGCGTGATAATAGACCCAATGGGAATATATTGGTCCATGAAAAATCCGAATGAACGCGATATAGTCCTGCTGTCTAAATGGGGCTTAAAGCCAAAATCATTTGATGTGCAGGTTCTTGTCCCGGAAGGGCAGGCAAGGCACTTTCGCGAGAACGAAATCCCGTATGACAAGACATTTGCCATGCGTCCGTCAGAGCTTGATTCCGGGTCGTGGGCGCTCACATTCGGAATAGAGCTTGATACAGAAATAGGGATTCTTCTTGAAAAAACAATAAAGACTATCAACGATAATATGCCGTCATACGACCTTACGGATTTAATAGAGGTTATAAAAAAAATTGATGCCCCTAGTGTTGCAAAACAGGGGCTTATCAACAGGTTTTCTTTTGCACATGACTGGGGGCTCTTCAGCTCTGTCGGGACTTCAATTCATGACATTGTCGTGCCCGGCAAGATAACTGTGCTTGACATAAGCCAGTTCGGGCTTGCAAGCGGTGGCTGGTCTGTGCGCTCACTTGTCGTAGCGCTTGTCGCAAGAAAGATACTTGAGGAAAGGATGAAGTCACGACGCCTTGAGGAATTGCAGGAAATGGAAGGCGGAAAACTAGGGGCGGGCTATATGCCGCTTACATGGATGCTGATTGACGAGGCGCACCAGTTCCTTCCTGCAGAAGGTATGACTGTCGCATCCGGACCCCTGTTGCAGTGGGTAAAAATCGGGCGCGAGCCTGGTGTATCGCTTGTTCTTGCAACGCAGATGCCTTACAAGCTCCATAATGAAGCAATATCTCAGTGCGACCTTGTGTTGGCTCACAGGCTCACTTCAAGAAATGATATTGAGTCGCTCGCGAACATAATGCAGAGCTATATGAGATATGGCATACCTGAATACTTTGACCGCTTGCCGCGCGAGAAAGGCTCTGCTCTAATTCTGGACGATAATTCAGAGCGGCTTTATGAAATAAGGATGCGCCCCAGAATGAGTTGGCACGCCGGCGGAAGCCCTATAGCCATAAAGGATTAATTAAGTGTGTGCTCTAAGGTCAGGAATATATATCCTCTCTTGAAAGAGCTTCCAATCCATCAAGAAGCCGAATGCCATAAACCAGTGAGATCACCACTAATACGACTGTCAAAGGAACAAACCAAAACCCAAAATATTTGTTCCACAAATAGATTCCGAAACTGTTCTCGAATATCACGATAATGTAAAAACCGTACATTAGCCAGCTCAACAAAAATATTATTATAAACAAATTTGAGAAAATCTGCCTCATGGTTCCAAAAAAGCGCTCTTTTGCGCGATACAACTCGATATTGAAATACGTCATCACGACAAACGTAAATATCAGGCCAAAAATACTTATCAGAAGCTTGAACACTGCATAGTCCATAACAGGTTTATGGTCTATGCCATATATATTAGTCTTCTTATGCCCCTAAACTTTTGAAACCCCTTGTTTCCTTCGAACCAATTCATATATTATTCGAAGCACTTTTGATAAGAAAACAATCATCTTGCTTATGTTCTCAATCATTGAATAAAGAAGAGCTCCTGAAAAAAAGATGAATGCGCTTATCAGTGCAACAAAAAGGCTGAACTGAAGCATCATTATTGATGAAAGCACAATGCCCACACCCGCCAGAAGCGGAAACTTTCCGATATTCAAAGGCACCTTATATTTTCTTCTTGCATGCGGTTCACGGTAACGAAGCTCAATAAGGCTAATATGCACTACTCCAAAAATCAGGAACGAACCAAAATTAGCCACCTTTGCGACAAATGAGATATCGTTTATAAGCGTGAAAAGAGATGCGATAACAGCAAATGAAAGTATTGCCACACAGGGAGTTCCCTGTTTCGGATGCACATAAGCGAATATTCCGGGCAATGAATGCTCCTCTGTCATGCCGTAAATCCTTCGTGAGCTTGCAATAAGAAATGTCAGGACAGTTGATGCTGTTGCAAGAAGCGCAATGATTGTGATAATAAATGACGCGTTGGGCATGACTTTTGATGCAATGTCTGTGACCGGAGCGTTTGATTCAGCAAGAACATCCCATGAAACCACGGAAACTGATGAGATGGCAACAATAATGTAAATGATTGTAGCGACTGCGATAGATATGAGTATTGCTTTTGGAACAACTTTTTTCGGGTTCTTTGTCTCCTCTGACATGTTTGCGATAGCCTCAAAGCCGAGATATGCGAAAAAGACAAATGCTGATGCCTCAAGAACTCCTGAGATTCCGTTTGGCATCTCAAAATAATTTACTGTGCCAATGTATTTCCAGCTGTACGCAACTATTGCAAGAAGCCCTAAAAGTGTTGCAATGGTCATTGCATAAAGGGCTTTCATTGATTCTCTCAAGCCATACATTCCCAAAATTGAAAGAACCGCTATGAGGCCGAGCGCATTGTAAAGCACTGGCGTCTCAATCAGCGCCTCCAGATATCCGCCAAACCCAAGGGCAATTGTTGATGCAGCGACTGCGCCAATAAAAATTATGAGCCATGACAATGAAAACGAGAACCTCTTGCTCAAAAATGCTTCTCGCGTATATGTGTATTCTGCTGCGTTTCTTGGAAACATTGATGAAAGCTCTGCATAGCTTAGCCCTGTAATTATAGCAATAAACCCTGCAAAAACAAATGACAGCCAAAGAGAATTGCCGCTGATTCCTGCTGCCTTTCCAATAAGAGAATAGATTCCTGCGCCAACTATTATGCTCAGGCCGTACATGACAAGGTCTGCCAAAGACAGTTCGCGCTTAAGATGCTTTTTTCTTGCAAACATTAGAACCCTTTTGCAGTATGTAGAATATATAGTATTTAATATCAGGAGAACCTGTACCTTAAAAACGCCCCGATTCCGCCAAGCTCTGCGAACTGCACACCTTCCGGAGTCTCGGATGAGACTTCTACAATTGATGTGCCTGTTTTTTCTATTGCGCTTTCAAGATACAACAAAACATCACTTTCATCAATATGTAATTTACCATCGCACTCAGGGCATTTTGAGGGTATCCGGTCTTCATGAATTATTTTTTCAAGTGAAAACCCGCATTTTGCGCAAGATATCTTGCAGTACTTATAATTGAATGAATCTGATATCATGATTTTTTCGACAGCTCCTGCCTTCATTGCACGGATTACTTCTGCAACACCATAAGTCACAAGCCCTGTCTCTTTTTTCAGGTGCTCAAGAAATGACTTAATAATTAGTTTCTCGCGCATGACACCAGACTCTTTCAGAAGGTCTTCTGAGCGGTCAATAAGCTCTTTAAGACCATCTTTCCCTGCGTAGCCAAGGTCTCGTATGCCTATGATTTTGCCTTTCAGTTCCTCTGACAGGTAAGGTCCTGTTGAGAACTCCTCTTTTATGAGCCCCTGACCGACTATTAAAATGCCCTTTAGGTCGCGTTCGTTCCTGAATGTCTTTGTAGCAAGCTCGCCAACTTCTTTCTTGAATGTCAACAGGAGCCCGGAGCGCACTCTTGCATACCGGGCAGCACTCTGCCCCCCCTTTGCGGTCTTTCCCGGTACAAGGGATTTCAAGTGCTTCACCATCTGAACTGATTTTCCGCGAAGAAACGCAACTGATGCCTCGCTTGTGTCAATGGCTATGAGCCCGTAAATTTCTTTCTCGCGCACGAGGTCAAGAAGCGGGTCAAGCACGAATGTCTGGTCGCAGCGATACAGGCGCATTGAAATGGGTTCAGGCGGCTCAATCTCCCAAACCTTTATGTCCGGCCTGCCCTCGACATCAGAAATATTGCCTACAAAAATAATAAGGCCGTTCTTTGGTGTGACATTGTAGCTCTTGAGCCTTTGCGCTGCCTTTTCAAGGGATGTGAGAACATTCTTTCTTGTAGCCTTTGACTTTATGTTAACTGCTGTGCCAATCTCGTTTGCCACAAGAGTCTTCATCTCATTGATGTTGTACCCCGCAGGCACGTACATGGTAACTAACTCTGTATGCCTTCCGCGATAACCCATAAGCTCTTTTAGAAGTTTATTGAGATCTTTTCTAATTGTTTGGTTAAATAAAAACACCTGATTGTCCTATACACTTCCTTTCTGGCGCAGGCTTATATTTTTTGGTGTACGAATGCCCTAATAGGACTTTTCAAGCATTTCTTTTGCTTCTATACCTCTGTCATTGTTGTACAAAAACTGGGCAAAATTCCTGTACGCGCCTTTATCATCAAGGTTTAGTTCAATGGCTTTTCGGTAGTTCTCCTCTGCCATGCTGTTTTGCCCCAATTCAGCAAGAATATTGGCATAGTTTAGAATTATGGCGCTGTTGTTTTCTTCGATAAGAAGTGCTTTTTCAAGGTAATCTTTTGACTCGTTGAGCCTGCCAAGCTTCTGGAGAAGAATTGCTATGTTATTTAATGGCGCAGTGTAGTTTGCGCTTATTTCTATGGCAAGTGCATACTGTTCAAGTGCATTGTCAGTCTGGTTCAGCCTCTCTAATACGATTGCGTAGTTGTACCGCGATATTTGGTCATTTGGGTTCATCTCTATTGCACGCGAATAATAATCCGCTATCTGCTCCGGCGAAACATATGGCTCAACATCTTCAGATACCTGAATTTCAGAAATATTTCCGACAACCATGCCTGAAGGAGAATCTGACACCCCGGAAAACACAAGCCCTATAGCCCCGAGCGCAATGATAAATGCCATCGCTGTAAAACGGTTTCGTTTCAGCCACGTATTTTTGGGCTTACCGGATTTCCTGTAATATGATTTCGTATTTCCAGTCATACTAGCCATAGTAACACCCGTTGAACAGGTTTTACTTTCACTGCATTTCTTTTAATATGTTGTTAAAGAAATTCAGCGGAGGCAGTTTTCTCTAAATTAACAAGTTTTAAAATATCTCAAATTTATTTCATTATTATGATAAAAATTACAGTACTG
>CBDUVQ010000052.1:0-6629 GCA_965370715.1 uncultured archaeon
AAAGAGAGCTGAACCAGGGAAACCAGGGATTGAAATTTCTTACTAAACCCGCACTCATCTATATATAAAATAGAACAGAACTTCTGATATGGCGCTTGCTACAACGTCGGGGTTGCCCGTTTCATGGGACAACGAGAAAAAAGAACTTTCTTTTGCAGGCAAAGTGCTAACACCGGACATACGCACCGTTGAGCAAATGCGCCCTGTAATCCATGACACTGAATGGCTGAAATCTGCAAATCCAAAAACACACCTATACTATATGTATAGAGATACATGCCTGCCCGAAGACAAAGGCACAATTGAGGCAAACAACCTTCGATATGATGTCACAGTTATTCCGCCGCTAATGCTCGGAAAAGAATACATAAAGACCGCAGGGCACTACCACCCGTTTGTCCCGGGGCAGACAACAACGTATCCTGAAATCTATGAAGTGCTTGAAGGCAAGGCACTATTCTTCATACAAAAGGTCAATGGAAACAAGGTTTATGACGCACGGGTCGTTCGCGCAAACACTGGCGACAAATTCCTTATTCCTCCGGGCTTTGCGCACATCACCGTGAACGAAGAAGATTCAACTCTTATAATCGCGAACTGGGTTGCGCGCGACTTCAGCTCAGTCTACGGCCCCCTCCATGAGTTCGGCGGTTGCGCATACTTTTTTACACCCGATGGAATTGTAAAGAACCCGAAGTATATCCACACAGAGGGTATGCTAAAAAAGAACAAGCCTTTGGATGCCGCGCTTCTTGGTCTTGGGAAAACAGAGCCAATGTATCATCTTATACAAAATGTCTCGCGCCTTGAGTTCCTGACAAAGCCGCAGGAGTTTTCAGAGTTGTTTGAAAGGGCGCTTAATTAGTAATTCTCCAAATCTTTCAAAATAGAAGATGGCTTTCGTTTGCCGAACAAGTGCTCTTCACACGCCTCAAGCCGTTTCTCAACCGCAGCGTGCCTTTTGTACAGCTCTACAAACGCAAGCCATAATTGCGCAACCCGCGGGTCATTTGATTGGTCATAGGACTGCCTGTGCTTGAGGGCAGATACTATAAGGTCGTTCAGATCCTGTGCGTTCTCAGAATCAAGCGAGTCTCTCCAGTCTTTTGGCATAAACATTCTTTTGCCTGAAGATTTAAATTGGTTACAATTGGCATTATCGTTTTTTTATCCACATATTATCTCTAAACTTTCTGTCCTCATCTATCTGCCCAATTAAATGTTCTAAAACCGTCAACTCATAATCCTTTGAATTTTTAACAAGACCTTTTGACAACCGCGGAACAATCCCTTCATGTACGTTGTCTAAAAATTCAGCAAATAAAAAAGAAAATTCAATTTGTTGGTCTTGAGATTTACTTTCTTGAACAACTCTATATTGTGACAATACTTCTTTTTTTGCCAAAAAATACGCGTCTTCAGACCCTAAGAGATCCAACAATGCTCGGGCAGGAACCGTCGGTGGATACTTTTCAGGAAATATCACTTGTCTGGAAATTTCATACAGTTCATCATTCGTCAAAGAGATGTCAGGACCATTTGTTGAAACAATCAAATATCCCTCTTTACTTTCTATCAGTGCATAAGAATAACCACGATTGCCCTCTAGATCTTTATGAACTAAGGTACACATGCCACTTAAAGAATCCTCCAAAGAATCTATTTTATCTAAAAAAGAACTTATTTCATCTGAATTAGCCATAAAGGGTCTTAGTAAGTTGTGATTTAAAAGAGTATTGTTTGATCAAACCACGGCAAAAACCACCCATTCCGAAAGACACACCACAACCACCATCGCATTCAAGGCATCAAAACTTTGCAGACGCACAATATATTTATATTCTTTCAGAACCGATTGCCCTGCATGAAGAAAGGCGACTTTGTCAAAATAGAATACACAGGACGTGTAAAAGATACAAAAGAGATATTCGACACAACAGACGAATCGCTTGCAAAGGAGAATAACATCTTCAAGGAAAATACAAAATACGGCGCAGCCAGCATTATTGTGGGCGCAGGATATGTTGTTTCAGGCCTTGACAAAAAGCTTCTTGATATTGATGCAAATGCATCATCCAAATTTGACATACATTCAGACGAAGGGTTCGGAAAAAGGGACAGCAAGCTCATAAAAATCATATCATCCGCCCAATTCAGTAAAGAGAAAATAGTTCCGGTGCCCGGGCAATACATTACACTTGGCAACAATGTTTCCGGAAAGATTCTTTCTGCATCATCAGGCCGGGTTCGGGTTGACTTCAACCACCCTCTTGCTGGAAAGATACTTGAATACGAGGTCAAAACTCTCGGGCTCATAACAGAGCCAACAAAGAAACTTGATGTTATTACTGGCTTTTACTTCGGCGGCCTCGGGCAAAAAATCAAGTCCTCTTTGTCAGAGGGCAAGGCAGACATATCAATGCCAAAAGCATTCTTCAAATTCGTACCGGATGACCTCCGGAAAAAGATAGAAGGCGATATAAAGAAGCACATTGAGGGCGTTAAAGAGGTCTCCTTTTCAGAACAGAAAGAGAAAGCAGAAAAAGAACCCCAAAACACGGCGAAAGAGGTCCCCAAGTAAATGCTTAAAAAGGTTTCGCACACATTATGATTATCTACTTGCACAGTAAAAAAATCACGAGGCTGATTGAATGGACAGCATAATTCAAAGCGCGCTTGAAAGACCGGACATTGATGCCGGCACGAAACAGGAATTGCCTACAAGGCACCACAAAAGCGATGCAGAGCTTAGAGAAGTTCTAAAAAACAGACGAGCAGAAATTGTTGTTGTCGGATGCGGTGGCGCAGGAAACAATACTATTTCCCGCCTGACTCAGGTCGGGCTTGACGGTGCAAAAACAATTTGCATCAACACAGATGCGCAAGACCTTCTTTACACAGACGCTGATGAAAAAATACTTATTGGAAAAGAGATTACCGAGGGCCTTGGCTCTGGCGCGAACCCAAAAGTGGGTGAGGCTGCGGCAAAGGAATCAAAAGAAACCATCAAAAAGGCTCTTGAGGGCGCAGACATGGTATTCATTACCTGTGGTCTTGGCGGCGGAACAGGAACCGGCGCTGCACCTATTGTTGCAGAAGTTTCCAAAAAATTGGGTGCTCTGACAGTCGCTATAGTCACACTCCCTTTCCATATGGAAGGGCATCACCGGGGTGAAAATGCACGGATTGGTCTTGAGAAGCTTGAGGAATCTGTTGACACGCTTATTATCATACCCAACGAGAAGCTGATGGAGATTGTTCCTGATGTTTCTATAAACACTGCATTCAAGGTAGCAGATGAAATTCTTGTCAATGCAGTCAAAGGAACTGCAGAACTGGTTACAAAGCCAGGGCTCATAAACCTTGACTTTGCAGACATAAAGTCAGTCATGGGTTCCGGAGGAATGGCAATGATTGGTATGGGTGAATCTGACACAGAAAACAGGGCATACGAAGCTGTTCAGAAAGCACTTACAAACCCGCTTCTTGAAGTCGATATTGAAGGCGCTACAGGCGCGCTCATTAATGTCACCGGCGGAAATCTTACCCTGAAGGAAGCAAAGGAGATTGTCAATGCAGTTACAACAAGGCTTTCCCCTGACGCAAAGGTTATCTGGGGTGCAATGGTCGCAAGAGAGCTTGGCGACACCATCCGGGCAATGATAATTGTCACAGGCGTAAACTCTCCACAGATATTCAGTGCCACAAACACATTCAGCAACGGGCAGAAAAAAGAGATTGAGCAGCGCCTTGGAATTGACTTTGTGTAAACCACCGAATTAGAACCGGAAAAGCACATTCTCTACGTTTTTTACTTTGGCATTAGCTATGCTTATGCCCTCTTTCTCAAGAAGGAGTATCTTCTTTTTGGTGCCGTGCGCGAACCCGCCGACTGTGCCATCGCTTCTTACAACTCTGTGGCAGGGCACATCAGGGTTTGTGTTCTTGTTCAATGCATTGCCGACTGCACGATATGCCTTCAAAGCCCCTATTGCTTTAGCTACGCAAGAATAAGTCGATACTTTACCTCGTGGTATCTTTTTCACTGCAGAAAAGACTTTGTTCTCGAAATCTGTTGAAATGCCAACACCCACGATTCAACGCAAAAGACGCCCCGGGCAGGACTCGAACCTGCGACGACATGGTTAACAGCCATGCGCTCTACCTGCTGAGCTACCGAGGCAAAGCAGATTTTATATTCTACAGCAATGCATAAAAAGCTATATCTCATACCGGCACTTTTGAAAAATTACGCTAAAAAACTATATATACCCCTTTATCCTTATTTTACTACGAAGAGCATATAATGCTCACGGAGGGAGATATAAATGAGCTTTTTTAAGAAAAGAAAAGCACAGTCTGCAACAGAATACCTCATGACATACGGATGGGCAATACTTGCAATAACAATTGTGGGTGCTCTTTTGTATACTCAGGTTTTCTCACAAAGAAGCTGTGCAACAGCAGGAGCAAGCGGATGGCCGCTAACAGCAAGTGTTGCTCCGGATGGAAACGAATTCGCAGTAAATACTGCCGGAACAGTGAATATGGCTCTAAAAAACAATTTCGGTAAAGACATAACTGTAACAACAGTTACCGGAGATACAGCCTCAGAAACTCTTACGGTGCCCGTGGTTATAGCTGACGGTGCAACAGTCGCAGTAGCTACAACGATCGACATTGCCGGAGCAGGAGTTCAGGGAGATTGCTACACTGAAAGCGTAACTATCACGTTCGAGACCGCTGCCGGAGTACCTGTCAAATCAACAGGAAATCTAAACGGACGGTACTAAACACTTTTTGGATTTAACTAATGTGTGCAAGGCACTTGTGCCTTGTACGCTTTTTTTCTTTTTTTGATGAGTTCATGCATATTAGGAAAGCACAGTCTGCAACAGAATACCTCATGACCTATGGATGGGCTCTGCTTGCGATAATGATTGTTGGTGTCCTGCTCTACACTTATGTATTCAACGAGCGCAACTGCACTTATGGTGCAAGCGGATTCCCTCCGATTGCCTCTGTTCTGCCGGAAACAAATGAGTATTCTGTAAATGCAGACGGCAGCATTGCTGTGCTTCTTGCAAGCCGGCTTGAGAAAGACGCCAATATAACGGAAATAAATGGTGTAGCTGTTGGCCCCTACAGCTTGGTTGCCGGAGGGCAATTAGCTGTTCAGGCAAGTGCGGGAACTATGGACGCAGGAACTGTAGGCAAATGCTATAGTTTACCACTCACAATAACATACAAAACAGGTCTGATTTCAGAACTCAAGTCAACAGGCATTCTTAACGGAAGATATGGCTAAAGAATCTCGCTTTTGTCAATAACAGGCACTGGAAAAACAAGGTCATCCTCTATCCGCGGGCATGCTGTGTTTACAAGTGCGTCAAGTTTCATGCCGAGAATCTTCTCAGGAGAGATATAGTCCATTGCAATAACCCACACTTTCTTGCCATTTGACTCAAGCTTTTTTTCAATATCATCTGTGCTCCTGAACTGCCCTCTTTTTGTTGATACCAGTATGCCAACATTTTTTGCATCCTTAAACTTGTCGAGCTTTATTATTCTTTTCTTCAAAAAAAGCTTATTCTCCTCATCCATGCTCTCGATTTTATCGGTGTCCAAATTCGCAAGAAAAACAGGCTTTTGCACTTTCTTTGCCACACCAAGCGCATGGAACTTTCCGGATGCAAGTGTAAGAAAGCAGTCAACCTTATCTTCTACGGATTCTGCTGCCCCGGCATCACAGCCAAGAACCTGCCCTTTGTATTCCATCCTCGCAGATTTTCCTAGGAATACTTCTCTGCCGTTCTCCTCAAGAAGGCCCTTTATCTTTGTCAATTCGCCAAGGTGCTGTATTGTGGCAACAAGGCCTATTTTTTTATAGGATATTGCAGAAATGCCTGATTCAATAACTTGCGCGAAATCTGTGTCCGAGCGGCACTCAACAAACAGAACCGGAATTTCTTTTGTATCCATGAACTGTGCGTGCCCGACATGCACGATAAGGTCGCAGCCAAGCATTTTTGCAGGCTGCTCCGGGATGTCGCACGCCCCAAAGCATGGGTCTGCCCAGATAATGCATTTTGGGCCGAGTGCCTGAATTCTGCCTGCAATTTCCTGCACAGAGGTTTTCATGCCTTCTGGCGCCTGCAAAAGTATTTTTTTTGGCTTGCGCCTGATAATCTCGTTTTCAATAGCGCGGTACTCTTTATCAGGCAAATTCATAGAATAAGTTGGGTAATGACTTTTTAAAAGATATTTCAATCCAGAATATATGCATATATAAATTTTCTTAACCAGACAAAGTATACATTATGAGTCCAACGCATAATGTGCCTAATTCTGAAAAAACAAAGAAGCCGCGCTTTATTTTTGTCGTAGGGGGTGTGCTGTCCGGTCTTGGAAAAGGAGTTGTTACCGCCTCAATCGGCAGGCTCCTTAAATCCGAAGGATATTCTGTTACGGGCGTCAAGATTGACCCATACATCAACATAGATGCAGGCACAATGCGCCCGACCGAGCACGGAGAGGTCTTTGTGACAGACGATGGCGGCGAGATTGATCAGGATCTTGGCAACTACGAGCGCTTCCTTGGGCAGGTTGTGCCAAAGCGCAACAACATA
>CBDUVQ010000053.1:0-6561 GCA_965370715.1 uncultured archaeon
AAATTGGTCAATAGGTCAATCGGTAAATTATAATATCTTGTATTTATCTCTAGAGAAATTATCGCCAATATGCCAAATTGAAATAGGAACCTTATGTGTGAGATTGCAATTACTGCATATTTTATTAGTGCCTATCTTCGATTTTCTGTACATTTGGCACACGTCATCAAATAAAGACATATTATCACTATATGTCAAACCATAGTTTGATGCGCTTATATATTCGTGCCCGCCATCGAGTAATATGTCGGTGAACAGCGATTAAAAATACAAACCTTGCAGGCGTTTCAATCCAAATTCTGTTTTATTGGGTGCCTCAAAACCGAACTTCTTTTACTCGCGATGTTTATTTCTTTTTGCTGATTTTAGTCATGAGTGTTGATAGGTCTATCTCATAGCGACCGGCACCAACCCGCACTACAATAGGCTTCTGGTTGAATAGGTTCGTGACATCAATATGGTATTTTCCGGGCCGTATTACCCGTATTGCCTCAAGGTCAAGAACAACTGTTTCGTCCTTTTTGATGCCATCACCGGAAACTATATCCCGTATGTCATCTTCTATCTCTTTCATGTCTTTTCTTGAAAGCAAAGACACTTCTTGTTCAGCTTCTTCAAGCAATTCAGGCCTTACATAGAAAAAGAATTTCCCGCCGCACTTATCGCACCCATTGATGAGATAGGGCGCATCATCCGGGTGTATCTTACCGCACTTTGTACACTTGTCAGGCATAAATATTGTGGGGCATGAACCTATTAAAATCTACATATTCGCCGGATTCTGCTGTTTTAACACAGAAAACGCTGCCTGCCCATAAGAAAGCCCCCCGTCACCCGCAGGAACTTTCTCATTCAGATAAACTCCTTTTGAAACCATGTATTCTGCCATTATGCGGTTGTATGCGCACCCGCCAGAAAATACAATCGGCTTCCTGAACTTTGACGCAATCTTGTACATCCCTTCTGCAATGTACTGCTGAACTGTTGCAGCGAGGCAGGACTTATCTCTATCAATGTTTTCAACAAGATACTCAAACAAGGGTGTTGTCAAAAGCACGTTTCCTTTTGTTTTCACAGAAAAATCAAGAGATTTTGTCGAGTTTGCCTCAAGAAGCATTGCAGGTCTGCCGTCATAAGTTCTTTTGTCGCAAAATCCGAGAAGCGCTGATGCTGCATCAAAAAGCCTGCCTGTGCTTGTGGTGCTTGCGCAGTTGAATTTTTCTGCGACCTGTTTCTCAAGAACCTGGCACTCCTTCAGTGCTATTCCGGCAACTTTTGAAATCTCTTGCGCGCCCATAAATTTGTTCAGTATTCCAAAAAGCATTTTCTTTGGATTAAGTACTGCGGACTCTGCACCGGGCATCACATGCTCTTCCAGATGTCCCTCTCTTTTCCCATCTACAATAATTTCCCCACCCCACACCTTGCTGTCAAGCCCATACCCTGAGCCATCGCAGACAATTGCTGCATAGTCTAAAAGCCCGTGCTCGCGAGCGCACGACTCTGCGTGCGCGATGTGGTGCTGTACTGGAACGAGCTTTGCAGAAAACCTTTTGGCAAGCTCTTTTGCAAATGCTGTTGAATTATATTTCGGATGCATGTCGCACGAAATGATTTCTGGTTGAAAATTATAGAGATTCATGAAACTTTCAATTTCTTGTTTGTAGCGCAAGAATGTTTTCGGGTTTGACAGGCTTCCGATGTGCTGGGACAGCACTGCTTTTCCATCCTTTGCAATACAGAATGTGTTCATGCTGTCGCCCCCAAGTGCGAGCACAGGGCTGCTTGTTTCAAGCTCAATAGGTATCGGGACAAAACCGCGCGAGCGCCTTAGAATCATTGTCTTCCCTGCAATAGGTTTTACAACTGAGTCGTCTGCCTTTCTTGCAATTCTCCTGTTGTGCTCAAGCACATAATCTGCAAACTGCTCCTCGCCTAACTCAGATGTTATCGGCTCATCAGCACGGTTTGAGCTTGTCATAACAAGCGGCTCATCAATGTAGTCAAAAAGAAGTGTGTGTAGTGCACTATACGATAGCATGACGCCTATTGTGTCAAGCTCAGACACAGGCATTTTTCTCCTTGCTTTCAGAAGGGTTATCGGACGGCTGGCTGATAACAGAATTTTCTCTTCTTCTGCGGATACGTGCGCAATCTTTTGCGCCATCTTAATATCGCGCACCATCACTGCAAAAGGCTTATCAGTTCTTGACGCACGTGCCCTTAATTCTGCAATTGCCTTTTGATTGTCTGCAAGGCATGCAAGGTGATATCCTCCAAGGCCTTTTATTGAAACTATTTTTCCCTTGAGAATGAGCTTCGCAATCTCAAAAATAGGGTCTTTTACATTTGCTTTTTTTCCATCTACAATAAGCGAAAGTGTGGGGCCGCACTTTTCGCATGCAATGGTCTCTGCATGAAACCTCCTGTTTTCCGGGTTCCCGTATTCCTCCCGACATGAATCGCACATTTCAAAGTCTTTTAGTGATGTGTTTTTCCGGTCATACGGGTATGAGTTTACAGCAGTAAAGCGCGGGCCGCATGAAGTACAGGTTATGAAAAAGTAATTGTGCCTTTTGTTTTTCGGGTCGCACATCTCCTTTAAGCACTCATTACAAGTCGCTGTGTCAGCAGGTATCCCGCTTCCAAAACAAGAAGATGTTTTCGTGCTTTCAAGTATTTTAAATGAATTGTATTTGCCAGAAATTTCCTCAATATCAACTTTCGTAATCCGGGCATTTGGCAGAGTTTTGAGAATCTCAATAACCGCTTCCTTGTTGTCTGCAACTATCTCTGCATGTGAGCCTGCATTTCTCACAAAACCAGAAAGAGTGCGCTTTTTTGCCTGTGTAAAAACGTGCGGCCTAAAGCCAACGCCCTGCACCTCGCCAAACACACGGAAACTGTAAAAAGACACCATTATACTAATGCGGCACTCACTACATTTATAAGCTTAACCCTGCAATATAGCCCATTCGCTTTTGCGCTGCAAGGGTCGCCGGGACATCATGTGTGTCTGGGCATAAATCCGTCCTTTGTGGTTTTTCTGAAAGGCGCATACATGGACTCTTTTGAGTTTTTTGAAAACAAGTGAAATCATGGCAATAGCAAAACACATCGAAAATATAGTGCGTGTCGCAGGCACAGACCTTGACGCAGACAAAAGCATAGTCATGGCACTTTCAAAAATAAAAGGCGTTGGATACCCGCTTTCAAAATGCATACTGCACGTCATCTCTCTTAAGGAAGAGACCAAGCTCAAGGATCTTGGTGATGACAAAATAAAAGAGATTGAAAAAGTAATTGAAAATCCTATTGCTGCCGGAATACCTTCCTGGGCTATCAACAGGCAGAAAGATTATGTTTCTGGAGATGACTTGCACCTGACAGGTGCTGATCTTCAAATTACGCTTCGCGATGATATAAACCGCCTGAAAAAAATCAGAGCATATAGGGGCGTACGCCATGAAAGAGGGCTTCCAACCCGTGGCCAGAGAACGCGCTCCTCATTCAGAGGCGGTGCAAGCCTGGGCGTAAGCAGAAAGAAAGAAGACACAGCCAAAGCAACAGCAAAAACGGTGCAATAAATGGGATCTCCTGCAAAAATGAAAAAACATTATGATACGCCACGAAGGCCGTGGGATAAAGATAAGCTTGAAGAAGACAAAAATACAATAAAGGCTTACGGGCTTCGAAGAAAACAGGAAATGTATCGCATTGAGACCGCTGTCCGGCAAATAAGAAGGCGTGCAAGAAAGCTGTTTGCAGAAAGAGACCCTGAAAAAGAGTCTGTTATTCTTAAAAAAATGTATGATATGGGTCTTACTGAAAAAGACGCAACACTTGAGAAAGTTCTTTCACTAAATATGAATGAGCTTCTTGAAAGGCGCCTTCAGACCATTGTCCGAAAAAAAGAACTTGCAAATTCACTCAAGCAGGCAAGGCAGTTCATAACACACGGGCACATAATGGTTGGTGGCAGGAAAGTTACATCTCCGAGCCACTTGGTTTCGCGTGATGCTGAGGATTCTGTTGCCTTTGTGATAAAATCAACACTTACAACCAACTTCAAATATGCTGATAAAAAAGAGATTAAACCAAAGGAAATGCCTGTAGAAAAGGCAAAAGAACTAAAGGCAGAGGCAAAAACAGAACATCCAAAAGAAGAAAAGAAGGACGACGCGGCTGTTGAAAAACAGCCAAAAGAAGAAGTTAAGGATGAAAAACCCGAAGCTTCTGAAAAATCCGTGCCTGAGGCTCCTGTTGAAAAAGAAGTTGCCGACATTCCGGCAGTTGTAAAAGAGTGATTATTATGGCAGAAGAAGTAACAGAAACAGTAAAAGAAACTCCAAAAGATACCCCCCCAAAGCGACAGGAACGGGTCAATAGATGGGGTCTTGCAAATATTTACAGTACACAAAATAATACAATAATCCATATAACTGACATAACCGGCGCGGAAACTATCTCAATATGCAGTTCAGGCATGATAACAGACAAAGGTCGGCTTCAGGGAACACCATACCCCGCAATGCAGGCTGCAAGGCGCGCTGCAGACGAGGCAAAAGAACGCGGAATAACCGGCGTTCATGTTCGGGTTCGAGCCGCCGGAGGGCATAAGCTCAAAACTCCGGGAAAGGGCGCCCAACCAGCAATGCGTGCACTCATACAAACAGGGCTTCGAGTAGGAAAAATTGAAGAAACCACTCCACTCCCGCACGACTCAACAAGAAAAAAAGGCGGAAGGCGCGGAAGGAGGCTTTAATCATGAAAATTAATCTTCTTGAAAAAGACGATGACAAAATTGTATTTGAAATAAAGGACTCTAATCCTGTTTTTGCAAATACGCTACGAAGAAGTATAGTAAACAAAGTTCCTGTCATGGCAGCAGAGAAAATAGACATCACTGTGAATTCATCTGCACTTTATGATGAAATGCTTGCCCACCGGATTGGCCTTGTTCCAATTAAGTTTCCGGCAGGCAAATACAACCTGCGGGCTAATTGCAGTTGCAAAGGAAAAGGATGTGCAAGCTGCGAAGTAAAAGGTGTTGTGAAAAAAAAGGGCGCCGCACTGGTTTGTGGAGAAGACATAAAATTCACAGATGAAAATGTCTCTGCGAAAAATCCCAAAGAACTTATTGTAAAGATAATTGACAGGCAGGAAGTGGATATCGAGCTTACAGCAAGGCTTGGCACTGTTGGCGAACATGCGCGCTGGCAGCCGGCAATTGTCGGGTACAAATACGCTCCTGAAACAGACATATCAAAGTACTGTGAAAAGTGCCAGAAAGAGCTTAAATCAGCACCGGCAGATGATATTGATAAGACAACAGGTAAAATAAAAAACCCTCTTGCTGTTGAAAAATTCAGGGCAACAGTAGGCGCATGCGATGAAGACGCATCAAAACTTGACAGCGACAAGTCAAGAATAATATTCACAGTTGAATCCGTGTCCGGTTTGGATCCCAAGACCATAGGTCTCGAAGCATTATCTGCTTTCGAGAAAGAATTAAAAGAGTTCGAAGCTGAATTAAAGTAATTCGCCTAAAACGCAGGGGTACCCAAGCTGGCAACGGGGCAGGACTTAAGATCCTGTGGACGCAGGTCCTTCATGGGTTCAAAATCATGCATAAATTCGTGTGATGAAATTCCCATCCCCTGCATTTACGACAAGTGAAGTCAAAAACGGCGTGCTCGCCTTGTTTTTGAACTGAACTGTTGTAAAGCCTGAAAAGCCTAACTAAAAACAATGTGGATTTTCAGGATAAATGTTAACGAGTGATAATATGAAACCAACAGGACCAACAAACCCCACAACACTAAGGATAATGAGTGCACTTCGAAAGCATGCAAAAAAGGAAAGTGCCGAAATCTGGAAAGACATAGCTGTACGCATTGGAAAATCAACACGAATGCGTCCTGTTGTAAATACAGAGAAGATTGAAAAATATTGCAATGACGGCGACATTGTTGTTGTGCCCGGAAAGCTCCTTGGGCAGGGCAGTGTCTCAAAAAAGATAACAGTCTCAGCACTTTTTGCATCATCTGATGCAAAAAAGAAGATTGAAGGTGCCGGGGGGAAATACCTTGGCCTGCTTGATGCTGCAAAAAAATATCCTAAAGGAAGCAAAGTAAAGATAATGGCGTGATTTTATGATTATAGATGCAACAGACACAATCCTTGGAAGAATGGCAGCAGTTGTTGCAAAAAAAGCTCTTTCAGGAGAAGAAGTCATGATCATCAATGCAGAAAAAGCTATTGTTACTGGCTCGCGCAAGGTTGTGCTTGCAAGATTCAAGTTCAAGCGCGATGTTGGAGACCAGATAAAAGGACCTTTTTATCCCCGAATGCCTGACCGTCTCGTAAGGCGTGTTGTACGAGGAATGCTTCCGATAAGAACGTCCAGAGGGCTCGATGCATATAAGAAAGTAAAGGCATTCATAGGAATGCCTGCAGAGCTTAAAGGAGATGTCGTAAAGTTAAAAGATATTAGGGCAAATAGCCTGAAAGACCCAAAATATATTTCTGTTGAAGAAATAAGTAAATGGCTTGGAGCAA
>CBDUVQ010000054.1:0-6495 GCA_965370715.1 uncultured archaeon
AGGCCGAACCATAGTCACATCAGCGACAACTGTGCAGTCGTGCGAGTTCTTAGAAAGCTTTCCCCACGCGATGCCCGCGCGAAGCGCTGCCCCTGAAAGGCCGCCCTGCTCCGGGCGGTCCATTGTTATCTGCACAGCACTTGAATGCTGCTTTGGCGAGAACTGCATTGCCTGCATTATGAAGTCTTTGGGAACGCCCCCGCCAAGAATGAATATTGATGAATTTTTCGCACCCCATGTCAAGTCCATAATTTCGTTCATGTCAAGAAAGGTATCTACATTAAGCTCATTTTCAAGCATGTAGCTCCACGCATGAAACCCTATTGCAGAGTCTGCTATTCCGGGGCAGAAAACAGGAATATTTTTGTCTGCCGCTGTCCGAAGAATCGAATTTTTGTCAGGAATTTTTTTGCCAAGCTCAAACAGAAACTCGCGCACGCCCATTCGTTTTTTAGGCATCTCTGAAAATATTTTGTGAAGCTTTTTCTCAAGATCCTCATACGCATCGTTCGGCAAAAAGACATCATAAATCCTGTCAATCTTTTGGTCGCGCAATTTCACATCATCTGCCTGCTCTGTTCCTTTCAGATGGCTGTGCCCGTAAGCCTCCATTATGTCATGCACAAGGTTTGCCCCTGTTGTTACAACAACATTCGCCCAGCCGTCATTTATCATGTCCCGAAGAATCTGCCTCATGCCTGCCGGAACCAGCGCGCCCGATATGCCAAGAAACATGACATTATCCTTGTCGCGCAATGACTCCTCAAGAATGTCTGTTGCCTCGCCAAGGCGCCTTGCCCCAAAGGCTGCGCCCTGCATCTCTTTAATCAGCTTTGATACAGGAATATTCTTTTTAACATCAATATGGTTAATTTTTTTGTGGCGCATATCATTTATTCTGAAGAAGTGTTTAAAAATGTGGCGGAACGGGCTACGGTAACCTTCGAAACCATATAAGCCTTCTGGTTACCACGTGGTGACATTGGAAACCATAAACTTTTCTAATAAATCAAGAAAACAAGTCCGGAAGTTCCTCAAAAGAAAGCTTAAATCCTGACACAACCAATACAGCATATGATTCCAAAAAACAATTCTCATGATGAAAAAAAGCTTATGCAAATAGCGCGAGAAATAAAAACCAAAAACAAATGGATTTTTAACGAACTGGAAAAATATTAGTTATTTTCTTCTTTAGTTCTGGTTCTCGTCCGCAATCCTTGACCCATTCGCACCAGTCTGGTTCTGATACTTAGAACCTTTGCGCTCACCATAAGAAATTTCTGCCGGGCTTTTCAGCTCATCAAAAACTATCTGGCATATGCGCATTCCCGGGTAAAGCTTTATCGGAAGCTTCCCGACATTCGCAAGCTCAAGCGTGAGATTCCCTGCAAAGCCCGGGGCAACAACCCCTGCTGTAGAATGCACCATCAATCCAATTCTGCCAAGGGACGAGCGCCCTTCAAGCCGACCCACAAGGTCGCGCGGGACACTGACTGTTTCAAGGATTGATGCAAGTGCGAACTCTCCGGGATGAAGTATAAAGGGCTTGTCCATCTCATAAAGCCGTGTGTACTCGTGCTCAATGACCTTTGTGCCACTGTTAGTATCGAACTCCTGTAGCTTCTTGTCATTATAGTCATGCGGGTCAATCATGGCGTGGTCAGACAGCTTAAAGACACGAAACTTTTTGTCAAGGCGCAAATCAACCGATGCAGGCCCAATCTGGCTCTCATCCTCAAGAGGCCCGATAACGAGACTACCACTTTTAATGCGCTCTTTTATGTCGCGGTCAGATAGAATCATATCTCTTCTTTAGAAAGAATATTTATAAGGGCTTTGAAAGTACGTTAAAAAACAATAAGCAGTATTTCGCTATTTCCGAAACGATACTCTTATATAACACATTACACTAAAACAACTTTATGTCAGAAAATTTTCCCATACATTTTATAATGACTGGTGGGACTATTGATTCTTACTATGACGGTACCAAAGACACCGTAGTTCCTAATGAAAATTCAATTATCCCAAGATATATTCAGGGATTAAAACTTTACAATAAAACAAAATTTACGCAGGTTTGCATGAAAGACAGCCGAGATATAACAGAAAAAGATTTGAAAAAAGTTTTAAGAGAAGTCAAGAAAAGTTCTTGCAAGCACATCATCATAACCTATGGTACCTACACCATGCCTGATGCTGCCAGGTATCTGCAAGCCAATCTAAAGCGAAAAGACCAGGTAATTATTCTCACAGCCTCAATGCTGCCCATTGCTGAATTCACTATGTCTGATGGATGTTTTAACCTTGGCTATGCTGTTGCTAAAGTCCAAAACTTAAAGCCCGGCATTTATATTTGCATGAACGGGAAAGTTTTTGCTTCTACTGAAGTCATTAAGGTTATTAGCCAGGGCAGATTCAGTTCAATACTTGGAGAGAAATAATTACGCGGACGCGAATCTATTTCCGCTCAACCATACGCACTTCAACAGAGCGCACCGGATACACCTTTGAGAGTCCGGAATAAACCGCTTTTGAGAAAACGCCTGTGTTAACATCCTTTATAAAATCATCAAGATTTGTCTTTGCAGCCTGCTCGTGCATCTTCTGAGTTATGAGTGCTCGAAGGTCTTTCTTGACTGATGTGTTCACGCGCCTGCGCGAAACCGTAATTGTCTTGACAACAACAGTGCTTTTGTCTGCAAGTATTACAGGCTCTACATTATCAATTCTTGATGACCACCTGCGCACGAGCCTTGCAATCTGCTCGCGAACCATTTCCTGGCCGGCATACTCTGTGCACGCCTTTCCGCCCTGAACAGAAACAATCTTTAGCCTGACTTTTGTCTTGTAGTCCCTGAAATTTCCTGTGAGATCTGAAAGCGTCACAGACATTTTCCTGCCAACAAGAGTCTCGGGCTTTACAGCCGCGACTGATGCTATCTCTTTTTCACCGAACGCTGTTGGAGAAACAACAGGGTACCAGTTCTTTTTTGCCCAGCCAAGAGCCTTGGACTTGCGCTTTCCCTCCTTGCTTGATCCTTTTGAAGTATCTCTTGCTATATAAAACACCTTTAGTTAAAAAAACACGTAAAAAACGGGTTTTTAGCGGCATAAAAAAATAGTCCCCAATTCATTCAGAAAGGAACAGGTTCTATCTACCGATTAACTGTTATATGTAATGCGGAAAAGCTTATTAAGCTTTCGAGCAGTGGACGAATTATGAGGTTCAGAAGCTACTCCAAGAGCTGGAAACAGTTCGCATTTCCCCGACAAATTAAGCAAGTTGATGTTTCGTGTGATGTCGGCTCCATCTGTAAATCATAAGGTTCAGAAGCTACTCCAATAATCATCTTGTATCATACTGGGGCGGTATCATCATTACCGTGCAATATTGGCGCGCTCAACCTCAAATAGCTTTCTTTGATTTTATTGGCTCAACTTCAACATCAAAGCAATCATGAGCAGGGTTTTCAAGCACAATTGCTGCCCGAAATCCTGATTTTGCAGCGCGCTTTGCGTCTGTTACAGAGCATTCAATCCGTCCACGCCGAAACGTGTATTCTTTACAGAGTTTTTTTGCATCCTCTTCGTTGGCATCAAATATCACGCCCTTTCTGAGCAGGCATCCCCGTGCAACAGTCTCATAAGACTTTTTCGTGTTTTTTGCGCGCAGCCCGAGACGCTTATTATATTGGTAAACATCTTTTACACGGGAATTACAAAAGTGCAATGAAATCTGCTTTGTGTTCGCCTGCGCCCACTGCATGATTTTTTCTGCGGCTTCAAAGCTTCCTGTAATTGAATTGCAGAGGTTCCCATCTGTCTCAAACCCGCGCTTTTGCATTTCTGCGGCATTAAGCTCTGACATCTCAAGCTCGTTGAGATTCACAAATTTTGCTTTTGTTTCATCAAGGAATTTTATTATTGCCTTAAGTTTCTCCTCTTCCCCGGGAATGACCGGAACCTCAGCACCCACATCCATGCTTGTTGAGAGCGCAGGCAGTATAACTTTCGGGTCCTCCTGTATATGGTACCGTATTTCGTCAAGCCCTGCGCTTTCAAGCTTTAATAGAACTTCCGGCGTTGCAAGCTCGCCGCTTGTGTAAAGATGTGTATGAAACCTTTCGCCAAACTCAGCCTTAAGAATACGAATATAGTGTAGCGTGCGCTCAAGGCGCGAGAGCGGGTCACCACCGGTTACGCCTGCGCCTTTTGCAGAACACGCCCTTGCTTCATCAATTATGTCCTGGTCTTTTTTTACAGGAACCTCGTTTGCAAACACATTGTCTGTATTCTTCCTGTTCTCTGAAAGCGGGCAAAAGAAACATGCGTTCGGGCAGATGCCTGTTACAAACATGACAAGCTTCTCTCCGCGAATGCACTGCCTGCACCCTTTCGGGAGTTCTCCGATAAAAGTGCTTTCTGCCTTTGATTCCTTTATTTCACGAATCATACAGATTGTTGGAACTGCAAATATTTTAAGAAATCTCACGGGATTGCGGTTATGCTAAAACTTGGACATCTTTGCATAAATGCGCTTCAAGACACGGAAACCGGCAATCAAAGGTATTACAATGAGGATGAAGTAAATTACAGACTTTATCGCTGAAACAAATACTGCAATACTGCCTGTGGCGATATCCATCAAAGAGTTTGCAATATTACTCAAAGCATCTTTTGCCTTAAGGCGAAGTTGGTTTCCCAAGTTCTCAGGCATTATAGATATTTCCTTTTTCTGCTGAAGCTCAATAGTCAATGTTGAATAGTCGCTTCTTTCCTGCTTGTCAGAAAGTGATGAAGTATATTGCTTCTCCAGCCTTTTGATTTCAAGTTCTTTTTCAATAATTTTAAACAAAAGATTAATCTGGCTTTCATCAAGATCAATCATCATAGTTCTGTTTCTTAATGCCTCGTAATTTGCAAACGCTGCGTTCAGAACATCCAGTTCATCATGCTCCCTCTGCGTAGAAAGCCGATAAAACGAAACAGAAAAATCTTTTTCGTCATATTTACTCTTCAGAACATCCACAAACTCCTGAAAACTGGCTTCAGGTATTCTTGCCCGCATATTGATATTCAGGTTGTAACTGCTGTCGTATTTGCGCAAATCTTCTATATATCCTCCAAAAGATTCAACACTCAGACGGATTTCAGAAGCGTCATTTTCTGCATTATCTGTTTCTATTGTCATAGAGCCTTCTTTTACTTCCACATATGAATTTGATGAACTGCCTGCTAAAGACTCTTCCCAAGAGAGGCCGTCAAAACTCATTCCTGCGGATTTTGATAAAGCCAGAGATTCTGTTTGATAGGAACGCGAACCAACTGAGTCTGAAACGCCTGCATTACTCATTAACTGAATATTAGAACCAATGCTTGAAACCACAAACAGTATCGCCACTAAAAAAAGAAGGCCTATTAAAGACAATGCCTTGTTTTTCTGTATAAAAGACACGATTTCTTTCTGGTCCATAAGATTCTATTAAATAAGCGCCCTATATATAGTTTTTAACAAAATTTGCAGCAAAAGCAGCAAAAAAGTTTTAAAACTACCTCCATAACTACTCTACTCCATACCCCCTTCTTTCAAATGCAATGCTTTTGTGATATCATGAAATTTTCAGTAGGCTCTAAAAATCCGGCAAAGCTTGAAGCTGCAAAGCTTGCAGTAAAGGAGTTTTTCCCTAAAGCAGAGATTGTTTTTGTTGATGCAGAATCAAAAGTGCCTGCACAGCCGTCTGACAACGAACTAAAAGAAGGTGCAGAAAACAGGGCAAGACATGCCCTCGAACTCTCGAAAGCTGATGCCGGAATAGGTATCGAGGGCGGGCTCGTAACTCTTGCAGGTAAAGAATACTGCGGTGCGTGCTGCGCTGTTGTAAGCAAAAGCAATGATGTTCATTTTGGATACAGCCCGTTTTTTGAATTGCCTGAAAAATACATGCATGAACTCAAAAACGGAAAAGAGCTTGGCAATGTAGTTGATGAGGCAACAGGAAAAGAAAACACAAACCAGAAAGAAGGCGCAATCGGCATGCTTTCATCATGCAGAATAACAAGAACAGATGCTTTGGAGCAAGCCGTCCTGCTCGCAATCATGCCTTTTGTACACGAGACATACAAAGAAAAAGCCCCTACACAAACAAAAAAAGAAACACTCAAAACACCGCTTGATGACAAAACAGAGCAACTTCTTCGCCTTCAGGCAGACTTTGACAATTACAAGAAGTTTTTTGAAACACAGAAGATTGAATTCGTAAAATGCGCGAACCATGGAATCATAGTTGCTATGCTGGGCATAGTGGATGACTTTGAGCGCGCTGTCGCCGCGTCAAAAGACGAAGCAGACAAAAAAGCGCTTGAAATGATATTGCAGAGATTTTTAAAGACTCTCAAAGAATTCGGGGTAAAGGGTATTGATGCTACGGGGAAAAAATTCGACCCTGCATATCACGAAGCATTCATGCAGGAAGAATCAAAAAAAGATGACAA
>CBDUVQ010000055.1:0-6149 GCA_965370715.1 uncultured archaeon
AATCCTTGGATGGAGGGTTGTGAAGTCTTCGATGCCACGGGCAATATAACTGAGTATGTTTTATTAAATCTTTCAGCTTACGGTTTCCTCGGGCACGAGACAGACAACCACGGGTACTTCTTTTACAATTTAACAAGCGAGGATCTTTACCGAAACGAGATTAACTGCTGGTTCAATGTCAGCGATTCTCCGACAACATATCAGGTGGGAAGCCATATCACTATTGAAAAACAGGGAACGAATTTCAATGCAAGCATTTTGACAATTGACAGGGATCAGTACAATTATGAAAACCGCACAGAGTACAATATAGTTTTCGAGAACACCAGTGATTGCCACAGTTTTAACTGGACGCCTGTCAGTACAGTGTTCAGCATCTCAAATGCGTCAGGTTCTGTGCCCTTCACAGAATATAACTATACTTCGACAACACTCTGCATAAATTCCACTGCATGGGCTAATTCCACTTACAACATTACTTATCAGACATTCGGTAGGAGCTGGAGAGCTGATTTCGGTGTGGCAGGGCTGGACGCATCTGTTATCTTACCTATGGCCAACAACCCGAATAACCCGAACTGGGCGTTGGAGTGGGGATACATGCAGAATGTGAGCATATTCGGTACATATTATGATGTAATACTTGCAAATGACACATACAATTACCAGAGGTGCTCTCTCGAGGCATCTCCTGACGGGCAGTGCGCAAAGAAGGCATGGTTGGTTCCGACAGCTATAGGCAACTTTTCAGACCCGCAGGCAATAGGAGTAATAATCGGTGAGAACTTTACTGATGACTTGTACCTTGCATCAGTTGGTCCCAATGACGGGGACGGGATAAATGTCGGAAACTTCTCAGGGTTTGGGCTTATTCAGCCCCCGGGCATAGGCATGCTGCCCCTTGCTGACAATACTCCAAGCTATTTCGCAGTGCTGAATGAAACTGTTTTGGGTTATGATTTAGACAAAAACGCTAGCACAAACAAAACATTTTATATGCTGGCATTTGATTCAGACTTTAATGGCGAGCAGAAACTGACCAGCAACCTGATTGATGATGACTTGGAATTGATGCAGGGCTCACTCAATATCAACGGCACCGACACACCCTATGATTTCACAGGGGCAGAAAACGGGACTGACGAACGCTGGGGCGGGCTGCCGACAGGCATTTACGGCGGCTGTGCATCTTTTGGCGAGGAGAACAGCAATATGACTGATGAACAGCGGCCAAACTGGGACGTTCCTCTGTTCAATGGCACTGACAAGATGGTGCTTAGGAAACATGCGTGGAGAATTAATGAGACCCAGCCTGTGGATATACTGCTTAAGATTTTCAGCTTTGACCAGACACCTATACAAGGGGCAAACCTGAGCGTGACAAAGATGGCAAGAGCAACATGGTTTGGATTCACTGAATTGGCAGAAGGCACACATTATTCTGTGGTTACAACACACAATGTTACTGACCAGTATGGCTATGGTTTGCTAAAGGTATCTCCTGATGTGCCCTGGGTAACTAATGCACATTATCAGGTTGTCATAAATATAGAAACATTGCAGGGAAACGAGACACTTGAAAGATGGTTCTGTGTGGGGGGATGTGAATGGTAAGGTTCATGTTACCTTTCTTGGTTATGTTAGCTTTGCTGGTTTCCCCTGCAACAGCCGCGGTGTCAGTGACAGCATCCCAGTCTGGCGCTGATTCTGGCAGTGTCATGGGTGGGGAGACCTTCACTGTAACTGCTTCCGGTTGGAGTGGTAGCTGTAGCTCGGCTTACCTTGATTTGACCAACTGCCCTGTATGCAGTGTGTCCGAGAGCCAGAGCAAAACCCTAAGCGGGTCAAGTGTTTCATGGACAACAATTAGTGCAACCAAGGCAAATTCACAGTCTCTTTCAGTCAGCGTTTCAGGCACATGCAGCCCGGATTCGGGCAGCGCATCCTTTGATGTTAAGAACCCCCCGTCGCTCTCAGCTGAGTTAAGCACGGGTTCAGCAAATGTTGTGCAGGGCTCCACATTTTCTTTTACCCTGAACCTACAGAATTCCGGTGAGACTACAGCAAGGTTTGGGACAATAACAGTTTCACCAAGTGACTTTTCAATATCATCCGGCTGCTCGCCTTCTGACATTTCCGGTGCGCAGGGAGCAGGAATGTCCTGTACAGTAGCTGCTTCTGCTTCTGCCGCGACTGGCGCAAAGACAGTAACATTAAGCATCAATCCTGCGAATGCCGGTTCAGTGACAAAGAATATGGCGGTGACAGTCACATCTTCCGGGAGCGATCCCGATGACGACCCGCCTGCTGTGAGCCCCGGCGGCGGAGGGCCACCAGGTGACAGCAAGCAGGAAAGAAATGTTACAGGCCAGATAAGCCCTCCGGGAATTATGAATAATACACGGCTTCAGGCAGCAATTCAGAAAGCCCTTGCAATGGGAAATATGAGTGATAATGCACTTCAAAACATGTTGATGCTCTCAAACAGAATTTATGGGGAAAGTGATGTTTTCCGTACAATAACTGTGGAGGGTGCCCAGTCTCAGGTCAAGACAACAGTAAGGTACAGTGGCAACAGGACTGCAAGAAATTACATCCTCTATGAAAAAATTCCAAAAACATTTGCCGCGTCCACAGACAACATAACTGTTTCAGCAGCCGGGGCGAAAGTCGAGATTGTTGAAAAAGACCCTGAATACGCAATTGTGTTTGACACTGTAAGCCCGAATCAGGAACTTATTGTAACATACACTATTGATCAGGCAGTTTTGACAAGCACTGTTGATTCATTTGCACTAGAGGTATATGCAGAGTCTCTGGTTGATGAAGCACAACCCATAGTTGATTCTGGAGAAGAAGTATGTGCGCAAGTCATAACTCCTGCAAAGGATCCTGCAACAGGCGAGTGCATGGAGTTTCCGACACCATGTGATGTTCCTGAAGGATGGATAACTGTTGAGTCATGCGAGCAGGCAGGCGAAAGCGATACTTCAGTGGATGAAGAAGAAAAGTCAAAGGCAATTTATTATATTTTGATTCTGGCTGCGCTTATAGTGGCAGGGTATTATCTATATCCAAAGATACGCGCCAGAAAACTTGATTATTCTTTTAATAACATCTAGTGCACTAAAATATACCTGCTGAGGGCGCACAGCCAAATAATGCGCGCAGGAAATGTGGGCTGTTTATGAAAGTGCAAAGAATGATTTCTCTGAAACAAAGGACAATGTTTTTTAGTTGTCTTACGGTCTTTCTTTTTACGGCCTTTTTTTCAGGATGCGCATTTGGCAGCGATTCATGGGATATTGAATTCATGGGTGAGATAGCATCTTATTCTTCAGGAGGCAGTATTGACGTAGTCCTTCAGATAACTGCAAGGGACGTTTTCGAGGGCGTTACAGTATCAATAAATTTGCCCTATGGCTGGACTGTGTCAAGTGGCCCTTCGGAATACAAGAGTGCTATGGTTACTGAAAGATCTGCGGTTGGCTGGACTGTTTATGGCGGCAGCAAAGAGTCCTTAGGCGAAATAACAGCTACTGTAACATCCACAAATCCTGCTTTGTCAGAGACAGTAACTCTTTCGCAGGCAGGCGCTTTGCCGCGCGTTGATTCTGTAAACAGCGTACCTCCAAATATACAGCCAATAGAGAATGACGTGGTAATAGAACCTGCAGAAAAAGAAGAGCCTTCAAATATACAGCCAGTGCAGGATGAGGTCGTAGAACCCGTGGAAAAAGAAGAGCCTTCAAATATACAGCCAATAGAGAATGACGTGGCAGCAGAACCTGTAGAAAAAGAAGAGCCCTCGGTTCAGAAGCCCTCATTTTTTAATTTCACTGCCATCAAAGAATCTATTAAGAATCTTTTTTCAAGGGAGAAAACTTGTGAACAAGTTATAACATATGCAAAGAACAAGGTAACCGGTGAGTGCAGTGACTTCCCGACATCGTGTGATGTTCCAGACGGATGGAAAACAGTTGAGTCCTGCTATGTGGAACCTGTAGAGACTTCACCAGACGACAGCAACACACAGAGCACTATTTCGTGGATATTGCGCGCACTATTCTATATTGTGATTGCCGTGGTTGTGGCGGTTCTGATTATAGTGGCTTTGTCTGCTTACAGGCTTTACAGCCAGAGGAGAACAGAATCCGAGGGCAAAAGGTATTCGTTTGAGTAGAAGAAGGCAATGCTTCTTAGGCACAGAGCATATATATTTTAGAATCCAACAATTCTGGTTGAATAAATGCTGCCTATGGCAGCTGAGTTTTTGAGGTGCGCGCATGACAGAAATAAATCCGATATACAAGTGCGGGATTTGCGGAAACATTGTAGATGTTCTATATGCCGGCGCAGGAGAGCTTGTCTGTTGCGGGCAGCCTATGAACCTTCTTGAGGAAAAGACAAAGAACGAAGGGCAGGAAAAACATGTTCCTGTTATAGAGAAGACAGAAAAGGGAATAAAAGTGAAAGTCGGCTCTGTGCTGCATCCAATGGAGGAAGAACATCACATCCAGTGGATACAGGTTATTTCGAATGGCAAAAGCTACCGGAAGTTCCTGAAGCCGGGTGACGCGCCAGAGGCAGAGTTTGATGTCCTGTTTGAATCTGTGGACACTGTCAGGGCGTACTGCAATGTTCATGGCCTTTGGAAGGCATAATATTAACAAAAATATGAGGTGTTGAAATGAACGAGACAATTATTAATTTAACAAAAGCATTTATTGGCGAGAGCCAGGCAAGAAACAGGTATACTTTCTATTCAAAAGTTGCCAAAAAAGAGGGCTTTGAGCAGATTGCAGGAGCTTTTCTTGAAACAGCAGAAAATGAAAGAGAGCATGCAAGCTGGCTGTTCAAGTTAATCAATGAGCTGAAAAAGAAAAGCAGTGAAACTTTTGATGAAATCAAAGTTGAAGCTGCTGCTCCAACAGCCATAGGCACTACTGAAGAAAACCTTAAAGCTGCAATTGCAGGCGAGAATTATGAGAACACAAAAATGTATCCTGAATTTGCAGAGCAGGCAGAAAAAGACGGCTTTGCTGACATTGCATTTCGGCTGAGGGCAATTGCAGTTGCAGAAAAGCACCACGAGGAAAAATACGCGGCATTGTTGCGTAATGTTGAGGCAGAAACGGTATTCAAGAGGGATGCGCATGTGACCTGGGTGTGCAGGAAGTGCGGTTATGTTCATGAAGGGACACAGCCCCCTGAAAAATGCATGTCTTGTGATCATCCGAAAGCTTATTTTGAAGTCATCTCATTGCGCTTCGCTTAATTCGAAGCTTTCGAGCACAGCTCGAAATCATAGGAAATAGGAGGGTATGAGGTTTCATGATAATACTCAAGAATAACTTTTTTGAGAACCAATAATATCATAGCGATTTTGGAGGCGATGTAAATGACAGAAGTAAATCAGGCATACAAGTGCGAGGTTTGCGGTAATGTGGTTAAGGTTGTCCATGCAGGTGGCGGCGAGCTTGTTTGCTGCGGGCAGCCCATGAACCTGTTGGAAGAACAGACAAAAGATACAGGATAGGAAACTCCAGGTTCCGTTGTTTCACGGGCTTTGGATGGATAATTCAGGAAATAGGTGAAGCTTATGGTAGAAGTTATAATATACAGCACCACTGTATGCCCTCATTGCCATCTGGCAAAGGCGTTTTTCAAAGAGAACAATGTTGAATACACTGAATACAATGTCGCTGAAGATGAGGATAAATTGCATGAAATGGTTGAGAAATCAGGGCAGATGGGAGTCCCTGTCATTGACATAGATGGCAAGATAATAGTCGGGTTTGACCAAGAAGCTATGAAGGAAGCGCTTGGTATTGCATAAGGTGCTATGTGGCGCGCGCAAACAATAGCGTACATCTGCTTAGTCGTTTTTTTCAACGATTGCGGGATTGTTGTTTGGCTCAATTGTATAAGAAATCAACTTGCTATGCGGCATAATTACCTAGAGGGCACAGACCTAAGGGGATGGGCTCTAAAAAAGATAACTTTCATGCTTTTATGACATTCTTTAAAGATTCTTTGAGCAATTGTTTTTGGAAGTTTTTCTAAAGACTCCATTGCTTTATTATTTTGAAGTCGCAGAAAACCAAGCACTTCCTTGCAAATCTTCGATTTGCGAGATCCTAAAAATC
>CBDUVQ010000056.1:0-6115 GCA_965370715.1 uncultured archaeon
GGGCTTTTCAAGCTCTTTTCCAACTCAACGCGAAATTGAATTGAGCTTGCCAATTTCGGTTTCGTTTGAAAAAGATGGTGGGGGTAAGATAGCTGGTCAGTCCTGGAGATTGTGGATCTCCATACCCGGGTTCGAGCCCCGGCCCTCACCCTATGATTATATTAAGTCAGGAAAACAATATTTTCTGGTGACTTTTTTGATGCCAAACGCTTCTGTAACTGCTAAAAAGGATACTTCTGACAAAGAATATATGCGCGCAGTCTTGCGCACGAAATACCCTGTGCAGCAGGACGTATACCGTACAGTCCCGTTTGAAAACACAGAGCCGCAGGAACAGAAACATCCTCATTACGATGCGTCTCAGGCAAACGGCTGCATGGTCTGCAAGCTTGTTGACGGCACAGTGCCGACAAGGGTTGTGCACGAGAACGATGACTTTATTGCTGTTCTTGATGTAATGCCTAAAGCCATAGGCCATGTGACTGTGTTATGCAGGCGCCACAATGAGGGCTTTGAGTCCATGACTGATATCGAGCGCTCGACATATGCTGACTTTATTGCAGAGGTTGCCTCGCGCATGAAATCAAGGCTTGGCGCTACAGGATATGTTGTTGTTTCTCCGGTATGCAATTCTGAAGGACATGAGACCGGACATTTCATGTCGCACATTATGCCTGTATACGGAAAGGCACAAGAGATACCTGTGATGAGCCTGATACCGAATCAGAGCGTTCCTGAATTTGTCATGGAGGATGTAAAGAAAAAGCTTACATCAGTTAAGGGGATTGCACACGAAAATCAGGCGCGAAGGCAGGCAAGGTATTTTTCTTAGTCAGACAGCCTTTCAACTTCCTGGTCTATCCAGCTGAAATAATGCATACTGCCATCTATTATCGGCACCACAGTGAATTCAGCAATATCTGATGAGTGATTTATTAAAACAAGCTCCTTTAGCTTTTCAACAAGGTATTTTCTTGTCTTGAAAAATATTATTTTTTCATTCTTAGTTTCTATTTTGCCGCGCCACCAGTACCTGCTTTGCACACCAGAGATTATGTTCGCGCATGCAGCAAGCTTTTTGTGAAGCACAACATCAACGATTTTTTGTGCTTCGTTGTCGTCCTTTACTGTTGTTATTGCCATGATGTATTCGGTCATGCGCGTATTTTGTTGATGAAGATTATATATTTGCTTTTATTAAGGCTCGACAGAGTATGTAGCCAATTTGTGGTGGTAAAAAAGAAAAAGCTTATAAATCTGTAAGATAACTTTCAAATAGAACTCCTTGTGGTGACAATTATATGAAAACATACCCTGTTGTTGTGATTTCTGGCGATGGAATTGGTTCTGAAATAACACCTGAAGCCATTAAAGCTCTTGATACTGTCGGCAAAGTAAGTGGATTTGGTTTTGAATATCGAACAGCACTTATGGGCGGAGTTGCTTATGACGAGGCAACCAGAGGCATGAGCCCTAGTGAAATAAGAAAGATTGATGGGTGGACTGATGAGGCTAAGACCTACCTAACGCTGCCCCAAAAAACATTAGATACAATGGATTGGGCTCGAGACAATAAAGGTGCTGTTTTATTTGGCTCTGTTGGCAGACCTGATTTACCGAAACGAACTGCGGAACTCGCACTTCTTGCAATGAGAAAAAGATATGGTGTTGTAAATAACAGGCCTTTTATTATTGATCCCTTGTTAGCTCATAATTCTATTTTGTTTAGAGACCCTGTTGAAGTTCCTGGTTTTGAAGTAGTCAGTCCTGAAGAGTCTTTATTTAATGGAGCTTACGGCGGAAGTGCAGATGGTTCAGATCACTGGACAAGAAAGCAGTTCACAAGAGAAAAAGTGGAAAAAACTGTAAGAGATGCTTTTGAGAAAGCCATAGAAACAGATAGGTCTGTTTTGTGCGCTTCTAAATACAATGTTCTTGTTTCTGAAAAAATGCTTAGCGATGTATTTGAAGAAGTTGCAAAAGAATATCAAGAAGAAGTTACTCTGAACTCTTGGTCTGATAACGGGCAATTAATAATTGATAATGCCGGCATGCAATTAGCAGCCCAACCTGAAAGATATGCAGATACCGTTGTTATTGCAGATAAAATGTTTGGCGGTTTCTTAAATTCAATTGTTGATGTGGTTAGTGGAAGCAAACCCGTAAATAAAGATGCTTTAGAAGAAATAAAGCAAAATGGAATCTCGAGGACATTCATTAGAGAGCTTTGTGGGGGCCTGTATTTCGGGGAACGAAGGGTGACACCAGATGATGCTTATGATACATTGCGTTATGATAAAAATACAATTAAAGATTTGGCGGTAGTTGCAAGAAAGGTTGCTTCAGATACGGGTGCTGAAACCATAGATTCTCTTGAGATAGAGGGAGTGCCTACTTTTGATTACTGGGCAAAAATATTAGATGAAGATGCTGAAGAACACGGTTATTCTGTAAGGCATTTTAATGTCGAAGAAGGTGTTGGGCTTCTTCTGACAGACCCACGTTCTCTGAATGTTGTTATTACGCCCAACATGATAGGTGATATTTATACGGATTTGGCTGCGGCCGTTGTCGGAAAATCGCTTGGGCTCATGCCTTCATCAGCAGTTAATGCGAACGGTTTTGGAATATATGAACAGATTGCAGGTAGTGCTCCGGACATTGCAGGGCAAAACATTGCTAACCCAATAGCAGAAATACGCAGTGCTGCAATGATGCTAAAAGATTTTGGTGAGGACGAGGGAGCAAAAATGATTAATGACGCCATAACAGAGGTATTGGGTGTGGCGAGAACAGCCGACATAATGGAAGATAGTTACAGGTTGGTTTCAACACAACAAATGGGCGATTTAATCGTAGAACGGATAGAGGCGACGGCATAATGTCTGAAAGAACGCTTTATGACAAAGTTTGGAAAAGTCATGCTGTAGGATTATTGCCGACAGGACAAACACAATTGTATGTAGGAAGACATTTAATGCATGAAGTTACAAGCCCACAAGCATTTGAGATGCTAAGGGATGGAAATATTCGAGTAAAAAGCTCTGAAAACACATTTGCTGTAATAGATCACATCGTTCCCACTGATGACCCATCAAGACCTTTTGCAGATGAACAAGCAGAACTTATGGCTGCAACACTTGAAGATAATGTTGGTGAGTTTGACATAAATTATTTTAAGCGTAATTCGGGAAAACATGGAGTCTGTCATGTAACATATCCTGAACAAGGTCTCATCTGGCCCAGTCAGGTTGTCGTTTGCGGAGACAGCCATACAAGTACATATGGTGCTTTCGGAGTCTTGGCTTTTGGAATTGGAACAACGCAAGTGGCTCAAGTGCTTGCAACTCAGACACTGGCAATGGATAAATTAAATGTGAGGAAAATAGAGTTTAATGGAAACTTATCTGAAGGGGTCGCTGCTAAGGATTTGGCGTTATACTTAATTGGAGAGTTGGGTGTTGAAGGGGGTATAGGATTTGCATATGAGTTTTGCGGAGAAACTATAGATAAACTGGATATGGACGAAAGAATGACTCTATGCAATCTGGCTGTTGAAGGCGGCGCAAGAGTGGGTTATGTAAACCCTGATGAAACAACTGTAGAATACCTGCGAGGAAAGCCATTTGCACCAAAAAAAGATTTTGAAAGAGCCACAAAATACTGGCTATCGATTGCATCAGATTCTGATGCGATATATGATGATATAAAAAATTTGGGAGTTCCACTTGAGCCAATGGTTACTTGGGGAACAAATCCCGGACAAGTAATTGGAATTAGTAAGTCAATACCATCTCTTGACGAAGTTTCAGGGGAGAAAAGAAAAGAAATGGAAAAAGCATTAGAATATATGGGCTTGAGTGCCGGCGACGATTTGCTTGGGCTGCCTGTTGATGTTGTTTTCATAGGTTCTTGCACTAATGGGCGATTAAGTGATTTGGAGGCCGCAGCATCTGTTTTGGAAGGATATAATGTTTCTGTCAGGACATTAGTTGTGCCCGGTTCTGAATTGGTAAAATACAATGCAGAACAAATTGGATTGGATGAAATTTTTACAGATGCTGGTGCTGAATGGAGAAATCCAGGGTGTTCAATGTGCCTTGCGATGAACCCCGACAAGTTACAAGGTCAACAGAGAAGCGCTTCAACGTCTAACAGAAATTTTAAAGGACGGCAGGGTAGCCCAGACGGAAGAACACATCTTGTTAATCCATATACTGCCGCAGCTACGGCCATTGAAGGTGCTTTAGCATCTCCTATAAGCTATCTTAGGTAAAAAACATGACATTAATAGAGGAAAAAAGGATAACGGATATTGTCGGTCACGCAATACCTAAACCTGCTGATGATCAAAATACAGATGATATTGTGCCTGCTAGATATCTGAAAGAAATAACTTTTGCTAAAATGGGCGAAATTGTTTATTATGATGAGAGATTTCCGAAGGATATGATTGTAGAAGATCATCCATTCAATAATCCTGCATATTCTGGAGCGAACATACTTGTTGCAGGTGCAAATTATGGTTCTGGCTCTTCAAGAGAGCATGCACCTCAGGCACTAAAAAGATATGGTATTGAATGTATAATTGCTGAAAGTTTTGCAGAAATATTTGCAGGAAATTGTGCTAGTATTGGAGTTATTGGTGCGACTATAGACCATGCAGATTTGGTGCTGTTGGCAGAATATATTCAAACAAATCCTTCAACAGAAATTTCTTTAGACCTTGAGGAGAAAACCGTTAGCTATGAAGGAAATGTCATTAATTGTGATATTCCTGAGGGAAGAAGGCAGGCATTTCTGAACGGAACTTGGGATGCTATGGCTGTCTTGCAGCAGAATATGAACGAAATTGAGGCACTTGAACAAAAATTAGAATATCTCCATTTTGAATAATCATATACCCTTTCAAAGGAGGCGAACCACGCGACAGGTGAGCTAGCCTGCCGCGCAGCAAGAAACAACACTAAATATAGTTTTTACCCGTAAGCCTTTGGATGAATTCGTTTTCATACTGCCTTTTCTTGTATGCTCCAAAAGCGTTTGGGAATATGCTGGTTAGCTCGGCAACGCGCCTTTTCGCCTTTTCGCGGGCAAGATATAATCTTCTTTCATCCTCAATAGGCTTTTTTCGAAACTCATGTGTCAGGAGCCCATGCGTTGGAATCCCCTGCTCGCGCAGAATATTCTTCATCAGATACATTTCCTCTTCAATACAGACTGTCATTTAATCTCCTCCTGGAAAAACTTGGACTCTATACGTGTGCGGAAAGGAAGCTTTCGAGGCGGCATTGACCTATCGAGTCTACCTGCCCTCGTGTTTCAATAGGGTATATTTTCTTAAGCTCCGCAATCCTTGCGCGCATCTTGAGGCGCACACATGCTCTGGGGTTCATACCCAGAGATTAGCCTGGAGGGTATATAAGGGCTTGGGGAGTACCCTGCCGATAGAATTAAGCTTGCTGTATATCAAAAATACTGACTAGAAAGAATTTCAGAACAAAAACTAAGCAAATCACTTACTTTTTTACGGTTCTGCTTCTTGCCCGTGTCTTGCGCTGGTTATTGAAGTGTAGCATCTTGTTTATTCTTTCTACTTCTTTCCAATTCCCGCGCTCAGCCATGTGAGCCTTCATATATTTCAGTTGTTCAATTGTCATAATCAACACCACTGATTTTCTGTAAAAATCATTAAAAACCTTTGTGTGACGCAAATAGCCACTTACAAGTAGTACATTTATGGATGTTGAAGTATATAAATGTTCTTTGCACTCAAAATAGCCGATTATAGGGTTACACAAACCATATAAAACCGCAAACCCATTGGTAAATCTATGCTAACCAAAGACTCAGTGCGCAAGGAATTCTCGAAAGCCTGGAAAAAGCACTATGAAGTAGAGCTTTTTCGTAAAGAGGGGTTTTTGCGCAAGACTTGCTTCAAGTGCAGGAAGAACTTCTGGACACTTGATTCTAAAAGGACTACATGCGGCAGCCCGCCATGCGACCCGTACGGATTCATAAAAAATCCCATTACAAAGCAGAGCTGGGACTATATTTCTATGTGGCGCCTTTTTGAGGAGTTTTTCAAAAAAAACGGGCACACACCTGTTCCGCG
>CBDUVQ010000057.1:0-5973 GCA_965370715.1 uncultured archaeon
GCAAAATTTGTTCTTGGGAGTGTGCTTGACACAGATGCAGTCTGCTGTGCAGTCTGGGTAATGGATCTTGTTTATCACATGGCAGCCAATCTTGATGAAAGCGACCCGGATATGTACGGCACCAATGTTGTTGGAACCAAAAATGTTGTTGATGCATGCCAGAAGTATAAAGTAAAGAGAATGATTTTTTCAAGCTCAATCGGCGTTCTGGGATACACTGATACGCCTGCAACGGAACAAATGCCGTACAATCCGTCAACCCGTTACGAGAAAAGCAAGGCAGATGCGGAAAAAGTCGTTCGCAGAGGCGAGGTTCCTTTCACAATAATGCGCATGACAATAATACTTGGTTCAAACAGATTCTGGGAACAGATTTTTCGTGCTGCTGAAAAAAATTACCCTCTAATAGGCTCTGGCAGCAACTTCTGGCACATTGTATATGTTGATGACGCAGTGCAGGCGCTGGTTCTTGCCCTCTGCAAAAAGGCAGAAAACCAGATATACAACATCGCAAACAGTGATCCGCACACTTACAAAGAGACCTACTTCGCAATTTGCGATGCTCTGAAAATAGCGCGCCCTAAAAAGCATGTGCCGCTCTGGCTTGCGAACATTGGCGCACTCATGCACGAGACAAAGTGCAGGCTCAGAAGAAAAAGACCCAATGTGACAAAGATGCGCGCGAGTATAGCGCGCCTTGTCAGGAATCGAATTGTGTGCACAGATAAGGCTGAAAAGGAACTTGGATATAAGCCGAAGTACGGGCTTGAAAAAGGGATTGAAGCCACAGTGAAAACTCTGGGGTAAAAGCCTGTTCAATAAACATATAACTTCTTCTTTCCAAAACATGTTATGCTTTCTATATACAAAAAGACAATCAAGGACACAGAGTTTCGGAAACTTGATTCTCTTGAAATAGGCTCCTGGGTGTCTGTAGTTGACCCGACAAAAAAAGAGATAAAATATCTTACAGAGAATCTTGGGCTTGACGAAAAGAATGTTCTGGACGCCCTTGACGAATACGAGGTTCCGCGAATAGAAAAAGACAAAGACGCGGCATATGTACTAATAAAAGTGCCTGTCGAAAGCAAGGGAATCATATCAACAATTCCTATTGCTATTTTTATGACTGACAGACATATCCTGACAATCACAAAACAGGACAACAAAGTTCTCCAGAGCATTATGGAGAAGAATGCGAAACTGTACACAACACAGAAAATAAATTTGTTGATACAGATCTTCCTTCTTGCAAGTGATGTGTACGAAAATTATCTCAAGCAGATATCAAAGGAAATTTACATACGAAAGACAAAAATAACAGAGCTTTCAAACAAAGACATAGTTAACCTGATAAAGTATGAGGAGCTTTTGAACCAGTTCATATCATCCTTTTTGCCAATGGCAAATATATTCGAGAAGATTCTTGACGGGAAATACCTTCCTCTTTACAAGCAGGACAAGGACCTCATAGAGGATCTACTTGTAAACAGCAGGCAGACACTGGATCTTTGCAGGACAAATATGAAAACTGTCGTAAATATCCGGGAAGCGTACTCAACAGTCCTTTCAAACAACCTTAATAAGATAATACGATTTCTGACTGTATTCACCATACTTCTTGCGGTTCCGACAACAATATCGAGTTTGTATGGAATGAATGTTACACTGCCGATGCAGAATAACCCGCTGGCATTTGTATACATCTTTGCTATGATTTTTGTGCTCACTGTTCTTCTTGTGCTCTTTTTCCTGAAAAAGAAATGGCTTTAAGTCAGTAAACTATTGAATTATATCGGCAGCACACTGGCAAGAGCCATACCATAAACCTTCTATGAACCACTAACTTCATTTTCTTGCACTGCTAAAAACGCTCGCGTTTTACAGCTCAAAAATTTCTGCGGACTTTTTATGGTTTCCGAAATTTATTAAGAATTTCGTACATTCTCTAAACCAAAAAAATGCGAATTCAACGCGTCCAACCAGTGCCTTTCTTCATTCGAAATGTATAGAACATAATCATTGTGCCGACAAACGCAACCAAATAAAATCCAAGCCCTATAACGCAGCCGATTAGTGCGTTCGCCCATATGCTTGCGGCAGTGGTTATGCCTGAAATCTTTCCGCCGCTGGTCATTATCTGACCTGCGCCAAGAAATCCAATTCCTGTGATGACTGCTGCAATCGCTCGCGCGCCGGAGTCTGCGGCAGGAAATGCTGTCATGGCTACAGCAACCACCATGGTTGTTGATACACAAACAATTATGTGCGTTCTCATGCCCGCGGACTTTCTCATTCTCTGCCGTTCCATGCCGATAATAAGACCCATTACGAGGGCGAATAAGACCTTGAACAATATTACTAGGTCTGCCCTGAAATAAAAAAGAATATTTTCTAACATAGAGACATACCTTTATAGTGCAGTTTTATATGCTTTTTGCGCGTTTCTGATGTTTTTAGTAATTGTATTGAATTCAGCGCAAATTTCCAAAAATATTGCTTAATTCTTCTAAAAGCGGTGCCCTCATCTCCTCGCAAAGCCCGTGGCACGTTGAATTTACCTCAATGAATCGCTTGGGCTTGTTAGCATAATAATATGTTGATTTTGCCATGCTAAGCGGCACCATTTCATCGTGCTCTGCATGCACTAAAACAACATTCCGGGGCGAGATGCGCCCTACATACGAGTCAGGGTCAATTGATGTATAAAAGCGCGCAACACTCTTATCATCAAACATCTGCTTACCAGAACCATAACCAGATGTGCTGACGCCGATAAGGAACTTTGCGCGCGGCTCAAGTGCTGCGGCAATGATTGCAAACCTGCCGCCCATGCTTTCGCCGTAGAAACCGATTTTTTCTTTATTTATGCCCTCGTGTTCTGCCAGTATATCGAATGCGCGCAATGCATCAAAGACCATCAAGTGCGACACAGGCTCGGCTCCATTCATATATGAAGCATATTCTGCATCCATGCCTGTTATGCCGCCTTGTGTCTCGCCTCCGTTGCCGCGCGCATCAAGCGTCAGGGTTGCAATGCCGTTATTCTGAAAAAACTCTGCAATTCTTTGCTGGCCCTCTTTTGTAACGAGTGCTCCCGGGAGCATAACCATTGCAGGCACTTTTGAGCCTGTTTTCGGCACGCGAAGGAGCGCGTAAATGGTTTCACTTTTGCTGTCATAAATTATTTTTGAGAGCGTGAAATCTGTGGTGTCATTCAGGATAATTTCTTCATATTGAACAACGCCTCTGTCTTCAGGATAAGAAAACGTGCCGTCTGGCGCAACCGACCACTCGTGAATGGGCTTTTCTGCAGAAAGAAAATAGTATGCTCCTGCGATAACAAGGATGGCGATGATAAGTGCAGAAAAAGTTTTGTGTTTTTTCATGAAAGCACACATAGGTATCAAAAAATGCGCTTGTCAATACAAACGCTGTAAATAATTTCGTTTTATTTAAAGTATTTATTTTAACTGGACTGACTTTCTAATTGAGGAGTATCCACACATAATTTTTTACCTGTCTTTGGATGATACCAAATCGTGCCGGGTTGGGATCCGATTATTTTCAATGCAGGTGCGCGGACATAGTCATCATTTAGCAAAGATTCAGCTATTTCCGGATGTTTACCCGCCAGCCAAAGTATGCCTTTATTGGTTAGTGTTAGAAGATCGATATCAGCTCCATAGGTTCTGGTGCCAATAGTTCCTTTTGTGGTTTTAGCTAAATCAACCAATGTTTCCGGTAATACGTCTTCATTTCGATAATCAAAGTCGCCTAGTGAATAGACCATGTATGCCACCCCACCACATTTATGTTAATATTGGTATTGGTAATTATTAAAATTTGCCTGCGCCGCACCAATTCTTTGCCAATAATTTTATTATCCTTCATACGCCCTGCAGCTTGCTGCGGTTGGGTTCTTCACTCTTAAAAGCATTTAGGTTTAATAATTTCTATGACCCCCCGCAAAAAAATAATCGCTGTAATAGGCCACGACCTTCATGCAAAAGAGGAGCACAGGATTGCAGCTGAAAAAGTCGGGCGCGAGATTGCGAAACGAGGCGCGATACTTCTCTGCGGTGGCAGGGGTGCTGTTCCTCTCGCTGCAGCAAGAGGGGCTGAAAAAGAAGGCGGCATTTCAGTTGGAATACTTCCGGACAGCAAAAAAAAGGATGTGCCTGCGTGCATCACAATACCAATCATGACAGGAATCGGGTTTGCGCGAAACCAGGTAATTGCGCACACTGCTAACGCAGTCATTGCCGTCGGTGGCGCAATCGGAACCTTTACAGAGGCAGCATATTCTTATTTTGACAACAAGCCCGTGATTGTCCTTGAGACTGTTGAAGGCATTCTTAATGACAAGGTTGGAAAATATCTTGACAATAAAAAGATTGTGAAACTCATTGGCGCCAAAACACCTGAAGAAGCTGTTGAGATTGCTCTGAATGAGTGCGTCAAAAAAGAGGACTAATTACGCAAAAGCTGTTTTAAGACAGGCGAGCACGAAGAATCTACTGCGACAACTACAGAGACATTGCCTCCTTATATGTTTTCAACAGCGCTGTTTCATAATACATACAGCTTGTTTCACTTTTCTCAAGACGGTTTCATGCAGGCATAACTCTTGTTTCACCCAAGTAAATGTAGCGCGAATACGCGAATTATGAGGTGATATAAAATGCAAAAGAAACATGCGGTCTTTGCACTGGTTGCGCTGGCGTCTTTTGGCGCGATATTCGGCGTTGCATCCGCATACCAATGGAAAGGACAAAGCGGAGGAGAGTTTTCTGAAACACATAATGAACTTAGGCCGCTTATGGAAAGCGGAACCTATGAGGAATTTACTGCACTCAGGGAAAGCTATGACCACAACTTCATGCCCTGGATAGAAAACGAAGAAGACTTTGCACTTGCACAACAGACACATGAGCGCATGGAGCAGAACCGCGAACAAAGAGGTACTGGCGGCAAGATGCACATGCGTGGCGCAGGCATGGGTATGCATGCAGGATGCCAGATGGCAGGAGGGGCATCATGAAACCTTTATTAGACCCCGCCCTAAAGGACGGGGTTTAATTGGTTCGGTTTCAAGCTTTCCAACCGGCAACTCCGCCCTGAAGGGCGGAGTTTCAACGGTTGTAAATAAGCCCCTCTTTTTATTTTTTAAAAACAAAATAGATGTGATATTATGGCAGTCGGTCTTTGCGGAATGCATATACTAGGTGGCGGATATGGAGGGATACTTTTTCAGTTACTGGTTGTTGCACTTTTTTTCATGATAGTCATTTGGATTTTTCAGGGCGGGAGATCTGGGCAGTACAGGGTTTCTTCAAGTGAAAGCGCGGCAGAGATTCTTGCAAAGAGATATGCCTCCGGCGAAATTACTAAAAAGCAGTACAACGCAATGAAGAAGGAAATAGGTGCCTAATAATGGAAATATCCCCAAAACGCCTTGTTGCAGGGCTTTTTCTCATATTTGCCCTAGGCATTATGTTTGCAATCGTAAACGGGCAATATGCAGAAAGCTATGGGCAGTCCCTACCAGTTATTGTTTATGGAGTTTCATTTGTCTCAATAGTTCTTGGCTCAATAATAGTCCTGATGTTTCAGTGGAAAATAAGCGCAATCCAGATGCAACGCGTTCTAAAAGTTCTTCCAAAAGACGAGCGCACTATTGTAAGCATACTGCTTGACAACAACAACCGGATAGAGCAGAACTATCTTGTTGTATTGTCCGGCATGAACAAGGTACGGATATCAAGAGTGCTGAAAAAGCTTGAGGGGCGCGGGGTTGTCGAGAAAAAGAAGATTGGAAATACTAATATGGTATTATTGGTTGTGTAGTGTGAAACAAGAGACACATAACCTTTAAACTGTTGCCAACAAATAAAAGGTATGAAACTCGGCGTTTTATTCTCCGGTGGCAAGGACTCTGCATATGCCCTGTACAAAGCAATGGAAAAAGAC
>CBDUVQ010000058.1:0-5648 GCA_965370715.1 uncultured archaeon
CACATAGAAATAAGAACACAGGGCAAAGATGCCAAAAAAAAGAAATATTATCTTGCGCATTCTTTGCGGCGCGGTAAAAAAGTAAGGAAACTCAGGTTTTACCTCGGTCTGAACTTAACAGAAAAAGAACTTGCGCAAAAAAGGAAATATGCAGAGGAAACTATAAAGAAAAGAATAAGAGCAGAGGAAATCATATCTGATCCATTTCATACTGTTCTGTCTTCTAAAGAGCAGGATGAACTTAAGGCGCTTGAGGCAAAGTGTGATATAAAAGTCAGTCATCTATCAGAAATGGACTGGGCTAAATACATACGATTATTTACATATGACACAAATGCTATTGAGGGTTCTACTTTAACAGCGCATGAAGTTGACAGTATCCTTGTAAAGAACAAACTGCCAAAAGATAAGTCAAAGTACGATATCTCTGAAACATACGGGGTTTCAGAAGCAGTACAATACATTAGAGAAACAGGGGAACACATTTCACTGGATCTGATGAAGAAAATACATAAAATTGTCTTTAAGGAGTCAAAAGATTTTGCAGGCAAGTTCAGGTCAAAAGGTATAGAAGTTGCAGTTGTAAATGCAGATGGAAAGATTATTCACAGGGGTGCGCCGTCAGCTTATGTGACAAAGCTTCTTGATGAATTGGTGAACTGGTATAATCTGAACAAAATGAAATATCCACCGATAGTTCTTGCTTGTGTTGTTCACAACCAGTTTGAGAATGTTCATCCATTTCAGGACGGGAACGGAAGAGTTGGCAGGCTTCTTCTTAACAATATCCTGCTTAAGTACGGTCTTCCTCCTGTCAATATTGAATTGAAGAATAGGGCACAATATTACAATGCCCTACAGGAATATGAAAATAACCATAATTTAAGACCGACAATAGAACTCATAATAAAGGAATACAAAGCCATGAATAAGTTATTCTCCGATAAAGAGGGGTGACTACATTACTTAGCGCTGTAGTCACCTAACCAATGATTTTACAGAAACAGTCTCTATTGTCAACTTCAATACAGACCCGTATTGCTTCCTTAATGCGCTCCATAGCTTCCTGTACTGTCTTTCCCTGAGTATAACAACCAGAAATATCCGGTACTTTAGGTTATTCTAAATGGAAAAATTTCGTAAAAGTTATAGAAAAAGCAAAAATATCTTGTATAAATGCAGGGCAAGAAGCAGATAATCATTTTCCTGACATCAGGAAAACGATAGACATGCCAAAAGGAGCAAGCTAAAATTCAAAAAACAGCAGTTTAGACTGATTCCCCTCATCTTGCCGACAATCACAATAACACATATAAAACTTAAACATTGATAAATAACAGATAGAATTAACCATAAATTACACAGGTGTATGCGCATTTAACAAAGTATCCGTCAAGTTGTCGGACAGGGAATTGAAGCAGTTAATCAAAACTCTTTCTAAAATACGCGGAAGGCACACAGAACTCGTCACAGTATTCATTCCTGCAGGCTACAACATCAATGAGATGAAAAACCTCATCGCCAACGAGCTTGGCACAGCCACAAACATCAAATCAAGAGCCACGCGAAAAAACGTACTGGGATCATTAGAGAAAGTAGCGCAAAAACTCAAGACCTATAAAGAGACACCGCAAAACGGACTTGCCATCTTCTGCGGAAATACATCTGAAAAAGAAGGTGTTTCAGACATAGATATATGGGCTGTCGAGCCACAAGAGCCGATAAACCAGAGGCTTTACAGGTGCGACCAGAGATTTGTCCTTGAACCCCTTGAAAACATGGTGCGCGAAAAAGAGATATACGGGCTAATCACAATAGACAGCAGCAATGCAACAATCGCATTCCTGAAAGGAAAAAGCATCTCAATATCCAAGAAGATGACATCTCTCGTACCCGGGAAAACCGGTAAAGGCGGGCAGTCAGCACAAAGATTCGAGCGCGTCAGGAGAGGTCTTTTGCTGTCATTTGAAAAAGAAGCAGGGGAAATCGCAACCAAGACATTTGAGCAGGAAAAAGACCTGGTCGGGATAATCCTCGGCGGACCCGGACCGGTCAAAGACGATTTTGCAGAGGGTGACTTCCTGTCAGAAGCCCTGAAACACAAGATACTTGGCATAAAAGACATCGGATATGCAGACACAAGCGGCGTAAAAGAGCTTGTTGAAAGATCAGAAGACATCCTCCGCGAGACAAGCGTGGTTTATGAAAAGAACCTGCTAAACAGGTTTTACCTGAACCTCCAGAAAGACACAGGACTCTCCATATACGGCATAATGGAAGTCAAAAAAACCATGGATACTGGAGCTGTTGACACACTGATCATCTCAGAAGCATTTGAATTCGATTATTTTGAGATAAAGTGCAAAAAGTGCTCTTATAAGGAAAGTAAAGTAATAAGAAAAGACAGAGTACCCTCAAAATGCCCTTCCTGCGGATCGGATATATTCATAGTATCAAAAGACATCTTTGAAGAATTCGAACGGCTATGTGAAGAAACAGGCGCAAAAATGGAAATCGTCTCCGACGAGACTCCTGAGGGAGTATCATTCCTGAGACTGGGCGGCATAGGCGCAATCCTCCGCTACAGAACCGCATAACCGTCATGGCTCTCTCAAATCAATAACAACATCCGCTGCCCTCTGGAGCCCTTTTGAAAACCCGGGATTTTGTCCCATGATTATTACTTTCTTGCCCATCTCCTTAGCGCGCTGGACAACAGGCAAAAAATCCGCATCTCTTGTCCCAAGCGCAATTAGATCAATATTCTTATTATAAACAGCATCCATCGCCGCAACAGATAAGTATACATCAACATCAGTCTGGTCTTCCTTTGTCCCGCCCATACCGATGACAGGCTCAACACCCTGGTTAGCCACTGCCTCGACCAGTTTCACAGGAGCAAACTGATTCAAAAACACGCGCGCAACTACAATCCTGCCATGCGCCATTGTTTTTAACCTGAACTTATTCAAATCTATCGAAAACTCCTTCCTCAATAGATTCGGACCATCTATCAAAAGTGCAATTCTTGGCTCACTAAACCTCTTAAAAAAGCGAAACATATGAAAACCTCCAATACTATAATATTTAGATACAACTTAAAAACAGATTGTGCTTAAAGTATTAAATATATATACTGCATTGTTGTATATATTATAACCATATGGACCATAATATACGAATTGCAGGGGTTCTGGCATGGATGGCATTAGGACTGGTCATAGGATTCGTCGTTTATTCCGTATTGAGTCTGTATTCACTATCGAGTGTCATCATTGCACTGGCTGCCGGCGCGTTCAGTGCCGCCATGACAATCCTTTTGTACAAGGAACAGGAATCAGACAGTGACAAATTCTTCATCGGGCTCTGCGCATTATCTGTCGCAGGCCTTGCCTGTGGAGCGAAGTTTTTCAAATACTACACACCAGTAGAATTCACTATTAGTGGACTGGTCATCGGCATCCTGATAGGGGTCCTGGTATCCATGATGCTTGTAGTTTACCTGATAAATGATTAGCCACATACGATTTTTCGATGAAGGTCCTTGAGATACTCCGGACGGTACTCCTCAACTATCTCCTCTTCTTTCTTTCGCTCAAGATATACTATCTCTTTTTTTCTTAATTCATCTATATCTTTTTTCGACGTGAATATCTGACCGAGATAGTTCCCGATTCTCTCGGAACTTATTAGTTTCGGAAGTATTACATAATCTGCACCGTCATCATAGAGTTCAAGTGCCTCATCAGGATCATTTGCCGTGACGAGAAGATCTGTATTCGGATTGACCTCCCGGCATTTTTCAATAAGCAATTTGTTGCTGTCAAGCTCAGGAATTGTAGATATTATCAGCCTTGCCTGTTTGAAGTTCATCTTTTCAAGGACTTCCATGTGGCTGATGTCACCATACATGCAGTGTATGCCCTTATCTATCAGCTTCTTTATCACAGCAGGATTGTAGTCAACCACAATAAACGATTTGCCATATCTTTGCAGCACTTCAATTATACCCTGGCCCATAGTATGTGCACCGCAGATTATGACATGATCGATAATCTTTGCCTTCTCTTTCGGCAGGTTCACAAGACCGTGTGTTCCAAAATGTCTCAGGTATTTAAGAGGAACAAAAAGCCCGGAACACGATGAATAGAGAGCATTATGATATCTTATGAAGTAAGATGTCACTGTGATTGTAATGACTGCAAGAATCGTTGTCAGCGAAACTATCTGCATCGAAAGGACACCGGTTGTATATCCAAGTGCTGCAAGTATCAGTGAAAATTCAGAGACCTGTGCAAGCCCTGTCCCAGAGATAAATGCAGTTCTCCCTTCATAGCCGAACACTGTTATGATTACTGTTGTAAGCACAGGTTTTATGACAAGTACAATAAATGAAAATAAAACTATCGGACCGATTAGTGCAGGGATATCCGTAAGCACAAGCTGCATACCAAGTGATACAAAGAAAATAGTTGCAAAGAAATCACGAAGCGATGATATTCTTCCGATGATCTCAAGATTATAAGGAAACACCGCAAGACTGAGACCGGCAAGAAATCCCCCGATAGCTATGGAACATCCTGCAAGGTGAGAGAGTGTGCAGAACACAAACGCTACGAGAAGTGATGAGAGAAAGACGACTTCAGATGACTTCGATATACTTTTAACAAAAGAGGGAAAAATGTATTTTGATGAGACAATTGCAAGTGAAAACAAGCCAATGCCTTTAAGCAACGCAATAATGATGATTTGCGGGCTGAAATGCTCTATATTGCCAATAACAGACATTGCCATGACAACCAGGATATCCTGCATCAATAGAAACCCAATCATGATTCTCCCATGTAGGGTATCAATCTCATTCTTATCCTGCAGTATCTTAATTACAAGCATTGTGCTCGAAAACGCAACGATTAGCCCAAGGTATATTGCAGTCATGAAAGGATAGCCAAAATACACAGCGCCAAAAACACCGAATGCAAATGACGCAAGAACCTGCGCTATCGCACCGAAACTCGAGACAAATCCAACATCTTTCAGCCGGGAAAGATCTATTTCCATACCTACAATGAACAGAAGAAACGTTATTCCAAGCTCAGATAGTGTCAGGATAAGCGCATGATCAGACACAAGTCCCCCATACCCGGGGATGTTCAAAAGCAGGGCAAGTTCAGGTCCTATGATTATGCCCGCAATGATATATGCAGGAATAAGAGGCTGTTTTAGCATTGACGATATATATGCAAGTATCGCAGCAGCTGCAAATACTATACCCACATCAAAAAGAGAACTAATACTAACTACGTCCATATCCCATTTTATGGCTTAAGTACTATATATCTTTTTTTTATCATCCCTCCCTATTCGTTAGATTAATATACTGGCTCCACACAATATTTACTCATGGCTGAAGACAAGAAAGAAGAGAAAAAAGAGACAATAAAAAAAGACCCAAACCCGAGTTTCCGCCTAAGAGACGCGAACCTGAAAGTCATCGCAGCACGAGGCACAATGACACGCTGGGGCGACATAAATCTCGGAAAATGCGTAGTAGTGCAGGGTCTGGACCAGGGAGGACAATTTGACGCCGACGGCATCGACCTCAACCCCACAGGCGTCGGCGGCTTCACGCAAAACGCATTCTACGG
>CBDUVQ010000059.1:0-5627 GCA_965370715.1 uncultured archaeon
CCTTGTCTATGCTTGACTGCATTATTTTGTTGTAGATTTCTGTAAGTTCTTTCATCATTTTTTCTGCAATAATCCTGTCAACAGAACGCATGGCCTTTGCCGACATTTTCAAAAGCAAATATGTTTTCATTTCCTGATTGAATACATGCTTTTCTTTTGAAGCATCAGGATGGCTTTCAAGCGCACGAATATACTCTTTTTGAATTTTTGGATACATGCTGACAAAAGAAGCAATATCATCCTTCTCCAGAAATCTGTCGGCAGTGGATAGTAGCTTATTAAGTCGTTTCTGCCTCCTGCGCGATATGGACAGGTAAGGTAAAATACGGTTTCGTAAAGCAAGTACAAAAAGAAAAACAATCAATGCGATAAACAGTGGCCAGATGAACACTTGTTCTTTTTCGTCCAGTATGTCCACATAAAACAAGAGCGTTTTATTTGCGCTGTTGTTGTATATATCATTGCATGAAATAAAAAGTTTGTGTGTTCCGTTTGTCATATTGGTTACATCTAAGTATATTGGCGTCACAAACATGCTACGGGCATCAAGAATCAATCCATCAATCATTATTGTACAAAAAACATCATTCTCGTCCCGGCATTCTACAATAACAGTCATGTTTGGAGTATACAGGATGCTTTCATTGTATGGATAAATTATTTTGATTTGCGGGGCAATTATGTCAATATTTTCTTCAGGCAAGGTATCATTTATTTCTGTAATGTTGTCTGAGACAGATACGTTTTCTTCAACAGACGTGTTTTCTGTCTCAAGAATCCCTGCAGAGTCCCTCGGTCCACCAGAAGGCGGTTCAGGCACCGGATCTTCAGGAGGGTTGTTGATTAACACAGATTCTTCTTCATAGGCTGTCCAGCCGTTGCTTGTCACAACATCACAACGCACTGTTGCAGTGCCCGCAGAATTTGCACGGATACTCCATGTGATGTTCCTTGATTCAAGCTCAGCTATTTCCTCAAAAAAATAAGAACTTGTATTGTCCAGAAGCTCAAGATTGGAAGATATGTTAATGCTGAGATTGGCATCATAAAGGCTTGTGTTCTGAGATGCTATGTTCTCAACAATACATGTGGCATTGAACACATCATTTATTTCAAGAATGGTTTTTGTCAAAGCCATGGACAAATTCCCTTTTGTGTCAACAGGAATTATCCGGTATGCATCCCATAAAAGCGATATCATAGCACCTTGTTCTCGTGAGTAGCTGCATGAATAGTTGTTCGCCCAAATATCACATTTTGATGCGGCAGAGATTCCTGAAGCGAGGCTTTTTTCAGAGACATTGGAATAGCTTGCATTTGCGCTCACCCTGTAAGCCTCAAGAAGCGCCTGCACATTTAATGAGAGATTAAGTGCGCTACAAGTGCCTGAAGAGCACCGCTCAATTTCCCACCCGTCTGTCAGCTCTTCTGCCAACGCCCTGTATGTGCTGTTGTCCGTCATCTCATGCGCTTTCCACATTCCGCGCGCCATATACGGGTGGGAGCCATTCATCAGCACCCCGTATGATGACAAATTTTCTGCAATCTCCCTGATTGTCTGATTGCCAGTCATTTCATACGCTTTCCAGTATGCCAAAATCATCATGCCCTGCTTATCAGGAGAGGTACAGTTGAATGCCCCGCCCCAGACATTGCAGTCCTGTGCGCTCCCGAAAGTGTAGTTCCATGCAAGGTCCCGCACACTTGTGTTTGCGCCGTATTGCACTGCATTCCACAGGCTTGATATAAGGGATGCCTGTGTTGTGGCGACCGAGCAATTGAAATCATTTTCCGCATGATCGCATGAAGATGATATATCACTGTAATTGCTTAGAGAAAAACGGTATGCTTTAGAATTATATGTTGTATTTCCTGAAACAAAATATGCTTTCCAGAACGCATCAATCATTATGGACTGAGTATATTCGTTGTCACAAACATAGTCTGGTGAAGGACCCCACGCATAGCACATTGTATTAATAGAGTTTGTTTCTGTAACACTGCGAGCTTTTTCAGAATACGTGTCATTTCCTTTTGAAAGTGCTAGTTTCAACGTAGCATTGCCTTCAGGAAACCGTGTCTCTGAAGAATTAAAAAAGTATTCGTAAATGGTTTGGACGCCCACATAAATAGAATTGATTATGCATGGAGCTCCAAAAAAGGAGAGTGTGCTATTTTGCCATTCGCTTGTGTTTGTCTTCCTAAAATAAAGGTGCGGATTTGTCAGTGGACCATCTATATGCGCAAAGATTGATATATTGGTTGCAACCTTTGGTGCAGGAAATATTTGCGGCAAAAAAAGCGAGGAGTTTTTATCAGGAAGGTGAAGATATGCAAGGAAATGAGAAATCATATTATTTCCCTGAACTACAGGGTCCACACATGAATATTTTTGCTCCACTGAATTACATCCAGTGGAATTTTCTTGCGCATGAAGTCTTGCATAATTATAATATGCATATTTTCCGCTCACCCTGTAAGCTTCAAGAAGCGCCTGCACATTCAATGAGAGATTAAGGGCGCTACAAGTGCCTGAAGAGCATTGCTCAATCTCCCATTCATCTGTTAACTCTTCTGCCAACGCCCTGTATGTGCTATTGTCTGTCATTTCATACGCTTTCCACATTCCGCGCGCCAGATACGAGTGAGATTTGTTCATCAGCACTCCGTAAAATGAAAGGTTTTCTGCAATCTCCTTGATTGTTTGGTTGCCTGTCATTTCATACGCTTTCCAATATGCGGAAATCATCGTGCCCTGCCTGTCAGGATATGTACAGTTGAATGCACCACTCCAGACATCGCAGTCCTGTGCGCTCCCAAAAGTGTAATTCCATGCAAGATCTCGCACGCTTGTGTTTGCGCCGTATTGTACTGCATTCCACAGGCTTGAAATAAGGGATGCCTGCCGCATTGGACCGGAAGGCACTAAAGAAAGATTGCCTTTATTTGGGTCACTTGGATTGTAGTTATCGCAATCATAATCATTATCAGCGTGGTCGCAAGTGCTATAGAACGATAAATTTTCATATTCGCCCAAACTGAAACGATATGCAATGCCTTCATAGGTGCTATTGCTTGCAGCCTTTGAAGCAGTCCAGTATCCGTTAATCATGCCTGCCTGCCATGTTTCGTAACCACATGAGTTGTTTGTAGACCATGGATTGCACTCATCTGCGGCTTCTGAAGAGTTTATTGCAAAAAAATCCCCTTCAATTATGTAATTATCCACCCTTTTTGAAAGGGCTATTTTCAGCGTTGCATTTTCTTCAGGAAAACGGCTTTCAGTTGAATTGAAATAAAACTCGTATACGCCCTGCACAGTTATGTTTTCTGCAAAAAGGGTGCAATTCATTTCAGATGGTGCGAAAAAAGAAAGCGCACAAGAAGTCCACGCAGTAGAATTCATGAGGCGATACAGCATTCTCGGCTGTGTTGCAGCAGAGCTGTTGCTAACGTACATTGTAATGTTAGATTCTGTTTTTATATCACCATCCATTCTGGGTGCATAAAAGCCCGCGTTTGCATTACATGACAATGAGAGAATGCCTGCTATGAAAAACAACAAAAACAGGCATGCGCAAGCACTTCGCTTATTTTTTTTAATAATCACAAAAACCACTGTGCTTATTAATTGCTTACGCCATTTAATATATTCTGTAGCAGCCATTTACCTGTAAAAACCCCTTCTGATTTAAAGTATATTAAGCTGGAAAGACAAAATTTAATAGAAGAATCATGTCGATAAAACGCGTTTTTTATGTTATTCTTTTGATGTCTGTCTGCATATATGCAGAGTCGCCAAAAGTCTTTGGAATTGACGAGTTTTACACAGAAACTTTTTTATCATCACATATTCTGTACCCTGGGGAAAACAGAGTATATGATGTTCATGTTATGAATATGATAAACAAAACCCTTATATTGGATATTGATGCAGAAGGCCTTCTTGCTACAGTTTCTCAAAAGATGATTTCTGTTGCTAATAATTCAAAGAAATCTTTTCTTGTCACAATGAATGTGCCTTTGAACGCTACAAATATCATATGTCCAGGATATGTTGTAGTAAAAGGCGCAAATACCGTAAAAAAAATACCTTATGTTATTGAGATTCGCTACCCAGAAACGACCTTCCAGTTTTTTATAAAACTTGTGTCAAAAAAAATAAATTATGGGGATGCTGTGCGCATTGAAGTTACAATTACAAAAGATGAAACTGATACAAAAAACGATGCAATCTTTACATATATTGTGAAAGACGCAACAACCCAAAAGAAAGTGTATGAGGAAGCTGAACAAAGAAATATTTCAGGAAATTCCCTTTTCATAAAATCTCTTTCTTTCAATGAAAGCATCACTAATGAGACTTATAAGAAATCCTATTATGTCGAACTCAGTGCAGACTACGGCACTGGAAAAGCGATACGGCAAACAGATAGCTTTGAGTTTCAAAAACCAGTTTGGACTGCGGCCCGGATAAGAATAGGTGTATTTTCTATACTTTTTGTAATGTTTCTTGTGGTAGCATACTATTCAAAAAAGTGGTACGAACACAAGAAAAAAGAGGGGGCACGATATGTATTCCCGCTCACATACAATCTGCTTCCAAAAAAATCTGAAAGCACTTTCTGGATGGGTAACATCGCAGAGACGCGGATTAAGGCATATATCGACCCTGCAGACCTTATGACACACACAATAGTTGCCGGCTCAACAGGGGCTGGCAAATCTGTCACAGCATCCCTGATTGCCGAAGAAGCCCTCAAGAAAGGTGTGCCTGTTGTTGTATTTGACCCGACTGCACAGTGGACCGGCTTTGTGAAGAGGTGCAATGACAAGAACCTCCTGAACAAGTACAAGAAGTTCGGGCTCAATTCAGAGGACGACCCCAAACCGTTTAAGGGGCTTATAAAAAACGTTGTAAGTGCAAATGAGAAGTACGATTTCAAGAAGCTCATGAACAAGGGAGAGATAACAGTATTTTCTCTTAACAGCCTTAGCACTGACGCGTTTGATGAAGCGGTCACAAACATAGTTGATGAGATATTCGGCATTCACTGGGAGGAAAGCACTGAACTCAAGCTTCTTATAGTGTTTGACGAGGTCCATAGACTGCTTGAGAAATATGGCGGCGGGTCTAAGGGAGGGTACCATGCCCTTGAGAAAGGAGCAAGAGAGTTTAGAAAGTGGGGAATCGGCCTACTGCTATGCTCACAGGTCACCTCAGACTTCAAGACCGCTGTTGCAGGCAACATAATGACAGAAATTCAGATGCAGACAAAGTCCACGGATGATATCGGGCGCGCAAAGGACAAGTACGGCTCTGATTACGCGAAGAGGATATCTTCTGAAGAGATTGGCACAGGCATGATACAGAACCCGAAGTACAACAAGGGCAAGCCCTGGTTTGTGAACTTCCGCCCGACACTGCACAACCCGCACAAAATATCTGATGAGGAACTTAATCTGTATGACAAATACTATAAGGAAATCGATGCGCTTGAAGGCGAAATTAAGAAGATGAAAGAAAGCAAATCCAGAGATGCGTATGACCTTGAACTTGAAGTGAAGCTTGCAAAAAACAGCCTTAAAGAAGGGCGGTTCAAAATGTGTGAGCTTTATATTGAAGG
>CBDUVQ010000060.1:0-5622 GCA_965370715.1 uncultured archaeon
CGCCCTGAAAAATTGCTTTGATGTTTTTTGGCACGTAAATCTGCTCTTTATTCACAGCACCCATTTTCCCGGGAGTGCAGTCAACTACAAGGTCGGATTCCTGAATCAGGTCGTCAAGTGTTCCTGCAACATTAATTCCGGCAGCCTCAAATGCAGCCATGTTTTCCTTTACATTTGCATACAGCTTGTAGCCTTTTGCCCCTGCAAAGCGCGCCTCAAACGTCGGCCTTGTCTTAACGACACCTGAGACAACCATATCATCCTGAAGCGATATTGCGTCTGCAACGCGCCTTCCGATTGTCCCAAAACCGTTTATTGCAACTCTTATCATATTCATCACCAAGTATGTTTTACAAATTCGCAGTCATAGAAAGGCCCGTGTATCAGGCGCTTTATGAATGCTTTTCCTGCAGAGCTTTTCATCTGCGGGTTCATGTCAAGAGAGTTCAGAAGTGCCGAGGCATCTCCGCCAATGACTATGCTGTAGTGCCCGTTCTTCGGGTCAAATGCCGCGCTGTAAACCTCTACAGCCCCAAGAAGCCCTGGATCTTTCTTGTCTTTTGCAATTTCGTAGTACCCTGTTGAGCCGCTTATGAGCACAACACCTTCTTTTTTGCTGTTAATTTTTTCCTGAAATGCTTTTATTGTGTTCAAGCCAATGTCAACAACAGCGCCTTTATGAATCTCGTGTTTTGGAAGATTCACTGGCTTGCCGTCAAGATGGACATGATAGTCGTGCGGCAGTGACACACGTTCCCTGAAGAACCCATTGAAATTGCTGTTTATGAATTCAAAGAGGCGTTTCTCATCGCATCCCCAAATGCCGTCGTTGCTTGCCTTAAGTGCTCTTGCGTGCTCTTTTTCAATATGCTTTTTGTTTTCACCCATAGGGATTCCGTTTATGTGGTCAAGGTATATCCCGAAAAGCCCTGCAACCATAACATCCATCTTTGGGAATTTCTTGAGGAGCTGCGGCGTTATCTCAACAAGGTCTGAGAATTTTCTTCCGCCAAGTATGGCATAAGAGTGTTTTTCAAGAAGTATTTTTTCTGCATTCTCTGCCTTTTTTGCCTCTTTTATGAAATTAGGTCCTATTGTTACGAACTTCCCGTCTTCGGCAAGTTGCTTAAGTAGCCCGTATGAACTTAGCTCTTTTCTGTGCGATGCAGGGTCATCCTTTATCGCAGCAATATTGCCCATACCGGCGAATGTCTTGTAAAGCTTTGTTTCTTTTGGATGCGCATGATCCCATTCCTCTGATTCTGTTCTGGTGTTCTCAAGAACAATAACATCCCCTGCATTTGCGTTTTTAACAAGCTCGCGCACTGCGTATCCGCTTCGCGCACCTGCGAAGATAACATGGTGCTCTGGCAAAAGCTTTTGAAGCGCTTCTGCGTGTAGTTTCAGGCTTTCGCATTTTCCTGCATCGCCCTGATGCGATGCAATGACAACACACTTTGCCCCGTGGTCAAACGCAAAGTTTATAGATTCAACGGCCTGCTCTATTTTTCCAAGGTCTCGTATATGCTCTTTGTCCCAGTCCACTGATGAGTTTATGTCTACTTTATCAAAAACCACTGCATTCTCAAAATCAACTTCATGTTTTTCCATAAAATCCACACCTCGAATCAGTTGGAGCGTTTGCTCCCTTTTTTTAAAGTTCAGTGCAATATGATGTTTATTGAGCGTGCCAATTTCGCGCTCACTCACCAAAAATGACTTCGAACAATAAAGTCGAAGCGACTTGTCATCTCCAAAACTGAATTTGGAGATGTGTTTTGTAGATGCCGCGGTGGCTTAGCCTGGTAGAGCGCCGGTCTCGAAAACCGGTGTCTGAAAGGACGCGCAGGTTCGAATCCTGCCCGCGGCGCTTATGATTATCAGCTCTATCTCCACTCCTTTATCGCGCGCCCGTATTTTTCATTTGTCTCAAGATCATACCACGGGCCGCTGTAAACATATCCTGCAAGCTCTCCTTCTGGCGCAAGCTTCTCAAATACGCGCTCAAGCTGCCTCTCGCTTTTTTTGACTGTTTGATGCTTCAGGAGTTCCGGTTCGACAAGGAACACCCCTGCATTAATCAGGTTGCTTTCTGCATTCTTTGGGTTCGGCTTTTCTGAAAAGCCGATAATCTTATCTCCTCTAAGCTTTGCAACACCATAGCCTTTGGTTTCAGGAGATGTTGTAAGAGCCATAGTAACAAGTGTTTTTGTGCTTCTGTGGACACGAAGCATACCCTGCATATCCACTTTTGAAAGGATGTCTCCGTAAAGAAGAACGAATGTATCAGAAAGCATTTCTTTTAAGGGCGCAAGAGAGCCCGCAGTTCCAAGAGGCTTCTGCTCTACAACATACCTTATGTTGACCCCGAATTTTGAGCCATTGCCAAAGTGAGAAATTATCTTGTCGTGCATGTAATCCACTGCAAGAACAATATCCAGAACACCCTCTGATTTGAGGTGACTAATAACATATTCCAGAACAGGCTTTCCTTTTACAGGAATCATTGGCTTCGGAATTTCCTGTGTTATGGGCTCAAGGTCTGCCCCGTGCCCTCCGCAAAGCACAACTGCCTGCTTTACTGCCTGCTCGTCCAGATACTGGGACAGAAGTTTCTCTATTGCATGCGAACGGTTTTTTATGTTTTTCCCGTCAACAAGACGGTCCACTCGCTTTAAGACCTGCTCGTCAAGAGTTATAGAGATATGCTCTTTGGCTGGCATTTTAGTCAGAAAAATTGCTGTAATACTTTGTATCACATAAAACTATTTATATGTGTATAACTCAGTTGTATTAGAAACAGGTATGTTCTTTTTTACCCTGCAAGCACCCTGAGGTTGCCGAGTTTTGCTGCCTTGAGAATTTCTTTTCCGAATTCCGAATTCTTTTTGACTTTTATGTTTGATTTTTTCCCTACTGTGGCAGAAAGGACATAATCTTCTCCGCGATAGACATCAACATCCTTGTAGATGTTTTCCTTTCCAACAGAAATTGCAAGAGACCCGCCTGCTTCTGAAACTTCAAAGCCAATCTCGTTTTTTAGGGTCTCGACAATAGGCTCAACAGAAATATGTATTCCTGCCTTTTTCTCAAGTTCGCTTATTGTTTTCCCACCTTTTCCGATTATGCGCGCTATATCCTCTTCCTGCACCTTCAGTATTGCCTTGTTGTCAGATACCACTTCAACAACAGGGTCGTCAATATATTTTCCAAGAATCTGTTTTATCCTGCTTTCAGCAAGCTCTTTCATGGCAGAGGGCGCCTCTGTTTTTACAGGCATGACTATGGTCTGCTCGCCGTATGTGTATATTTCATATTCAAGGGCACCTGTTTCAAAATCAATCACTTCAACAAGAGGTCTTGCAAGATCTGCCTCCGTCATGCCGTTCGGTGTCCTGACAATCAGCCGTAATGTGTAAACCTTTTTTATGGCCCCCTCATAGACAAAAATAATTGTGTCAATTACCTGCGGTATCATGCCAAGCTCAATTCTAGTTATAAATCTGTGCACAGCATCAATCGGCTGTGTTGCATGCACAATTCCAAGAAGCCCTACCCCTGCAAGGCGCATGTCCGAGAATATTTTGAAATCAGAAGTTTTTCTAAGCTCATCGTATATTGTAAAATCAGGTCTGACAAGAAGCAGCATGTCTGCGGTTTTTGCCATATCTCCGGACAGCGCACCGTACTGTGTTATTTCAGGCCCTACCTGAAGGTCACGCGGCTGCTCCATTGTTTTTACTATTTTGCCTTTTTTCTGATAGAATTCTGCCATTGCCTGCGCAAGCGTTGTTTTGCCATGTCCTGGCGGACCTGCAAGAAGGATACCTTCTGCTGATTTGTCAAGGCGCTCTTTTAGCTGTGCAGACATCGTGTAGTGGTCAAGATCTACTTTGACTATCGGGCGCACGATTGTTATTTCGGTCGCGCTCGCAAAAGGCGGCCGCGCGATTGCAATCCTGTACTTTTTGTATTGTATGACCTGCGCGGCACGGTGCCCAATTTCCATGAATGCGTCATCATGAGTGCGCACAAGATCCGCGATTTCGCGTGAAATAGTTTCAAGGTCTTCTTTTGTAGATACTGATTTTGAAAGCTCTTTCAGGACAGATTTCCCTGGCTTTCCGACCTTGGCTTTTGGGACAACACCGTCCTTTAGGTGGACAGACATTGTATCTGAAGAAAAATATTTCTCAAAGGCAAGCTCTGTTATTTCCGCGCGCTTGAAATATATTGCCTGAATGCCTATGGCTTCAGCAGACTTTGCCTGCACAATGTCTGCTGTGATAAGCTTTGCCTTGTTTTCGCGGGCAATGTCTCGTATGAGCGAGTCAATCCTGCCTGATTTTGCAAGCTGTATTTCCTCAATTGTCGGTTTTCTGCCTGTCTGTGAAAGCTCTATTTTGTGCTTCTTGCAAAGTTCCCTGATGTTTTTTAATTCATCAAGGCCTTCAAACCCTATTTCACGGCCCCTGTTTGCCTGATTTTCAAGCTCGGATGTGACAAATTCGGGTATTATGAGTGTGCCTTTGATTTTCCCCTCCTTTATTAGCGCACTCACATTGCCGTTGATTATCGAGCTGGTGTCTGATACATATTTCATAAAAATCTATACTTTTTTGGGCAGGAAAATTTAAGAATCTAAGGATGCGTGTGCGCCGGCAAGGTTTGAATTCTTACAGTATGACTTTTACCGGCTGAGTGCTGGAGGATGCGTCAGAATGGGCAAAATAGAAGATAGGCAGAGTTGAAAAGATTAATAAAGAAAAACGGTCATTAAGAGACAAAATGCTTTAGGTATTGAGCATAAACAAGCAATAGGGATTAATATGAAAAACAGTTTTAGTGTATTGGATGCTATTGGAAATACACCACTTATCAAAATAGGGAATGTTTATGCTAAATTAGAGAGTGTTAATCCTAGTGGAAGCATTAAAGACCGCGTTGCATTAGAAATTATCGATGATGCTGAAAAAAAAGGCGCATTAAAGAAAGGCTACACAATAGTTGAAGCCAGTAGTGGAAATACAGGAATTTCTCTGGCTATGGTTGCATCTGCAAAAAAATATAAGATGATTGTGGTGATGCCTGAAAACATGAGCGAAGAAAGAAAACAGATGATGAAAGCTTTTGGAGCAGAATTGGTTTTGACTTCCAAAAGCGGGAGTTTAAAAGAGGCTATAAAAAAAGCAGAAGAATTTGCCGGACAACCACAAACATTTATGGCCAGACAATTTGACAATCCAATGAACATAAAAGCTCAGGAAAAAACAGGCGAAGAGATTTTAAAAGAAATTGGGCCCGTAGATGCTGTTGTTGCAGGAATTGGCACTGGCGGGACATTAATGGGAATTTCAAATGTAATGAAAAAAGCCAATCCTAAATTAAAAATAATTGCTATAGAGCCTGAAGAAGCTGCTGTAATGTTTGGCGGCAGTGATGTAAAGATTGGAGAACATAAAATTCAGGGGATTGGAGATGGTTTTATACCTCAATTAATTGATAAGAGCAAAGTTGACAGAGTCGTTACAGTTATCAGTGAAGAAGCAAATCATAAGACAAAGCAAATTGCTAAAGAACATGGTTTATTGGTCGGGATAAGTTCTGGTGCAAATATGTTTG
>CBDUVQ010000061.1:0-5577 GCA_965370715.1 uncultured archaeon
CAAGGCGCCTGTGGGCAAGAGAAATGTTTTTGTCAATATAGAACCCTTCTGCGTCAGGGCCGCGGTGCTTCATTGCAGAAGCCATTTTCTTGAGAAGCGCTTTGTCTTCAAAGCCGAGAAAGCCGGTGATTGCGCACATGGGTTATAGAGGGACGAATTATTTTTTAAGGGTTGAGTGTTCTGCATAGTTTTTGGCCTTTTATTGGAGAGGTAATTTTTCAAGAGCAAATTAAGGAGTGACTTCAAGCCACCATTTGACCATATTATGATTCCTACGAATCGCTGTTACTGAATTTGTACACATATATTGGATCCAAACAAAACCCTTTGTTTTTCAAAACATCAAAAAATCCGTAAATGTAGCTTTTATTATAGTAGTAATGCCCCAGAAGTTTCGGGTCTTGAACTCGCGTATTTTCAATAAAGCAAACAACATCAATAAGAACTGCATTTTCATCTAAATAAGCCCGTACTTGGTCTGCCTTTGGATGAACAGAAGGATTGAGTACTTTTTCAAGCGCATAGGTGTCGGCAACAAAGTACATTGGGTTTATTTCGTTGAATAATTCATCTATTGTTTTTTCTCCCGAGGTGAGCCTCTTATCGAGTGCGTCAATGTCTGATAGCCTGTTTTTGAAAAGAAAATACATTGAGGATGTGCCAACAACCTTTCCTGCATTATTGTCGCCGTAATTCTGGTTTGAAACGTATTCTTGAAGAGCATAATAATTATTCGAATGTGTCATTACGGTGAAAAGGGCTGATGACGTGATTAGACCAAAAAGGACAACCATGGAGAGCACCACTAGCGGCAGTATTTTACCGTATTTTTTTGCAGACACATATATCATGTTTGCGGCAAGTATGCTCCAGAGAGGTATAATTGCAGAGAAGTGTTGGCTAGTCTTTGTGCTTATCAACGGAAAAAGCAATAAGTAGGATATAACAATGAGGGATATTGGCCTCATTTTTCGGTATCTAAATGAATATATGAGTGAAACCAAAAAAATAATGCCCAAAAGCAACATTGCTTTACTACCGAAAAAAAGACCGTATCTTTGTGATTCTGCAAAAATGTTGTCGAGAATCGAATTTTGTGAGTTCATACGAAATTCCAGAAATTGTACGGCGAAAACTTTTGGGTTTTTAAGTGCATACAGTATCCAGGGCATGATGCCTGCAAAAAAGCCAGACATGAGCAGAACACATTTTGTAATGAATGGCATACATAGCTTTGTTTTATCAAATGCAAGTGCTACAAGAGCAACCAGCATGAAAACGCCGACAGGATGAGACATTGTAGCAAATGCCGCAAGCAGTCCTGCAATTACAAAGTATTTTCCTTTTTTTAGTTTTTCGGCAGCAAGATAAGTAGTGAGCGCAAGTACATTAAACGCACCCACAAGAACATCCGGCCTGTTTTCTAAGAAGGCATATGCAAAATAAGTGCTGTTTGACAAGAGCAGCAGAATAGATATTATGGCGACTTCTTCACAGGCAATTTTTTTTGCAAGAAAATATGTTGCCAAAAATGCAATTGAGATTATAAACAGCAGCAACATCTCTGTTTGGAGCAGGCCGAACCCGAAAATAAAATATGTTATTGCTTCAAGCATGAAATAGAACGGCGGCCACCAGAATGTTCCGGCTTCCATCATCATCCAACCAGCTCTTGAATGAGTTGCAAACCCGTTTCCTTCAACAAGGTTGTGCGCTGGCTCTGCAATCCATCCGGTGTCTTGTCTTTGTAGGGGGTATGATGTGTAAAAATAAGTGTAAATGATGAATGTCGAGATAATGAAAAATTGCAAAAATCGCATTTGTTTTTTAGAGAAGATTGTGTGTGTCATTACAGAAAATAGCATATTTTATTTTATATCTTTATGATTTTGTAAACGAAAAATACGCTATGTTTTTTTGTCCGACTGAAGAAATTTTTTACGATGTTTTTAATAATTCGAACACTTCGTTTGTGAGCCCGCGTATGTACCCATTTATATTTTTATTAACGAAATATGCCTATGGCAAAAGATGTTGCTTTGTCGATAGTGGTTCCCGCATACAACGAAGAAAAAAACATCACAGTATGCACAACCTCGCTTGCCAGAGCGCTTAGTACAACATCAATAAATTATGAGATACTTCTTGTAGATAATGGCTCGACAGACAAGACAGCTCATAAGATTGACCTGCTTGCGGTGCACAATAGGCGGATAAGAAAAATTTCTATTAAAAAGAACATTGGTTATGGTTATGGTGTTCGAAGGGGAATCGATGTTGCCAAAGGAGAGTATGTCGGCTGGATAGACGCAGATAATCAGGTTGATGTTAGGTTTGTTATTGATGTCTTTTATAAAATCAAAAACAGCGGCGTTGATCTTGTGGCTGCAAAAAGAATAACAAGAAACGATGGACTGGCAAGACGAATAGCATCATTGTTTTACAATTCTCTTGTTGCCCTGTTTTTTTTCACAAGGGTAGATGACACCAATGCCAAACCAAAAATATTTAGAAAAAAAGCCTATATGAAGGCAGAGATAATGTCCAACGACTGGTTTATAGATACGGAATTATTATTAAAGTTTAAGGCAAGAAATTATTCTGTTGCAAGGGTGGAATGCGCTTCAAAAGAGAGGGCCCACGGAACATCCAATGTCAAAATTAGCACAGTGCTGGAGTTCGTAAAAAACCTTGTCTTGTTTAGGCTGGGACTGAGATAATATGCAGAAAATGCCTGTAGTGATATTATGTGGCGGAAAAGGAACCCGCCTGCGCGAGCAGACAGAATACATCCCGAAGCCTTTGGTTGAAATAGGGGGAAAGCCGATTCTTTGGCACATAATGAAGATGTACTCGCACTACGGATACAATGATTTTATTCTGGCGCTTGGGTACAAAGGCGAGACAATAAAGCAGTATTTCATGGATTATTCCTGGAGGGCGAATGACATATCAATCGATATGTCAACAGGCAAGACAGAAATTATATCGGATGGCGCACCCCTCCCATGGAACATCAAGTTCGTGGATACCGGGCAGGAAACAAACACTGGCGGGAGAATAAAGAAACTTCAAAATCAGATAAATACAGACACTTTCATGGTGACTTATGGTGATGGCCTTTCAGACATAAACATAGGCAAACTTGTTGAGTTCCACAATAGCCACGGTAAAACAGCGACGCTCACTGGTGTGTTTCCGTTTAGTTCATTTGGTGTGATTAAGTTTACCAGAGAAAACCTAATAACTCTTTTTGATGAGAAGCCAAAAACAGACACCAGAATAAATGGTGGCTTCTTCGTATTTCGAAGAAATGTTTTTGAAATCCTAGGCGAAAATGATGTATTGGAACAAGAGCCACTCCGGGGCCTTGCAAAAAAAAGGGAACTTGCAATATACAAACACGATGGCTTCTGGAAATGCATGGATACATACAGGGATTATCTTTCTTTCAATGAGATGTGGTCTAAAGGAGACACTCTCTGGAAAGTGTGGTCATGATGGCGTCCTTAAACGGCAAAAATGTTCTTGTAACCGGAGCCTGCGGGTTTCTTGGGTCTTGGCTTTCAAAAGAGCTTGTAAAGCAAGGGGCAAATGTCACAGCTCTTGACCTTGAATTTAATTCAATGTCAAACTTCAGGCTGCTTCATCTCGAAGAAAAAACAAATATTGTGGCAGGCTCGCTAGAGAAATACGGTCTTGTTGAATATGCTTTGAATAGGTATGATATTGACACCTGTTTTCATCTCGGAGCGCAGGCAATCGTTCCTGTTGCAAACAGAGCCCCAATGCAGACATTCAAAAGCAATATTGAAGGGACATGGAATGTTCTTGAAGCCTCGCGAAGGCTTGGAACACTTGAGCGCATTGTCGTGGCATCAAGCGATAAGGCATATGGTGAACAGGAAACTCTTCCTTATACAGAGAATGCGCCTTTGAAGGGCATGCACCCCTATGATGTTTCAAAGTCATGCACTGATTTGTTGTCACAGGCTTATTTTCATACATATGGGTTGCCCGTAAGCATTGCGCGCTGCGGAAACATATATGGCGGGGGCGACCTTCACTTCAGCAGGATTGTTCCGGGAACAATAAAGTCTGCGTTATCCGGACAGCAGCCGATAATCAGAAGCGACGGGATGCCGGTGCGCGATTATATTTATGTTGAGGATGTTGTCGCAGGATACATCACAATCGCAGAAAAGATGAAAAGCAAAGACATCGCAGGGCAGGCATTCAATTTCGGGACAAACAAGCCGCTTTCTGTGAAAGAGATTGTCTCAAAAATACTCAGTGCATGTGAAAAACAAGACCTGAAGCCGAAGATTCTTGCAAAAAGCAGCGGTGAAATAAAGAGGCAATATCTTTCAAGCGACAAGGCAAAGCAGCTTCTTGGCTGGTCGCAAAAGACCAGTATAGATGATGGGCTGAAACCAACAGTCAAGTGGTATTCTGATTTTTTCAGGAGAAACAAATGATTGATATTTCCAAAACATCTGTTCTTGTGACAGGCGCGACAGGGTTTATAGGCAGGCACCTCACAAAAAGGCTTTTGAAAGAAGGCGCTTATGTATCAGTGGTTTCAAAAAATAAAACAGACTTTAAGGGGGCAGATGTTTTTTGCGCAGATATACTTGACAAGGATGCGCTAAATGCTGTTGTCTGCAAGGTGAAACCGAAACTTGTATTTCATCTGGCAGCAATAATCCGGGCAAAAACACCTGAAGAAGAAAGAAAAATGCTTGAAACAAATGTTCGAGGCACAAAGAACATCCTTTTACTGTCTGGCAAGGCAAAGGTTGCGCGCTTCATCAACTTAAGCACAAGCGATGTCTACGGAACTTCGCACACCCCTTGTATTGAGTCGCAGTCTTTGAAGCCGCGTTCTGTATATGGCACATCAAAAATGCTTGCAGAAGAACTTTGCATGCATTATTCAAAAGAGCTTTCATTGCCCGTGCTCACAATACGCCCGTTTCTTGTCTACGGTCCTGGACAGTCCAATGAAATGCTTATTCCATATGTTGTGCGAAGTGCACTGGAGGGAAAAGACATTTCCCTTGTTTCTGCAACAAGCATGCGCGACCCGATATTTGTAGGGGATTTTGTCGAGTATCTTATTTGTGCTGCAAAAAATCAAAACATGCCCGAAATAACCAATGCAGGGTCAGGCAAAGCATACACTGTGCTTCAGATTGCTGAAGAGGTACTTAGACTTTGCGCCAGTAAGTCAAAGCTGATTGTTTCAAAGGGCAAAGAGCCGACATCTCTTGTTGCAGACACAAAAAAGCAGAAAGAGGTCTTTGGGTTTCTTCCGAAAACGACGCTTGAAAACGGGCTTGCAAAGACAATTGATTATTTTCGGTTCTGAATCGCTCGGGCAACAGCCTCTCCATCCTCTAGAGAAGAGTTCATAGTCCTTATTTTTGGAAAGAAGACTGAGGTTCCTGCATAGTATAGTTTGTCTACAGGGGTTGTGTGGTTTGGGCAGTATTCTGCAAAGTGTTTGTCATATATCGGATCGGCATAAGTGTTTCTAAACACACGATACCATAGAATTTTCGCGCGAGGAAAATA
>CBDUVQ010000062.1:0-5388 GCA_965370715.1 uncultured archaeon
GACGACCACAAGCAGGCAAGAAAAGGAAGGTATGAGGATCGCCTTTCAATGGAGACTGAAATCAATAATATGAAGCTCAGGCGCGCGCGCCTTGAGGCAGAATATGACAACTTCAAGATGGATTATGATAAGTACAAGGATCGCACCGACCTTCAGAAAGGAGACCTTACAAAGATGGAGCGCAGGGTGCGCGAGATAGAGCGCGGCCTAAAAGCAATGGGTCTTGTGAACCTGAAGGCAATAGAGGAGTTTGACGAATTTGAAAAAGATTACCTGTCCCTGAAAGAAAAGATTGATAAGCTTCGCGAAGAGCGCGAGTCAATTGAGAACATGATTTTGCAGATTGAAGAGAAGAGGAAAATAATGTTCAACAGCACACTTGAAAAAGTATCAGAAGAGTTCAGCGTGGTTTTCAGAGAGCTTGCAGACGGCACTGCAGAGCTTGTGATGGAAGACCCGAATGACATAGAGTCCGGCCTGCTCATTCGCGCGCAGCCAAAGGAGAAGAGACTTCTTTCAATAGACGCGCTTTCAGGCGGGGAAAAGACAATGACTGCAATTGCATTCTTGTTTGCAATACAGCGCTACAAGCCATGCGCATTCTATATGCTTGATGAGGTTGATGCTGCCCTTGACAAGATGAACTCAGAAAAGATAGGAGATATAATTCAGAAATATTCAGGCGAGGCGCAGTTCCTTGTCATCTCGCACAATGACGCAACAGTGCGGCGCTCTGAAAGAATATACGGCGTGTCTATGCAGGATGGCGTATCGCAGATATTCGGCGTCAAGCTTGATGAAGATGGAAAGGCAGTGAAAGCTGAATAATATATATACGGGTTCATGCCAAAATACCCTATGGGTCGCACAATAATCTTTTTCGTAATATCTCTTCTATTAGCGATTCCTTTCGCTTACGCAGATGTGCCGCGCCTTATATCTGTTCAGGGCAGGCTTACTGATAATTTTAATACGTTGATAACAGCGCCGACAGACTTTGTGTTCAAAATATATGATGGCCTTGGAACAGAGCTTTGGAGCGAGGATCACACACAGGCGAACGGCAATCCTGTTACTCCTGATTCTTCAGGCGTCTTCAGTGTGTTGCTTGGGAGCAGCAATCCACTCAATATTGGTTTTGATGAGCCATACTGGCTTGAGGTGCAGATAGAGGGGGAAACCCTAACGCCGCGCCAGCAGATAGGAAGCGCAGGTTATGCCATTCGTTCGGACACTCCCTGGAGTTCTCCTGCAACAGAATATCTTAATACTAATTACAAATATGTCGGAATTGGCAACCTGTTGGATATGCAGCCCTTCTGGGGGAAATTGCAGATATATGTGCCGGACTCTGAAAACCAACAAATATCAATGTATATTGAACATACAGAAAATGATGATATTGGTAATTATGGGGTATATTCTAAATCTATAAACAATGGTCCTTTTAATGCAAATTCACAGGGCGTTTATGGTTCTGCGGTAGGTACTTCACCAGGAATGCATATTGGCGTACATGGTGTGGCAAGTGCAACAGGTGGCACAAATTACGGGATTTACGGAGATGCTCAAGACGCACCCGTAAACTGGGCGGGTTATTTTAAAGGAGGCAATGTTTATGTTGAAAATCGTCTTGGAATCGGGACAACGAATCCTGCGAGAAAATTACATATTAATGGAACTGACGGTATGCGGCTCAATCCTTCGGCACTTCCGGGAACGCCTGCTGCTGGCGATATCGCAATAGATTCTGGAGATAGTAACAGACTCAAATGGCATAATGGCACAGCTTGGCAGACGATGGGAGGCAGCGAGGGGGGATATTGCTATACTTATTATTCTACATCGTTTCCATGTATTTGCCCGGGGGGTGAGACAAATAAAAAAGACCTTGGCGCCTGGGGCTATTGCGACTGCGGCTCCGGCAGCGGCATCTTCTTTAAACATCCTGGTCTTGCCTGTACAGCTGTTTGGCCGCACGGCAGTAATCCTTGTGGTGGTGCAAATAGGGGATCAGCCTGTGTGTGCTGTGGGAATTAATTCTGTAGGAAGTCTCAGGGGCTCTTTGTAATCAGGGGACAACAGGGTCAGCCCTTGATTGCAGCCGACAAAGTAACTTTTCTGGTAGGTGAAGGTCCTACCCGGATAGTTGTCCATTCGGTCAGGTAGTTATATCCAACTTATGGAGAGGTAACGAACCATAAGAAAGCTTGGAAGTAAAAGTTCAATAATGTTGGGCAAGCAATTCGGAGGGCTTTAGCATAAAGCGAAGATTCGCACGCAGCCAAAGGAGAAGAGGCTTCTTTCAATAGACGCGCTTTCAGGCGGGGGAAAAACAATGACTGCAATTGCATTCTTGTTTGCAATACAGCGCTACAAGCCGTGCGCATTCTATGTGCTTGATGAAGTTGATGCCGCCCTTGATAAGATGAACTCAGAAAAAATAGGTGATATTATTCAGAAGTATTCAAATAGGGCGCAGTTCCTTGTTATTTCACACAATGACGCAACAGTGCGGCGTTCTGAAAGAATCTACGGGGTGTCTATGCAGGATGGCGTATCACAGATATTTGGTGTCAAGCTTGATGAGGATGGGAAAGCTGAGGGTTGACCAATAGCTTATTTTGTCCCAAACGCCCTGAAAAACATCAGCGCGTCAGAATACGCCTTTGACTCAATTGCATGATTTGTCTCATTGCTTACGTTGTGCAATTCGTCAAAGAACTCCTTGAGCGCAAACTTCGCGCTCTTGCCGAATATTTCTTCATCACTTTTTCCTTCAACAGAATGATTTTCCAGAACCCACTTTCTAATTTTATTGTAAAGCTCAGGCTCAAATTTTTTCAGAACATCAAAAACTATGTTTTGCCAATGGGTTCCGACATTTCCCTTTATTATATCTCCTTTCGGGAAGAGCGATGCGATAAGTTCAAGCGGAGTTCCGGTTATGCCGTGTTGCGCAATCCGTGTTTTGAACCCTTCTTTTTTTAGAGCTTCTGCAATCTTTTTTGTCTGGTCAATATCAATCGATACCTGATTTACTTGCACGCCGTCTTTATAGGTGTTTCCGTGCGCCGAGCCATTGGCTATTGCAATTGCGTGCGGAAAGACATTTAGCTTGTTCAGCTCACGAATAAATGTCACTGCTTCATCAACTGTTGTGACAACAAAGCCGCCATCCTCTCTTCGCCCTATTTCACCGACCTCGACTTCAAGGCCGTAGTTTTCAAGCCCTCTTTTTTTGCACTCAGCATCTATGAAATCACAAAGTTCTTTTGTTGCCTTTATGTTCCCGGAAAGCTCTTCAAGAGGTGTCTTCCCGTCAAAGTTGAATATGTGTGATGCGTCAATTGCGAATGAAGTGAAGCCAGCCTCTATTTGCGCAAGTATCAGTTTCTTCACATCAGAAATTTCCTGTTCATCTCCCTTCTTTACGCCGATGTGGTCTGCGTGAAGTGCCCAGTTTTTGAACCCAACTTCATTTGCTGTATTAATGATGGTGTCTGCAAAAGTTTTCGGTGTGTGTCCGATATATCCTCCATCAAGATTGCATTCAGACTTTGCTATTTCAATCAGCAAAGGCGCGCCCGCATCTTTCGCTGCACGAAATATTCCTTTTGCAATTCCAGGCACAAAGCGTATGTTTGCAGCCATAACTATTGCGTTTTTGTCTCTCACAGAGTCAAAAATAATCCCTCCTGCAATTGGTCCGAAATCATCACTCATAAAAATACACCTCTTATCGAAATCCTTTCATATATTCTTCAAGTTTTTTTATCTTGCTTTTGCTTCCAACATAAAGCGGAACTCTCTGGTCTATGGACTTTGGAGTTATATTGAGTATGTCTTCTTCCCCTGTGCTGATTTCTCCGCCTGCCTCTCTTGCTAAAAACCCGATGGGCTTTGCTTCAAACAGGAGCCGAAGTTTTCCGGATTCTTTGTCTTTCAGTGCAGGGTATGAGAATATTCCGCCGTATCTAAGAATCTGGTGAAAGTCCGCAACAAAAGAACCACTGTACCTTAGTTTATGCCCTGACGATTCAAGAGACTCAAGAAATTTAGTATGTTTTTCAGTATGGTCTTTTTTAAGCCCTCCCGGCGAATATAGATTTCCTTCAGGCATGACAAGGTTTTCCCGGAGAAGCTCGAAAGTGCCGTCATCTTTCATCACAAATTCATGCACTCCTTTTTTTATGGTGTAAACGAGTGTTGTAAGGGGGCCATAGAGAATGTACATCGCGCACGCCATATTTTTTCCTTTTTGCAGTACATTGCCGTCTCCGTATATTCCGATGATTGTCCCGACTGTAAGGTTCACTGCAATTAAGGATGAGCCATCAAGCGGATCAAGCGTTACGCCAAAGCCTTCGTCCTGTGTGAAGACTTCTATAATGTCAGATTGCTCTTCAGAAGCAATTGTTTTTACCAATTTTGATTCGCGCAAGACATCTATCAGAAGCTCGTCAGCCCATTTGTCAAGCTCTACCTGATCATCGCCGTGTATGTTTTTTGTGCCTGCATAATTCTGCTTGTCAACAAATGCATTTTTGATTGGTTTTGCCTGCCTGCTTAAAAGAAGGATAAGCTCTTTCAGTTTTTCATCGCATCCTGCGCTTGTCAGGTGTTCTCTAAGGGTTGTCATATAATCACCATTTTTTAAGGCCCATTGCCGTATCAGTCTTTCTCATACTTGCCTTTGCATCTTTTTCAATTCCGGTTATCGCCCGTATTGCGTCAATGTTTTCCGGCACTACATTAGATTCCTGATGTATTGCCTGCACATAGAAAAGCTCGTTGCCATTGACAACATTTATGCTTTCTTTCCAGACCGCAATCTCGAACATATCCGAGCGCGACCTGCCGAGTTCGCGCGCGTATTCCATCACCTGCGCAGTGGACACAATGCCTTCTGATGCGCTGACCAGAATCACTCTCGGCGTTTTTTCAAGAAGTGCAAGAACCTCTTCTTTTGTTGCCTGTTTCTCAAGCATAACATTTATTGCATGCATGTGCATGAGGGTTGTCGGCAAAATAAATGCACTTGTTAGAATATTCATTTTTGGAAAGATTGTGTTAACATCAATCCCGTGGTGGCTTGGAACTGTCGGGGGATTGGGCGCGATTGCATTTATTGGCCCATGCTTGGAGTCTCCGGAATCTGCCCCGCGTCTCATCATTGTTGCCCTCACTTGAGTGATGCCGATCTCTTTATCGATTGCGCTAAGTGTCCGGCAAAGCCCGGTGGTATTGCACGAAACAACGCGCACGTATTTTTTGCCAAAGCTTTCTTCATAGTTTGACATTGCATTGAATGAGACATCTGCTACGTTCGGCTTTTCCCCGCCCTGAAAAATTGCCTTTATCTTGTTTGGAGTGTAATATTTTTCC
>CBDUVQ010000063.1:0-5329 GCA_965370715.1 uncultured archaeon
TACACCGCCGCAAAACAAAAAGCCGTTAGGGTTAAGGCAGAATACGACAATACAAAGACAAACTGGAATAATGCAAAGAAAGCGTATGTTGCCGCTGCCAACAGCACAAATGCCACTGAAATGAAAAAGGCTGCTGTCGGAAAAGGGCAGGACTTTCTGCATAAACAGATAGATCGTATGATTTCACACCTTGAGCTTGTGAGGAGCAAGGTCGAGAGCATGGAAGTTCTCGGGGATGAGGAAAAAATATTGATATTAGCAGACCTTGATGTAGATATTGCTGAATTGGAAGACATCAAAGCGAGGGCAGAGAATGTCACTGATGCCGCTGTGCTTCGAAATTTATCCATAGAGGTAAAGAATGCATGGCTCGACTCAAGAAAAGGTGTTGCAAGGGCGGTTGGCAAAATAGAGCGCGCTCATGAAGAGAACTTGATTGACCAAGTCCAGAATTTTACGCGACGTATTGAAAGCGCAATGTTCCAGCTTGAAAAGCGCGGCATTGACACAGCAGAAGCAAACGCTCTTTTAGAAGCATACAAGAACCATCTTCAGCTTGCAAAAGGTGAGCTTGACGCTGCAAGGGAACAATTTGCAGAAGGCAGTGTTGATGAAGGAAGGCAGCACGTCAGGAATTCACACAGGCATGTTGTCGAGGCGCACAACGAGCTTAAGAACATAGTGCGAGAAATAAAGGAACGCATAAGGAACGCGGGAGCGCCTTAGTTCTCAACAAGCAGATCAATTACAATTCGGTATTGCCTAACACCTATGTTTCCACATTTTCTTGCTAGTATAATTTTGCATTTCTTGCCAGCAGTTTTACATTCTTTAAGAACCTTCTTTTTCAGGTTTTCTGTTTCTTCCTCTCCTGCAAAAGAATAAATGTGTATTGTCCCGCCTGCCTTTATCTTTGAGAGCGCGAGCCCGAGAAAAGCAGGCGCGTCCTTTGGTGCAGGCATGACAATGCGGTCGAACCTCTCTTCAAGCAAAGGGACTGTTTTTGCTACATCCCCTTCAAGCACCCGTATCTTGTCTTCAACACGGTTTAGTTTTACATTGTCCCTGAACATCAGCACTGCATCAGGGTTTATTTCAACAGCAGTGATTTTCACGTCCTTCTTTTTGGCAATGGCAACAGGGAATGGCCCTGCTCCTGCAAACATGACAAGAATGTTTTCACTGTCCTTTACAAGCCCTGCAATGCGCTCTCTCTCCCCTGAAAGTTTGCTTGAAAAGTATGTTTTGGCGAGGTCCAGTTTGAGCCTGCAGCCAGACTCTGTGTGTATTGTTTCAGTACGTATTTGAGGTTCTGCCCACTTTGGCGCATTTGAGAAAGTGCGCTCTTTGTGCGCAAGAACTTTGTATTTGGGAATTCGGTATTTTCCCTTTACATCCCCTGTTTTCAGGAGCACAACACGAACGTTTTTCTGTGCGCGAAGTATGGCGTTGGCTATGTCTTTGGCATATTTTTGGGCATCATCAGGCTCAATGATTGCAATGTCGCCGACAACCTCGAACGCGCGCTGAATAAGCTCAAGATCCTTTTCAGGCAACTTGTTCTTTAGAAGTTCCTTAAAGTGCATAGGGTCTATTGGAATTTAATGTTTAAACCTTTGTCCCACGCATTGTGATTGCAAGACCTGCTACAAGCAAGAACATAAATGCACTCCAGCCGAGGCCCGGGGTTGTACTGAAAATACCTTTGCTCTGGTATATTATCTTGACTTCAAGCTCTGCATATTTTTTCTTGTGATCTGCATCAGGGCCAATATACATATTGTATTTTCCTGTCTTTGCCCCCAGTATGTCTATACTCACTCTTTTTGTCTCAAATGGCCCCACAGTGACGTTCAGGTCGCGCCTGTGCTCGTCTGTCCTGTGGCCTGTAAACCACACCCAGTTCTTCAGCTCGTCAAAGCTGTCGATGTGCAGGGGCACCTCTTTTGATACGGGGTTTGTGTTTGTTATTGTTACGATAATACGGAATGTTTTACCAAAGTATATAGTTATGCTGGATATGCCGGATCCTGAACCGTTTAACTCAAAATCTACAGAAGGCTCGCTCCAGTTTCCGCATATTCCTCCGGAGCAGTCATTGATGCACTCCGGAGATGCATCGCATTCGCATCCGTCAGTTTTCTTTACATCATAGATTGACGGGCCTGCAACTGCTTCGCAATTTTCGACATTGTCGCATGAATAGTACCAGAACGGCTTGTCCAGTTCATAAGTGCAAAGAATTGTTGATATTGAGCAGCTTAAGCCGACATCAAAGCCGCAATATGTGGTTGAGCATGATGCGTCAGCGCATATTGTCGTATTCTTGCAACCGGAATACGTGTCCGCGCAACCCGGGGAAAATGTTGTATCGTCGCCTGCAGGGGTGGGATTTTCGAGGGCGCATCCAACGCAGGTCGTGACCGGGGGGCTTTTATCAATCATTACTGTCCTGCTAACAGTTGCCTGCACATTCCCTGCATTGTCTGTTGACCCATATCTGAAATAGGTTGTCCCTTCAGCGCTTATGATGACTGGAACAGTGTAAGCAGTTGATGGAACACATGTGTCTATCGTGTCTGTGCAGTATTCTGTTAAGGCAATCCCTGAAGACGGGGCAGGATCAGACGGTGTAAGAGTTATTGTCTGGTCTGCGTTCTGCCAGAACCCGTCTTTTGGCCCGTAATCATCAGATGTCGTGGGGTCAACAGTGTCCCAAACCAGAGTCATCTCATCGTATGCGCTGTTACCTGCATTATCCACAACAGTCAAACGAATAACATACGTTCCATCCGTGTCTGCTTCTATAGTTGTGTCCTCAGCATCAGGTGTCCCGAATGTTATAGTACCAGGACCTAATTCCATGGTCCATAAATAAGAAGCAATACCTGAGAAATCATCACTCACAGTCGCGTCCTGCAAAAATTGTGCATTCGTTACCTTGTCTGTTCCCGCATTAACCCCGGGAGGGTTAGTATCTTTTGATACATTCATTTCATCGTATGCGCTGTTACCTGCATTGTCCACAACAGTCAGCCTGATAACATAAGTCCCGTCAGTGTCTGCACTTATTGTTGTGTCCTCTGCATCAAGCGTCCCGAATGTTATAGTCCCGGGACCCAACTGCTTTGTCCACGAATAAGAAGCTATGCCTGAAGTTGCGTCGCTTACAGTAGCATCCTGTGTGAAAACCGCATTTTCTGTCTTGTCTGTTCCTGCATTCACTACAGCTCCTGTAACATCCCACAGCAAAGACATTGTATCCGAATTGCTGTTCCCAGCATTGTCCACAACAGTCAACCGTATAACGTATGTCCCATCTGCATTCGTACTTATGGTCGTGTCCTCCGCATTAGGACTCCCGAATGTTACAGTCCCAGGACCAGAAACCTTACTCCACGTGCGCGAGGCAATACCTGATGTTGCATCACTCGTAGTTGCGTCTTGAAAAACCTGAACATTCGTCACCTTGTCAGTGCCGGCATTTACGACCGGATTTGTAGCATCCCAAAGAAGAGACATAGTATCCGAATTGCTGTTCCCTGCATTGTCCACAACAGTCAGGCGAATAACATACGTCCCGTCTGCATTCGTACTTATGGTCGTATCCTCGGAATTTGGAGAACCAAAGCTTACAGTCCCAGGACCAGAAACCTTACTCCACGTGCGCGAGGCAATACCTGACAGTGCATCACTTGTGGTGGCATACTGCCAAAAAACTGAATTTTCGCTCTTGTCTGTTCCTGCGTTGACTGATGGAACAGTCATATCTATCCTGACAGTATATTGCCCTATAAGAGATGGATTCGGTGTCGAAGGCGCGATAGGGTCATCCCATGCCTGGTATCTTACAAGCGTAATCTGTTCTCCGGCATAAGGTGTTTGATAAAGGGGTGCAATAAGAATGTTGGGGGCGCAGGCCGCGCCGTTGCAGTATTTTACAGCACTTATGCCATTTGCATCTGAAGGAGACAGAGTTACTGTCAAGCCGGCATTAACCCATCCGATAGGACAGTTGTCAGTTATCTCGGGCGAAGTTACATCGCAGTAATACAGGTTTGTTGCAGGAGCTGTTCCCGTATAGGGTGGTTCTAAAAAGCTGCCGTCGCAGTTTGTCCCGCTATGGGTGAATGTGACTGTTGCCGTATACCAACCGGATTCCATGCATGTGCTGAAACCGTAAATGCAACTAGATGAAGGATTTGCAGGGCACAACATAGAACATATCATAGGCACATCGGTTACAACAGGAAATCCGAGGGGGTCGTTCACGGTTACTGTCGCGGTTGTGGTTAGTGCGGCGTTTGCTGTCTGAGCCATCGTGCTGATCATTAAAAGAAATAATAGTATGTGGCTGGTTTTTAAACCTCTGAAAGCTGCGAGCGAATTCAAAAAGCACATATTTCTAAATTGCCTTATGGAGTATATATAAATTATCAAAAGCATATTGGTTGACATATGGCCTTTATTGATTTTTATGCAATTACGGTTCTTGTAATTATCGTTTTCGGAGCAATTATTTCTTATGAAGATCTCATGAAAAAAAGAATAAGAAACAAATATTTACTTTATGCGATAACATATTCTATTGTCTTGAACATAATATACGTTCTTCTTGAAGGCAGTTTGCCATATTTGAAGGCGTTTTTTATAAACGCTTTATTTTCCCTGTTTGTCGGTTTTCTTCTCTGGTATGTCCATCTATGGACTGCTGGCGACGGAAAACTGTTCTTTACATACGCTCTCTTGGTTCCGCTCACAACATATTCCACTCAAAGCACTACATTTTTTCCGTCGTACACTATTTTACTTAACACTTTTGTGCCTCTCTTCTTTGTTTTTCTGATTAATATTTTTATCAAGTCAAAAAAAGAGGAACTTGTAAGGGCGTTTAGATTTATGACAAACCCATACACTGTCGTTCAGATAACTATTATTTTGTTTGGGTTTGTGTGGCTGCTTTCGTTTCCGTTGTCTTTACTTAACATTCCGTCAAATTATTTTGTGAATATTCTTTTGCTTTTTTTTACAATGCAAGCTATAGCAAAAGTTAGCGAGAAATATTTTCATATGCGCATAACCCACGTGTCTTTGCTTTTGGCGGGCGTCCGCCTGTTTTTTGAATTTAGCACGGTTGTAACGGTGTCTTTTGCAAAACAGTTTTCTTATGTGCTGATATCATATCTTATCCTGAGGCAGTTTATATTGCGCCTTGGCTTTTACGGGAACTCAAAATCAGTCAGAATCGAGGATTTGCGCGAGGGTGACATCCCAATGGAAAAGCTGGTGGCGCAGGCAAAGGATGGCAAAAAGCAGAAATATTAATCAT
>CBDUVQ010000064.1:0-5318 GCA_965370715.1 uncultured archaeon
AAGCACAGGCCACATGAAAAGATTTATGATTGTGGGCCACGCAAGGAGCCATCCACCGGTTATAAGAAAGAAGCCGACATATTGAGGGTTTCTTGAGTACCGGTATATGCCTTTTGTAACAAGCTTTCCTTTGGCATTGTATATTCCGCTCCACCCAAGAACCACAAGTACAGCGCCTGCTATTGTCACTACAAGCCCTGCAATCATCACCCAGGTCATCGCAAAGCTTGCGCCAAGTACACTGAACGATATGATGACTTCGGGCGCAATCAAAGGCGCGCCTCCGATAGCTGATGAAAGAAAGTATGTCGTGAGCGGAAAGCCATACATCTCTGCAAAAAGGGCAACAATGAATGCAGAATATATTCCGCGCGCGGACCAGCTAACTTTTTTATGGTATCCTGCAAATGCAAGGAAAGATATAAACACAAGAACATTCAGGGCAACAAGATCCCAACGGTTCTGTATCAATACAGCAGGAGTTCTTACAAGCCAGAGCGCGTTCTTGATAATGAAAGGCACTGAGGTAAGAAGCAGAAGAGCAAAAAAACCGAGAATGAGAATGCGTTTTCCGGGCATACGCCTTTTGCGCTGAAAATCTTTATACTTTTAACGGTGTAGCTTCGCACCAAAGTGCGGATCAAATCTTAAAAGGCTTGAAACTTTAAACATGGTTTTAACCAAGAGTTTCATGACATCGAACCTAAAGATATGACGCCACTTCACTGCCTTTCACATTTATTGCACTTCCGGGACAGTCTGCCGGAATAACCCTTATTTTCGCAATAGAATCAATCCATGTTGTGTTAATAGCAAGCCCGACTAAAATTTCATCACCGCTGTAAAGTGTGCCCGTGAAATTAGCAGGATGTGAATAAACTGTACTGTTTAGGTTTTCACCAGTAACCCGTATTGTGCTTATGATTGCATTTCTTGTTCCTGCATTCTCAAGCGTAAGAATAAGTTGAGGCGGATTGGTTCCTGATGCATTAAATGTTGCGTTATTTGAATTAAGATTCATGTATGCGCATCCGGCATCTGCATTCTGCGATGCAGTCTCGGTTTGTGTTCGAGCCATGTTCTGCAGCCATGAAGACATAAAAGCGCCTATTGCAAGAGTAAACGCAATCAAAAGAACCGCTGCAATGAGCGGCGATACGCCCGCTCTTTTTCTCATCTTATTCCACCCAGCCGGTACTTGGTCTGATTACAGAGGTTTTCACGCCATCGCAGCTTGTTAAAAGGGTTATTTTTTCAGGCACATCTGATTCGAGTACCGATATTCCTGATATTGTTGTATCTGCTGCGTAAGCCGTAATGTTAAACGGCCCAAAGTTGCCGCCCTGCTCTTTCAAAAGCGACATCGCATGGTTTTCATTCAGCGCCATCTTTCTTGTAATCGTTCCATCGAGGTATTCTACAGTTATGGATGTCACTAAAATCTTTTCAGTGCCGGGATTCTCAAGCCATACAGAGAAGTTGCCTGATGTATGATCATACCTTACAAAGTTCTTGTCTGCCCTAAGATCTGCGTACGCACACTGAATTTTCTCTTCAAACTCTGCGCTTTTTTCCACATGGCTTGACGTAAATGTCGAAATCCATGCAGTCAATATAGCGGCAACCGCCATGGTAAATGCTATCAAAAGAACCGCTGCAATGAGTGGTGAAACTCCCTTTTTCATACTTTATATTTTGGAGCGAACCCATATATATAGTTTTCCAAAAGGCTGCTTTAAACTATATTAACAGGCTTGCACCTTTTTTATCCTGAAAGAGGGGATTTTCTTGGCCAAAAAAAATAAATCAAAAGCAGCTGCAAAAAAGCAGAAGCCCATAGTAAATAAATCAAAAAAAAACGCGGGCGTGAAAAAGGCAAAGAAAAAGGCACTGCCTAAAAAGGTAGCTGGCGGCCTGCGCAAAGACAACAAGGTGCATGTGAAAGCCGCACCTCACGTACCGGCTGTAAACAAAGCCCATGCTAAGGACTCTGCTGAAAAAGTACTTGAGAGCTACAATGTAAGTGCAGACCATGTTGATGCACTAATTAGCATAATTCGAACTGAAAAAGATTATGTGCCCATCTACTCACTCAAGCGCCCTGAAGTAACGGTTGGTACCCGTGTGCTTTTAAATACCCTGCGGGAAGAGCTCATAACAATAGTGCATCTTTCTACAAAGGAATTTGTTGACCCCGGTGCGGTACAAGAAATCAAGGCGCGCTTTTTCGAGAAGGCTATTCAGCTTATGGAACGCTATATACCGGACTCTTCCGCAAAGCAAAGAACTGTTCTTGCAGGAAGCCTTATACATGAAATGGTTGGGCTTGGCGACATAGAGCTTCTTCTCGAGGATCCATTCCTTGAAGAAATAGTTGTAAACAGCCACAAAGAGCCTCTTTGGGTGTATCATAAAAGATATGGATGGCTCAAGACAAATGTCATGCTGCCAAACGAAGAGGCAACATACAACTACTCATCATCTATCGGCAGGCATGTCGGCAGGCAGATAACGAACCTCACCCCGCTCATGGATGCGCACCTTACGACAGGCGACCGTGTAAATGCCACGCTTTTTCCAATATCCACAGACGGGAACACACTTACAATACGAAAGTTTTCGCGCTCGCCATGGACAATCATACACTTTCTTGAAGCAAACACGCTCTCAACAGAGACTGCTGCAATACTTTGGCTTGCAATGCAGTATGAATTGAATATACTTGTTGCAGGCGGAACCGCGTCCGGAAAAACATCAATGCTAAATGTTCTTCTTCCGTTCATACCTCCTAACCAGAGAATAATTTCCATAGAAGACACACGAGAAATCAATCTTCCTGAATACCTTCACTGGGTGCCATTTTCATCACGTGGTGCAAACCCTGAAGGAAAGGGTGAAGTGACTATGCTTGACCTGCTTGTAAACGCACTCCGTATGCGACCTGACCGGATAATAATCGGTGAGATACGAAGGACGCGGGAAGCAGAAGTAATGTTTGAGGCAATAAGAACCGGGCACTCTGCATACGCAACATTTCATGCAGACAATGCTGAGCAGGTATACAAGCGCCTTATCAACCCGCCCATGAACCTGCCTGAAAGTGTTCTTGGCGCACTGCACCTCATCGTGGTACAGTACAGGCACAGGAGGCGCGGAATACGAAGAACCACTGAAATCGCGGAAATCATTTCCCTTGAAGAAGCAAACCGGCTCAACATAATATACCGCTGGAACCCGAGAACAGACAAGATGGAGAAAAACTCCAAGATAATCCGAATGATGAGTGAAATCAATATGTATACCGGCATGACAGATAAAGATTTTGAGGATGACATACAAAACAAAATAGCAGTCCTTAACTGGATGAAGAAAAACAATGTAAAGACAATAAACAGTGTCGGAAAAGTATTTGCAGAATACTATAAAAACGATAAAAGGATTATCTCTCTTGCAAAAAAGAATGCCTCTGTAACAGAGGTTTTAGGGTCTACTTTTTCTGACGAGCTTTCAAAGGAAAGCGCCTGATGGGGTGAGAGCATATTTGGAAACAAGCACGAAAAAAACCTTGCGCGCGCATCGAGAAGGTATTTTTCCCTTGCACAACGGCTTGAGCCATTATTTTCCAGCATGAAACTTGACCTCATGCAATCAAAAAGCTCTCTAAACCTTCGGGAGCACATAGCAGTATCACTTAAGACAGCAGTAAACTCAACTGTCTGCCTTTCGCTGACACTGGCTGCCATGGGATACATATTTGAAAACATGTCAATATTGAAAATAGGGCTGCTTTCAGTCCCTGCAATATTTTTGATGATGCTTTACACTGCATTGTATAAGCCAAACGTGCGGGCAAAAACCCGTGCGCGCAAGGTCGAGCAGGAGTTGCCCTATGCAATGAGGCATCTTTTAATAGAAATAAAATCCGGCGTGCCCCTGTACAATGCCATTGTCGCGGCTTCTGAAGGATACGGAGAATGCTCTGTTGAACTGAAGCAAATAGTCTGTGAGGTAAACGCCGGAAAACCGCAGGTACAGGCACTTGAAGACAGCATATTCCGAAATCCTTCTGTTGCATACAGGCGAAGCTTTTGGCAGCTACTCAATGCAATCAAGACCGGAACAGATATTGAGACCTCTCTTGACAACACAGTTCAAAATATGCTTAAGGATCAGCTTCTTTCAATAAAGAAGTACGGACAGGAGCTGAACCCCTGGACACTCATGTATATGATGTTTGCTGTAATAATGCCTTCTCTTGGAATCACATTTTTCATGATCCTCTCAACCTTTACAGGCATGAGCCTTTCAGGAAGCATGCTATCCGTTATGGTTCTAGGGCTTGCAGTATTTCAGCTCATGTTTATGAACCTCATAAAAACAAAAAGGCCGATGGTGAAATCACAATGAAAAATTATGAAAATTTCGTATTTTCACGGCTGCCTGAAAAGTATCAGGAATATATCATACAGGAGTCTGTATATGCCGGCTACCGCGAGAATGTTGAAAAATTTGTGTTTTGGCTGCTTTCTGCATACGCCATCATACTTTTGTCAACACTTACGGCTATGATAATAATAGGCCCTCCACCATGGATCGCCGCCATGCTGGTATTTTTCCTGCTTGCAACCGCAGTCTCTGCGCCATACCTTGTGTTCAGCAGTTCTGCAGACTCACGAAAAAAAGAAATAGACGGTGTATTGCCGGACTTTCTTATGCTTGTTGCATCCAACATAAAAAGCGGGCTTACAATTGACCGCGCCATCCTTTTTTCTGCGCGCCCTGAATTCGGCAGCCTGTCCACAGAGTTCAAAAAAGTCGCCTTTGAAATATACGGCGGCGCATCGCTTGAGTCTGCGTTCATAAAGCTGACAAAACGAATAAAGTCAGGGGTCCTTGAAAGAACCATAAGCCTTGTTGTTGAAGGCATAAAGTCAGGAGGGGCTGTTGCAAAGCTTCTTGAGGAAATTGCTATTGACATAAGAAACACGGAAACTCTCCAAAAAGAAATACGCGCAAGCGTCATGATGTATGTAATGTTTATCTTCATGGCTGCTGTTCTTGGCGCGCCTGCACTTTTTGCAATATCCACGTTTCTCATACAGGGAACAACAGCAATGTGGGGCGGCATGGACATGTCAACAGGCCCAGAAGTGCAGAGTGCGGGCATGATTAGCATATCAGCTCCCTCAATTGACAGCACAATCTTCGGTTACTTTGCCCTTGCAGTAATAATTGTCACAACAACATTTTCAGGAATCCTAATATCGCTTATACAGACAGGAACCGCGCGGCAGGGATTAAAATACGCCCCTATTTTT
>CBDUVQ010000065.1:0-5189 GCA_965370715.1 uncultured archaeon
CATCTTCTCAAAGAACCCTCTATTCACTTCTGCCTTTCCATCAGCCTTAAGAATTTCAGCTATGTCCTGCTCGCTCTTTCCTTTGCCTGAGGGTATATCAACAGTCACTTTTACGAGAAGGTCGCCTGTCTGGCTTGAGTGTATTTGAGGCATTCCCTGCCCCTTGAGACGAAAGACTGTATGGCTCTGCGTACCGGCAGGTATTTTCATGTCCGCTTTACCGGAAATTGTGGGAACACTGACCTGCCCGCCGAAAATCGCCATTGAAATAGGTATTGTTATTTTGCAAAAAAGGTCATTTCCGTGGCGCTCGAATATTTCGTGCGCCTTTACATTCAGTGCAACATAAAGGTCTCCTGACTCGCCGCCTTTGATGCCTGAGTCTCCTTCTCCTGAAACCTTGAGGTACATCCCGTTTTCAGTGCCCTTTGGAATCGTGACTTCTATTGCGCGCTCCACCCTTAGCCGCCCTGCGCCCCTGCATTCGCTGCATATCTTTTTTGGAATTTCGCCCTCGCCATGGCATTCAGGGCAGGTTGCAACACTCACCATCTGGCCAAACAGGCTGTTTCGAACCTGGCGTATCTCGCCTGCGCCGTTGCAGCGCACGCATTTTTTCACGCCTTCTTTCCTGTCAGCGCCGCTTCCCTTACAGGCCTTGCACTGCATGAAACGAGGTACCTTTATTTTCTTTTTAGCCACGCCTTTGAAAGCTTCCTCAAGAGTCATCTCCATGTCATAGCGCAGGTCAGAGCCATCCCTTGCAGCGCTCCTTTTCCTCTCGCGCCCGCCTGAGAAAACATTAAATATATCCCCGAAATTTGAGAAGAGGTCGTCAAATGATGAAAAACCGCCGCCAAATCCCTGAAAGCCCCCTGCACCTGCGCCTCCGGCACCATGACCGAATGCTGCGTGGCCGAACTGATCGTACTGCGCGCGCTTTTCCGGGTCGCGCAATACTTCGAATGCCTCGTTGACTTCTTTGAACTTGTCCTCGGATTCCTTGTTGTCCGGATTGACATCAGGATGGTATTTTCTTGCCATGTGGCGGAAAGCCTTTTTTAGGTCTGCGTCACTTGCATCTTTTGATACTCCGAGAGTTTCGTAGTAGTCGTGTTTTTTTGTCATAAATACACCAATAGTTTATCCTGCGTCCCTGACTGTGCCTGTGACCCCGTCAATCATCACATTCTGCCCGACAAAATACGGGTAGTATGCCTCTTTTACTAACGCGCTCTTTCCGAACACAGCAGATGCTGTCCCGGCAATATCTTTTTTCAATACCTTGAACTGCAACATTTCGCCGTCTACTGCAACCATTTTAGTTGGATATTCACTTTTTGCAGCATCTTTCATTGAGTTAAGGCTTGCTGCATTGACCTCTGAAAACTCAACAGGCGCGCCTGCAAGCCAGCCCTTTTCATGGCGCATTAGCCTTCCTTTTATGCCGTCAATAATAAAGCTCTCGCCTGCTGACTCAATAAGCCAGATAGGATAATAGACTTTTTTAATCTTGCCGTGTTTTTTGAATGCTGCCTGCTCAAGGCAGTCAAATGAAAGTATTGTTTCAACCTCCTTTTTCTGGTCCATGACAGAAACAGTTACCCCGCCGTGCTTTGTGCGCTTGACACGCACGTTCACAAAAAGCGGCACCTCTCGCCCAAGCATGAGTGCGGTTCCTGTGGAAAGGTTTCGTATCTCCTTTTCAACGCTCTTGTTTATGCCCTCAGCATAAGCTATTGCCTTGAGGTCATTCGGATTTGTTACACGAAGTATTACCTGTGTGTTGCACTGCGACAGGATATTCTTGTCAACGCGCGCAGGCCTCTGCGAAACTATGCACAAGCCAAAACCGAACTTTCTCCCCTCACTTGCAACAGTGCGCAGTATCTTTGAAGACATGCGAACCTCTTTTTCAGGGCAGAAATTGTGCGCTTCCTCAACGATGAGAAAAAGCGGTGGAACGCGCCCTATTTTTCTCTGCTCAAAAAGCTTTTCAACAAGGCGGTGCACCACGACCTGCTGTATTTCAGGAGATGCTCCCCTAAGATTTATTATTGAAGCTGTGCCTGCCTTGACAATATCTTTAAGTGGGGTCGGGTCATCGGTAAAAAGATTTGTCGCCCGGACAACCTCAAGCATATTTATGACAGTCCACTTGGATGCGCCTTCCATTGCGCCTACAATATCTATTATGTCAACGAGATTGTACTCGCCCTTTCTTTTTGCCTCAAGCACTGCTGCATAAAGGACGCCCATCTGTGATGCGCTTGCCTTTGCCGGAAAAAGTGATGCTATCTCATTTGCCTCGAGGTTCTTGTCAGAAAATGCAATCTGCTCTGCTCCGGGATTCACTCTTGAGTCTGTGCTGTACTCGCGCACTTTATACGCTTTCGGGCTTATGCCAAACTCCTGCATTTTTTCTATCTCTTTAGGGTTCTGGTTTTCCGCGCCAAGTGAAACATATTCGCCGTGTGAGTCTATGACAACAACAGGGATTTTTTTCTCAAGAAGCTCCTCAACAATCACGCCGGTCACATAAGACTTTCCACTGCCTGTTTGCGCAAGGACACATAGGTGCTTTGACACAAGCTCTCCGGCATCAACAAATACAGAAACATCTTTGTTTGCATCAAGTTTTCCAAGATAAAGGCCGCCTTTCGGAAGGTCAAGAGTTTCCTGTATGAGCTTTTTGTCTGCGCTGTACACCAAAGACGACGGCTTTACAGGAGTCTTAAGGCCTGAAAGGTTTCCTCCTTTTCGCACGCCGATAATAGCACAGTTCGCAATTGTCTTTCCGTCAGGATGTGACTCTACACCGTCAATCTGGGAAAGTATCCAAGTATCCTCGGTTCCTTTTATTGCGACAAAGTCCAGGTTCTTTATATCCTTGTAAGCCCGAAATCCAAATGATTTTGTGCCTGCTTTCCCGAATACTTCGCCTATTAGAATAGTATCACCGATATATTTTTGCTGCGCATTTTTAAAATATGATGTCTTAGAACGCATAGGCTATGCGAATTTGTTGCTTGCAACGATTCGAAGGCGCGTTAGCGAATCGTATCGTTCGTGTTAATTCCCTTTCACAAACTGAACTGATAGGTTGCAGCCTCAAAGAGGTAAAGAAATCGAGAAATGACGATTATTAGAAGCATTATACATCCTCCAGAACCTTAAAGTTCCATTTATTCCTACATGGAATACCAGCAGATTCTGCGACCTTAATAGCTTCACTTGTTCCGGATATCGCCAAGAATTTTACGGTTCCGCCTTCAACAAGTTCTTTCACATGCTGATATATTTTTGATGCTGGCTCATAAGTCTCTTCACCAGGACAACCTTGATTTATTTCCATCAAATAGAGATCAAAATGGTTTTTTGGAACTGTGGCAGATGAGCTTTCGGGAGGAATTCCCATTTCTTTGAGCATGTCGTCAACAGATGTTACAATCGTTACATCATATTTGCGGAATTCTAATAAGTCAACCATAGATTCAAAATATTCTACACTGGAATGATAATTGCCATGTGCTCCTAACAATGCTTTTTTCACATCCATACAAAGAAATATACAGAAAAATTTATATATTTGTGCTATCTGTTTGTAGTAACGTCCGTCGCCCTTTCTCAATTGAGCTTAACAAAATCTATTTTAGAATTGCGTCCATAATACCTTTTCTGCCATTTAAGATTCGGGTTTTCCTTCTTTTTGATGAGATCAAGCCATCAACGTCTGCTACTGAAACAGAATCGGCATGCTTCATAAGCCCTTTTTCAATAAGCCACTTGTCTGATGCGAGAAGCCCGCCCTTGTATAGAGACACCACCGGAATACCAAGCACTGCTGCCTCGCGGTTCATTGTGCCGCCTGCGCCGACAACAGCATCTGCAAAAGCCATAATGGATGGGGCATCAAGTGCCTCTTCTGCAACTGTAATTTTTTTCCCGAACGCTTTTTTGAATTCATCCCTTTGTTTATTGTCGCGCGGAATAACAACAACCTGCCATGTTTTCTTTTTTTCAATAATCTCTTTTATCAACGGATAAAGCACGTTTTTGCCTTCAGAATAATATGCTGCGGAATACGGCTCAGGGCGCATGACAAGTATTTTCTTTTTTTGCAAAAGGCCGAGTTTCCGGATAATTTTCTTGTCAGGCTTAAAGCCGGAAAGGTAAACCGCCTCTTTTATTCCGGGATATTTTTTGAGTTTCCTGAAAAACATACTTTCCTGCGTTACCGCTTCAGGGCATAGAACTTTTGTCGCAAAAGGTATTGCAAGAATGTTCTGAAAAAAGGCTTTTTCATTGTCAAAAATGTAGATGCGCTTTTTCACGCCAAGAAAGAATGCTGCAATTATGCCGTAAAAGGACTGATGAACAACGCAGGCATCTATTTTTTCTCTTCTGAGAAATCTTATCAAAGAAAGTATGCGCACTGGCACATAAAGCGCCTTCTTGATTAGGGACGCGCCTGCGTGCTTTCCGACAACAGTGCTTTTCATGCTGTGAAGCTTAAGAAGCCCTGTTGTCTGGGAGTGCTCGCGCGATGTTATGAGTACCTTGTGGCCTTTCTTTTCAAGTTTCCGAACAATTGGGGCAAAAAAAAGTACATGGGGAGAATTTGTTATGTCAAGCCAGATGCGCATATAAGACTTATTAAAACAATGTATTAAATATGTTTTTTAGGCGGACAAGATATTATGAATGACGTATATTCTCGCGATGGAAATCAAAATTTAAAAACTGTTGAAAATGCAGACAAGTTTACTGACTGGATGTACTCAGAAGTAAAGCCATATCTTCGCAAAAACATACTTGAAATCGGAAGCGGCATAGGCACATACTCAGAGAAAATTGCCTGTGATTTTAAAGACAGTAAAATAACCGTTTCCGATATAGATAGAAACTACGTCGCTGGCTTAAAGAAAAAATTTCAGGGCAACAGAAATGTCAACTGCATAAAACTAAATCTTGAAAACCCTTCTGACTTCAAAAAGATTAAGCATAAAGTGGACTCTGCGATTGCGCTAAATGTTATCGAACATATTGAAGACGATGTTGCGGCACTAAATAACATGTATTCTCTTTTGGAAAAAAATTCCCGATTCATTGTTCTTGTCCCTGCGCATAAATTTTTGTACAACTGCTTGGATGAGTCACTTGGGCATCACAGACGATATACAAAAGAA
>CBDUVQ010000066.1:0-5142 GCA_965370715.1 uncultured archaeon
CTCTTCAAATGTCTTTGAGTCTGACTCAATCTGTTCCATCATTTTCTGCTTTTCTGCTTCCTGCCTTTGCATCTCTTCCTGCATTTCCTGCTTTAGCTCCTGCATGTTCTCAGGGTTTTGCTGGTCAATGTTCTGAAGTTTACTTTGAGTATTTTCCTGTTGCGCTTCCTGCTGCTCTTGCTCTTCCTTTGTCTGGCTTTGCTCTGAGGACTGGCTTGATGAATAAGAAGTTGACTGCATACTGATGTTGTCGCACTGGTATATTGTGGTTATTCCCTCTGCCTGCACATTTGATGCGCCCTCTTTGACCTTGATGCCGTATTTGTTTGACTCTATTTTTGTGTCCTCTTCAGTCTCCGGATTGGTGTAGTTGACAAGTGCCCTATCAAGTGTGTAGCTTCCTTCAGCGTACGCGATTATCGGTGAGTACTCCACATCAACCATACTATTCTTCGGAATTGTCTGGTCAAGACACTCGATATCAATACCATTGTTTGCAAAAATGTTTTTGTCAACTATTCTTATTGGGATGTCATAATCAAATGGGTTGTCAAAGCGAAGGACAACCGTTACCAAGCTGCCGACAGAAATATTTTCCTCTTTCACCAGTTTTTCAACGGTCATCTCTTCCGCTAATGCGGGAGATGCTAGAAAAATTAAACACAAAAGAAAAAACAATATCTTTTTCACACCAATCACCTAAGGACTCTCCATTTCCATTCCTTAAGATAGAATCTTGAGACAATCAAAAGAATGGCGAACATTATCATCCAGTTCTTGATTGATGTCGGCTCTTTCTCGCGCTTTATATTTTCAGGGAGCTTTTCATATATGTTCTGAAGCGTTCCCTGATCCACAGACTTAAAATAAATCCCGCTTGTGATTGCTGCAATCTGCTTGAGCGTCGCCTCATCAAGCTCTGCGTATTGCGCCCTGCCCCACATATCATAACCAAGAACAACGGGCTGCTCTGAGCCCATTCCTACAGTGAATACAGTGACCTCGCTTGACTTTGCGAAAGTGGCTGCCTCAAGCGGTGCTATGACTCCGGCGTTTGACACCCCGTCACTTAAGAGAACAACAAACCGCTTCTTGTTTGGTATTGATGATACCATGTCAATCGCAAGGCTGAGGCCATCCCCTATTGCTGTCGCTCCTTGGTTCTGTGATATGCCTTCTATCCGTTTTGCTGCCTTCTCCTTATCCGGTGTGAGATATGATATCGTGGACGCACCATTTGAGAAAGTTATGACTCCGACATAATCCTTATTATCAAGGCTCTCAACCAGTGTCTGGGCCGCGCTCTTAGCGGCCTCAAGGCGCGTTGGCGCGTAGTCATTTGCCTGCATACTGCCGGAAATATCAAGTGCCAAAACCACGTTTACCCCTTCTTTTGTCTGCTTAAGAGGAATGTGCGGATCTGCAAGGGCAATAAAGAGTGACGCGACAAGCAAAATATCCAGCCACAATATTATTGTGTTTCTTCTTTTTGCTTTCTGGTGGCTTGATGCCATTTTGATGAGATGTATGTTGCTGAACTTTACTGCTGCCTCTTTCTTGTTTTTTCTGGATTCATCAAGAACATAAAATATGCCTATGAGCGCGGCTGCAAGAAGCACAATCCACACCGGCTCCATTAAAAAGAATCCCATTTATTCACCTGTATTTTCTCCTTCTCTGTTTGAAAAACTTCTGCATGTCAAGAGCCCATTCCCTTGATGTTGAAATGTTTATGCAGTCTATTTTTTTCTTTCTGAAAAAATCAACTGTCTCTTTCTCCTTTTGCGCCGCAATTTCAGCGTATTTTTCCCGAAACACCTCATCACTCGTGTCAACAAGAACAGTCTCGCCGGTCTCATTGTCCTCAAGCTCAATCATGCCAATGTCCGGAATCTCGAACTCGCGCGCATCCTCTAGCTTTATGCAGACAACATCATTTCTTCGCGAAATGATGCTGATTGGCTTTTCTATTTCCTTTGTATCAATCATGAAATCAGATATCACAAACACGATGGCCTTTCGTTTTATGATTCCTGAAAGAAACTTAAGCGGCTTTGCAAGGTTTGTTCCCCTATGCTTCAGCGGGCAATATACAAGCTCGCGAATTATTCGAAGCGCCTGTTTTCTTCCTTTTTTCGGCGGGATAAATTTCTCAATATCCTCTGTTGAAATCACAAGGCCCACCCTGTCATTGTTCATGGTGGCAGACATTGCGAGAGACGCTGCAATCTCTATTCCCTGCTGGCGCTTGAGTGCCATCTGCGTCCCGAAGTCAGAGCTTTTTGATGCATCAAAGACAATTATTGCTGTCAGGTCGCGCTCCTCAACAAACTCCTTGATGTATGGCTGTCCCATTCGCGCGGTGACGTTCCAGTCTATGCTTCGTATGTCATCGCCAGGGACGTATTCGCGCACGTCTGAGAACTCTATGCCGCGCCCCTTGAATGCTGAAATGTACGAGCCCTGCATGAGCCCGTCAACAAGGTTCTTTGTCCTTATGTCAAAGTTTCTTACTTTCTTTAATATCTGCTTTGCTTCTGGCATTGTGCGACCACCAGCCGATTAGGGCGCCTTTATCTTTGCAAGTATCTTTTCTATTACAGAATCCGTTGTTATCTCTTCTGCCTCTGCTTCATACGTTAAAAGTATCCTGTGGCGCAAGACATCCTTTGCAATTGCCTTGACATCTTCAGGCAAAACATAGCCTCTGCCCTCCAGAAGCGCCCATGCTTTTGCCCCCAGAACCAGCCACAGCGATGCGCGAGGGGATGCGCCATATTGTATGTGCCCGTCAACACCTATGTTGTACTTGTGCGGGTCGCGGGTTGCATGCACAATTTTCGTAACATAATCGTGTATCTTTTCATCAGCATATATTTTAGGTACAAATTGCTGTAGTTCAAGTATGCTCTTTGCAGTAGTTGTCTTCTTGGCTTCAGGAATCTTTCCTTCAGTCATCCTCAAAAGTATTTCTTTCTCCTCTTCAATGCTTGGATAGCCAAGATTTATCTTCATCATAAACCTGTCGACCTGCGCCTCCGGGAGCGCGTAAGTTCCTTCTGTCTCAATCGGGTTCTGCGTTGCAAGAACAAGAAAGGGCTTTTCAAGAACAAGAGTCTCGCCTGAAATCGTGACCTGGCGTTCCTGCATTGCCTCAAGAAGAGCGGACTGTACTTTAGGAGGTGCACGGTTTATTTCATCTGCCAGTATGAAATTTGAAAAAATCGGCCCTTTTTTTGTCGTAAAGCTCCCTGTTTTCTGGTTGTATATTTTAGTTCCGATAATGTCTGCCGGAAGAAGATCCGGAGTAAACTGAATCCTGTGAAAATCAACAGCAATTGTATCTGAAAGCGTCTTTATCATCATTGTCTTTGCAAGCCCAGGCATCCCCTCAAGAAGGACATGCCCGTTTGCTGCAAGGGCAACAACAATTTTTTTTAGAGCATCCTTCTGCCCGACAATCACTTTTTCGACTTCAAGAATTGTTTTCTCTGCTACTTTTGAATAAACTTCTGCCTTTTTGTTAAGCTCTTTTATTGCCTTGTCCATGATATACCCTCCGAATAAATATATGCCCCCATCAAAAATATCAGCCGCTGGCTTTGTAATAGGTTTTAACTTTTTTAAGTGGCACTCAAATTTTAACAAAACCCATTTTCCTTCCCTCAAAAACTGCGAGTTGATCGTATCCTGCAGAGCGTATAAGATTTATGCCCTCTTCATAATGAAGGTCAATCTCTTTCACCCAATGCGCGTCTGTGCCGATTGTCACAGGAATTCCTTTCTTTTTGCAGAGTGCAAGAATTTCAGGGGAGGGGTGCATCTTTTTAATTGGTTTTCTTAACCCTTTAGTGTTTATCTCAACACAAAGTTTTGCCTTTGCTATAACATCTATTGTTTCTTCTATAAGCGGCCAAAAACTTTTTTTAGGAACATAACCATCACGATTTATAGCGTCCAAATGTGCAATCACATCAAAAACCCCGCTTTTTGCCATCTCTTGTAAGGCACGATAATATGCCACATGACGAGCATATATTTCTTCCATAGACTTGCTTTCCCAAAAAGCCTTTCTTCGTCCTTCATTGATGTGCTCTATGGGGTGCCCGTTCAGAACATGCACTGAGCCAAGAATACAGTCAAAAGAATGCTTTTCCAGAAAAGCCCTTATTTCCTCGGCTTTTTCAGCATACCAGTCAAGCTCAATTCCGAGGCGTATTTTTATGCCCGGGTATTTTTTAGCGAGGGTGCGCACGGCGTTCATATATGCATCAACAGTTTCAAGGGGCATACCATGAGAATACGGCCGCTCTGTTAAAGGATACCCGACCACTACATGGTCTGTAAAGCAGATTTCATCAAACCCTTTTTCTATCGCTGCCAAGACATATTTTTCAGGTGTCTCAAACAAACGCCCCTCTCGTATCAGATCTCCCGAATAAGAAGTATGGATGTGGTAATTGATTTTCATAATATCCCTAAATCAATTTGTATTCTCTCTCAAATATATCTTTTATTGCCTTTGCCTTTTCCTCACCTATGCCCTCGACCTCGCGAAGGTCAAACTCGCTCGCGCTCGCAATTGCCTTTACTGTTTTGAACTTCTCAAGCAGGCGCACTGCAAGAGTGCGGTTGACATAAGGCAGCATTGAGACAAGCTCTTCCTGAGCCATGTTTGCGCTTTGTGCCCTGCGCTCGCCTTTTACCTGCACCCTCCTGCTGTTGTCTTTCTGTTCTCGCGTGGCAATGGACACCAAAAGTTCGGCTGTCTCCTCAACACTCTTGGTCCAAAATATCGGTACCCGAAAGTCAACTGCAACAGAATTTATTGCGCCGTTTATGGCATTTGGGTGAATGTTTCTCTGCCCGAAAAGGCTTTCTCCTTCTACAATCATTATCGGGCGCGTAAAGTTTGATGCAAGGTTGGACATCTGGCCAAAAAGCCTGCCGTCAATTATGGACTGCAAAAAATCCTCAACTGTCTTTCTTTCAGCGCACACCCGATCAGACAATATAAAGTCACCGACACCGAGGGTTTCCGGAAACATGACAATGTCCTTTTCAGAAAGCGAGCGAAGAAGCGCCTTCTCGCGCGTGTCAGTATATATAATAGGCAAATCCTCTTTTTTGCTAACAAATTCT
>CBDUVQ010000067.1:0-5115 GCA_965370715.1 uncultured archaeon
TCTGCCTTTCTGCTTCTGATGCCACAAGTTCAGGTATCATTTTCAAATCCTGCGCACCCTTTATCTCAATTCTTGCCCCTCCTTTTATTGAGACATTCACGTCCTGGCGGATAGTGCCAAGACCGCGCTTTACCCTGCCTGTGCTTTTCAGCATAGTGCCTATTTTTTCAGCTACCTCGCGCGCCTGCTTTGGGGTTTTTATATCAGGGGCTGTTCCTATCTCAACCAATGGGATGCCGAGACGGTTCAGGCCGAAAATTGTCTTGCCGCCTTCTTTTCCAAGAATCTGTGCGCTGTCCTCTTCAAGAGAGATATTGGTTATTCCGACCCTGCCAAAAGAAACATCAAGATACCCTTCTATGCCGACAATGCCAGTGCGCTGGAATCCTCCTGTGTTTGAGCCGTCAATGACATTCTTTCGCATGAAATGCACTTCATCAGGCACCACAGCATTAAGCATAACCGATACAAGAAGTGAAGCCTCAAACGCATCCCTGTCAGGCTCGTGCGGCGGCTCCTCATCAAGCTCGACAAGGCAAGACTCGTTCGGGTAAATATTGTAGACAAACTCCTTTGCCTTTAGCGCCTCGTGAAGCGCTGCGGGGTCAAGCTTGCCTAACTCACCCGCAGTTGCCCGAAGGCGGCGCATTATCTCACTAGTGGGCTCGTCCTGCATTGCAGATGAGCATCGGCAGAAAAGCTTTCCTGTATCAAGCTGGCGGTGGATTTCTATGCCACATTTCAGGCCGAGCTTTTTGTAATAATCAGAAGACTCCATAAACGAATTTGTTCGGGTAAACGTATATAGTTAATGTGATTTTCTGCGAACACCTATGGCTTTGTGAAGTTGCTCGTTAGAGCAATTTGGGCGACTTGTGATGCAACGAAATATGTAATGCTGTTTGTCGTATTCTCCGCTTTGTAGGTGAGGACGAAGCCCGACGAAGGGTGGTGAGTGGTGCCAAAAAATAGATGTATTAAATTTCTTTTTCATTAAAACCCAACGAATGTATGACCTTTCTCGATAAGTCATCGTATTTAAAATTTTCTGACTGATAAAAAGTTGCCTCGTTTATTCTTCCATTACCGTAATTAGTCTGATACAGTTCTACCACTGCTTTATTGATTGGGATGTTATTACCCCACTCTGGCAAAAAAGTTATCCCCAGATGATTATTATAACACACCAATAGCCCAAATTCGTTGTGAGGCAATTGTTTTAATTTCTTATTAATTACATCTTCATCTTTTTTAAAATCACTTGCGACGCCGCCAAGAGCATCATGTTTTCCTTTTATTATATTGTGGGTGGAAACGCTGGCGCCGAACCATACTTGAATATTGATATGCTCACCCAATTTAATGTCAATATCATAACCATTATCTTTGATTTCGACAGCAGTAACTTCGAATATTCCATTTTCTATGAATCGCTTAACAAACTCGGCATGAAGTACATCACCCGTATGGAGTACTTTCTTCTTATTGGAGGGATCTACTTTTATTCGGTCTATAAGAACATCTATATTTTTTATATTATTGAAAGTCGCTAAATATGATACAAGAGCATTTGCTTGTTGTTGTAAGTACATGTTCATCAGAACGCCCGATAAAAGACAATAATCCAATGTTTACTAAATGGATGAGCGTCTTTTTAAAACGAGAATAAGTAAGGCGGAACACGAAATAGCTATCGTCGCCCTCGAAAAATGAATAGAACACATTATTATACACAAAACCCCAATTCAACTCATGAACCTCAAACACATCCTCTACACCGTGCGCCCTCTTTCCACAGATGAAAAAAGAAAGCTCAGCAATGCGTCAGGCTACCTGCATGAAGAAGATGCAGCGCGCCTGAATATGCTTGTCAAGAGAAAGCAGTGCAAAATCGATATGAAACGGGCGCCCTATTCAAGAGCCATTACATCTGTACCTGAGTATCCTGTGTGCGTGCTTCTTGATGAAGGCGCGAGAGAAGAGGTTTTTGAAATCTCAGAGAATATGAAACATGGCTTTCAGGAAAAGCTTGTCAAATCTTTCAGGACAAACGCATTTTCGAATACATTATCTCTTTTAGCCCCAAAAATCATTGGCTTTGACAATGTAAAAAAGGCTGCTGCCCTGCAACTGTTCTCTGAAGAGCAGTACCATGTGCTTCTTCTCGGCGACCCGGGAACAGGAAAGACAGACATATTGCGCGCGTCTGAAGGGCTTGCTCCGATAGCAGAGTTTGGTCTCGGCTCAGGCACATCAAACACAGGGCTTACTGTGACAATATCAGGCAATGAGGTCAGAAAAGGCATACTTTCGCTTGCCGATGGCGGAATGGCAATTATTGATGAGCTTAACCTCATGAAAAAGGAAGACCGCGCAGGCCTGTACAATGCAATGGAAAAGGGCTTCGTAAGCTATGACAAAGGCGGGCACCGCTATCAGTTCCCTGCAAAATGCTCTGTGCTTGCCTCTGCAAACCCAAAAAAAGATACAATTATAGGCAATGATATTTATTCAATAAAAAAGCAGCTCCCGTTTGACCCTGCGCTGCTCTCAAGGTTCCACCTTGTTTTCCTTGTCAGAAAGCAGGGAAAAGAGGAGTTCATGGACATTGCGGATGAGGTGCTTCTTGAAAAGCACAAGGACATATCAAAAGATGACGAGGCATTCATGAAAAAATACATTGAATCTGCAAGAAAAATAAAGGTTGATTTCCCTGCAAAGTTAAGCAGCCACATAAAGGATTTTGCCCTTAAAGTGCGCGCACAGGAAAAGAATATGCTCTTTGACATTACACCGCGCTTCATCATAGGACTTAAGCGCCTCATAATTGCCTCTGCAAAAAGCGAAATGCGAAACACAGTCGAGGAGAAGGACGTTGAGAGAGTTCTTACGATATATTCAGCTGCTCTAAAAGAGGTCGGGCTGGCTAAAATATAAAACACTGCCGGTTAAACAACAAGATATATGATTGTTCTAAAATTCGGCGGCACGTCTGTCGGCACCGCGGATTCTATCAAAAAAGTGTGCAGAATCATAAAGTCTGCAAAAGGCCCTTATGTTGTTGTGTCCGCAGTATCTGGTGTCACTAACAAGTTCGTTGAAGCTGCTGAGTGCGCAAAGGCCGGAAAAGACACGTGCGCTATTCTAAGCGAAATACGAAACAAGCACGCAGGCATCGTGGATGCTCTTGGTCTTAACAAAACAATGCTTGATGCAGAGCTAAATGACCTTGAGGCTGCACTTCACGAAATCTCCAATCTAAAAGAGCTTAGCCCAAAAGCGCGCGACACAATCCTGTCTTTTGGGGAAATGATGTCTTCTAAAATAATTTCAGAATACCTGAACAAATCAGGGCTTGCCTCAAAGCAATACACTGGATGGGACGCAGGCATTGTCACAGATTCTGAATTTACAAAAGCAAATTATCTGGAAGAGTCTTTTGAAAACATACAAGAAAGAATGTCAAAATTAGATCATGTTCCTGTTATCACAGGCTTTATTGCAAAAAATAAAAACAATGAAATTACAACACTTGGGCGGGGCGGAAGCGACACCACAGCAGCGCTTATTGGCGCAGGCATTGGCGCTTCAGAAATCCAGATCTGGTCTGATGTAAACGGGGTGATGACTTCAGACCCAAGAATCTGCAAAAATGCCAAAACACTTGATGTTCTTTCATTTCAGGAAGCTGCGGAACTCGCATACTTTGGCGCAAAGATTCTTCACCCGCAAACAATCCAGCCGGCAATGAAAAAACAGATACCTGTTGTGGTCAAAAACACATTTAACCCGGAACATCCCGGAACGCGGGTTGTCCACAAAAAAGAAAAAAGAAATACAATTACGGGAATCGCAATGAAAAAAAGCATTACAGAGTACACGATTGAATCCGGCAGAATGCTTAATGCATACGGCTTTTTAAGCCGGATTTTTAATGTTTTCAATGACAATAAAGTGTCTGTGGATATGGTGGCAACAAGCGAGGTCAGCGTATCCCTGACAGTAGACGAGGCACCCCATAATATGAAAAACATACTGGCTGAGCTTTCGAAAATAGGTACGGTAACATCAAAGCACAATCATTCCATAATCTGCATTGTCGGGGATGGGATAACAGACAATCCAAAACTCAAAGGGGATATAATAAACACTATTGCTTCAAACGACATTCATATAAAAATGATTAGCCAGGGCGCGTCAAGCATAAACATAGGCCTCGTCGTGGATGACAAAGATGCTGAAAAAGCTGTTTTGGCACTGCATAAAAGGTTTATTGAAAACAATTGATTAAATTGATTATTATGGCAAATTTACGGGTTGGAATTCTGGGGGCTACAGGGCTGGTCGGGCGCGAACTTCTGAAAGTGCTTTTTGACAGGAAGTTCCCTGTAAAATCGCTCAGGTTATACGCGTCTGAAAGGTCTGTCGGAAAGTTAATCGAGACTCCGCTCGGAAATATTGCTGTTGAAAATGCAGACAAAGCAGATTATTCTCAACTGGATATTGCGTTTTTTGCCATTGGCGACGGCTGGGCAAAGGAAAACGCAGATAAGGCAACAAGTGCAGGATGCACTGTCATTGACAACTCCTCGACTTTCAGGTATGACAACAATGTGCCCTTGATCATTCCCGAGATAAATCCGGATGCAATAGGTGACTCAAAGCTTATTGCAAACCCTAATTGCACCACAGCAATTGCCTCAATTCCTCTGTGGGTGATACATAAAACTTACGGGCTCAAAAAAGTTATCATCTCAACATACCAAGCTGCAAGCGGCGCAGGAGCCGGCGGAATGGAGGAGCTTGAAGCTGAGACAAAAAAAGCTCTCAACGGCGAGGCTGCAGGAAGCAGGGTGTTTCAGCACCCGATAGCATTCAATGTAATACCACATATTGATGAATTTCAGGAAAACAAGCACACTAAAGAAGAAATGAAAGTTGTCTGGGAACTGCGCAAAATATTCAGTGAGCCGGACATGAAGATTTCCTGTACATGCGTGCGCATTCCGGTAAAGAGGGCGCACTCTGAAAGCATTGTAGTTGAGACAAAAAAGCCCATAAGCCCTGAAAAAATTACAGAAATATTTGAAAACACAAAAGGCGTGCTCGTAAAAT
>CBDUVQ010000068.1:0-5109 GCA_965370715.1 uncultured archaeon
TACAGCGCGCGAGACCTCTGCAACAGAGCAGGCAGTTGGTATTCCCCAGTCACGGAAAGCTTCTGCGGTTGTTCCCCCGCGGTATAGCTCTATCTGGCTGAATGATGTCCCTCCTGCGCCGCTGACATCAATTGCATGCACTCCTGCACTTGCAAGTTGTACCGCAACATCCCTTGATATCCCGGCTCCGGTCTCTTTCACAATTACCGGCTTTCCAAGGTCATGGCAGATGGTTTTGATGTGGGTTATAGAATTTGTAAAATCCGTGTCTCCCTCTGGCTGAACTGCTTCCTGAAGGGCATTAAGATGAATCGCAAGGGCGTCTGCCTTTATCTTTTCAACAGCGTCTTTTGCCTGCCTAAGGTCGTATTCCTTTACAAACTGCACAAGCCCGAGATTTGCTATTAAAGGTATGTTTGGCGCAACATCGCGCACGTCATACGTCTTCCAGAGCATCCCATCCTGTATTGCAGCGCGCTCTGAGCCGAGGCCGAGCGCAAGGCCAAGCTCCTCTGCTGCAGCTGCAAGATTCTTGTTTATTGTCTCTGCTTCGGGTGTTCCACCGGTCATAGCAGAGATTATAATAGGCGCAGAAAGCCTTTTCCCGAGAAACTCGCATGATGTATCAATGCCTTTTTTGCTGATTGAAGGAAGCGCATTGTGCACAAGCCGTACATCGTCAAGCCCGGTGCTAATTGAAGAAGAGACATCTTTCTGCAGGCACAGGTCTATGTGCTCTTTTTTGCGTTTTTCTGTCGGAGTCATAATATCACAAATCTACTGGTGAAGGGATATATAAAAAATTATTCAGTTCAGTCGCGGGATGGTTTGGTCTCCCTTCCCTGAAAAAAGCGTGGTTAGTTCTATTGCTTCTTTATAGTTGCCAGCCAGTACATTTGCTATTATTGAATTCTGCATTTCTTCTATTGTAATTGCCCTGTAGTTTTCCGCAAGTCCATTCTGCAAGTTGCTGGCACCGTTAATTATCTCGTTTTTTGTCGGTCATCCAAAAAGTGGGGTATAATCATGTTCTTTCTCTTATTCATGGCAAAAACAGAAGTTACTCCCATTTCCTTCAAAATGTGTTCAATTTTTTTAGCATCCCGGAAATATTGAAACAAATAACTGTTTGCAGGTGAAATGGCTATTGTACCAGGACTCCCATCACCTCGTATATCTAAATTATAAACATCGACAGCACGTTTGATTGCGTCTATGCCGCTTTCAATAAACTGAGGTACACCATACCTTGCTCCTTCAGCTATTATGTATGTTGGTTTCGCAGGCACTTCGAACATTTCTTTTTTTATATGCCTTCCGCCATTCTTGATAGCAGTATAGAATTCTCTGTTTTCAGGAGGCTCCTCTGCGTCAAGAAAATCATTAATTAGTTTCACAATCCCGTTTACATCATCTGTTTTTCTTACCACAACATACGCTTCATTTAGGATTTCTTTCTTATTGCCAACACTTTCGCCGTGATTTGTCTCGAGTAAAACAGAATCTGCATTAAAAGCAGTCCGTACTAATCCGGAAGGCATTCGCCCTTTTTCTGCTGCATGAACGTACAAATCCGCGTTTCCGGAACCATAATGCCCGTCCAAAATAAATGAAGCTGTCCGTGGGCTATCTAGTTCAATAAGGTTTTCCGTAAATCCATCCGCGCCATAAACTTCTTCTGTAAAAATGCGCCCATGTAAATCAAGCCCCTCTACAACAGCAGAATATGCTTTCTGACCAATCTTTGTTGAACGGGCATAAATCTTTATCATATCATCACTCGCATGTAAACATAAACTACTTGTGCAGATGATTTTAAGAAATAAGCCTCTTACTTAGACTTATTTAATGCCTCTAATTTCTCAAGTATCAAACCAAGCTTTTCGCTGATTCCGATTACATCCGGGTCTGAAAGGTCTCTTTTTTCAGTTTTATGAAAAAAGTCCTTTGCATCTGCAAGCGATGCTTTTTCGTTATCAGAAAGCGCGCTTATGTCAATTGCGTCCAGAATTGCTACAAGAGCCTCTGACGACACAAAACTGAGGTCTAACAGATAATTATTGCTCGCGCTTAAGTCGTCCTGCATAAGCTGCATATTTTCATCACTTGGGGCGGTATTGTAGTCGCTGACACTTTCCATCACATTGCCTGTGTGCTCCAGTGCACTGCCAAGCATCATAGATGTAACTGCAAGCAAAGAGACAAAGATAGCGAGTGTTGCCCCTGTAAGCCCTAACTCAATTAGATTCATGTAGTTACATGGTAGTAGTTATTTATATATCTTTTGTTGCCCTGAAAACCCTTAAAAACTTCAGTAAATATTGAATTATATGTTTGTTTTTCCCAACCCAAAGGAAATTGAGATAGCGGGGCTAAAACTCGGCGGGCAGACAGGGAAAAACCCTCCTGCGCTTATTGGCACAATGTTCTACAATGGGCACAAAATACTTACAGAATCCGGGTTTGACGCAAACAAGGCAGAAAGCCTGCTTAACGCCCACATACAGGCATCGCATGACTCCGGGCTGCCTTCTATGATGAATGTTTTCGGGGCAGGCGAGGATGCACTGGTAAAACAAGTTGAATTTGTTCTTGAGCGCACAAATATCCCTGTTCTGATTGATTCACAGGACGCCAAAACACGGCTTGGCGCGCTAAAACGCCTTGAAGAGGCTGGTGCAAGCAAAAGGCTTGTCTACAATTCTCTTAATATGACAATCAGCCAAAAAGAGATAGAAGGATTACGAGATTTTAAAATAGAAAACGCGATAGTCCTTGCATACAGTGCAACCGACACATCACTTGAGGGAAAAATACACCTTTTGGAAAAAGAGTGCGCATTCGGCAAAGGCCTTCTTGAAATCGCAGGAGATTGCGGCATAAAAAACATTCTTATTGACACGGCAATGACGCCGGTGGCGTCAGGCGCAGGGATTGCACTTCGTGCACTTCCCGGGCTAAAGGCAAAGTTCGGCCTGCCCACAGGATGCGCAATGCATAACGCAGTGTCTGCATGGGATTATGTGCGCACAAGAAAGACAAGAAAATCAGTTGACCTTGCCTCAAACCTGCTTCCGCCTGCACTTGGCGCAGACTTTTTGTTCTACGGGCCAATCGAGAACGCAGAGAGCGCATTCGATATAGCGCGCCTAGGGTATGAACTTGCACGAGAGTGCTGATGTGTCTACTTTATGCCTGCAGAAACAAGATATGGCTCATGCAAGGTTTCACAGACGCTCGGCTTGCTGTCCTTTGGGAAATGGGGATTAAGATAGTTCATTAGTTCTACAATAGAAGCTCCAAGCAAGTATGTGGCTTGCTTGTGTATCTTCCTCGTTTTATACACATCGGTCGGTTTTACATCAAGATCGTCATATTTGATAAAGAAATTCGCAATAGTTTGGTTATCTAAGTCGCTATTTTTTTGGAGATATTCTCTGACTTGGGCGAATAATATATGCAACTGGACGAATTCATCTTTGGTTATGAATTGGTTATTCAAGGAATCACCAACTAATAGTACTTTGTTAAAATGTGCAACAAAAGCTTATAAACTCACTTGCCAAACACACTTTATGCCCATAAAAGCATCAGCTCCCGGAAACCTGTTTCTTTTCGGAGAGCACGCAGCAGTCTATGGCAGGCCTGCAATATGCGCATCCGTCGGAAAGCGCACTGAAGCCGTTCTTTCAGAAAACAGCAGGAATTCTGCAATGATTCTCTCAGATGCCTTTGGAACAGCAGAAATAATGCCAGAGCCTGCTGAAAAGATATGGGCTGAAAAAAAAGAGCTTGAAAATGTTGCGCTCTTTGTGCAGGAACTTCAAAAAAAATTCGGGATACAAAAAGGTTTTGATATTAAGATCAGATCTGAAGTCCCTGTAAACAGCGGCATGAGTTCATCAACCGCTGTCTTTTGCTCAATACTTGGCGCAATCTCGGCTTTTGCAGGAAAGACTCTTGACAAAGAAGAATATTTCAATATCATATTCCCGTATCAGGCAAAGGTGCATGGCGGCAAGGCATCAGGAAGTGAAATAATCTCATCAACTTTCGGGGGCTTCAATTACATAAAAAAACTTAAAGACGGCATTCCCCCGCAAATAGAGACAAATCATATTGGCGGACACAAGTTTCACATCATCATTGCAAACACAAAAGTGGATGCCCCGACAAGCCTTACTGTCGGATATCATATTCCAAGCCTCATAAAGCGCGATGCCAAATTCGTGTACAGTGTGTTTGATAAAATAGCAGATATTGCAGAAAAAGCTATTCCTGCACTAAAGGACAATAATGTAGAAGCTCTTGGCGAACTCATGAATGAAAACCAGAAACTGCTGTCATCTCTTGGGCTTTCGCACCCAAAGCTTGATGACTGCATAAAGGAGGCGCTAAGTGCAGGCGCGCTCGGCGCAAAGCTTTCCGGCAGTGGCTGGGGTGGAATAATGTTTGCCCTGTGCAGGGAAGAAAATGTTGCTGCTGTAAAAAAAGCAATAGCGTCTACAGGGGCAGAAGCAATTGAGACAGAGGTTGGTGTCAAAGGCATCACTGTTGAATAATGCTTTGAGGTGTGTAGTTGATGAATGAAAAAGAAATCATTGAAAAGCTTGAAAAAGGAAAACTCGGTTTGCGCTCTATTGACAAGCATCTTTCTCCAAAGGATGCTGTAGATGTGCGCAGAAAATTCATTGCAAAAAAAACAGGCGCATCACTTGAGAATACAAGCAATTATTCTTTTGACATAGACACTGCAACAAAAAAGAACATCGAGAACATGGTTGGCGCGACCCATGTGCCGCTTGGCGTTGCAGGTCCCTTAAAGATAGAGGGTGATTTTGCAAAAGGAGATTTCTATATTCCTCTTGCAACCACAGAGGGCGCGCTTGTCGCAAGCGTGAGCCGGGGGTGTCGGGCAATAACAAATGCCGGCGGCGCAAAAGTTTTTGCAGAGAACAAAGGCATGACGCGCGCACCTGTGTTTAAAGTTTCAGGAATTGAGGAAGGGCGCAAATTAATTCAGTGGGTTGAGAAGAATTTTTCAAGAATAAAAAAATTTGCAGAAAGCACTACGCACTTTTGTGAATTGAAAAAAATACATCCGTGGAC
>CBDUVQ010000069.1:0-5062 GCA_965370715.1 uncultured archaeon
TCCTCTTTTTGCTCAAGGACAAGCGATGCATCGCTTATGTTGCGCTCTGCAAGGTTAAGCTCCTCAAGTGCCTTTGCTTTTTTGTATGTGTCCTCATTTATGCCGGCAACTGTATCTATCATCTCACGGCGCTCTTTTGGGCGCATCTTTATTACCTGTATGATGTCGCCCTGCTGAATTATGTTGTTTGCCTCAGGAGTGAGCCCTGCCTGTGCAAGAATCTTAAGTATTTCTGTCCTGTTTGCCACACGGTTGTCCATACGATAAACCGACACCCCGCGCCTGTTCACAGTACGCGCTATCTCAATATGATCGCCCAGACCTTCAATTTTACCTGATTTATTGTTTATGTGCAAAGACACTGTTGCCTTTTCAGCAGGCTTTTTGCCATGCCCGCCATTGTAAATGACATGGTCAAGCCTGCCTGCGCGAAGTGCGCGCGAAGTGCTGCCGAGAACAAATACTATTGCATCTGCAAGATTGCTCTTCCCGCTGCCGTTTGGTCCAATCACTGCATTGAACCCTTCATATAGGGGTATTGTTGTCGGTTTTGAGAATGACTTAAAGCCATGAAGAACCATTTTTTCAAAATAAACCATGCTATATCTCTCCTTTAAGAATACAAAAAAGATTTGTTGCAGGTGATATATATAGATGACTAACTACGGCGAAACGCGTCACAATAATCGGCAACAAAGCAGGGAAGTTTGTCAAGAACATATCCGCCTTCAAGAAGTGAAACAGTGGGTTTGTCAAGTTCGGCTATTTTTTTACCTATTTTGCCAAATGCCTGAGAAGATAGGTCTGCCATGTGTAAATCATGCCAATAGGCATCAAAACCTGCAGAAACAATAACCACTTCCGGATCAAAATCCCTGACAGTTTCCAGTGCCAAGTCAAGTTTTTTAAGATATGTTTCTTCGACAGGCCTAAAAAAAGGATATGCTCGTGCCACATAAACGAAACAATTTTTGTGACTTCGAAAACCAGAATATGGGTATTGCGGCAGCACATGTACTGAAGCAAAAAGAATATCTTCGTCTCCCTGAACACACTTTGCTGTTCCATTACCGAAATGAACATCAAAATCTACAATAGCTACTTTTCCGTATTTTTCTTTCGCTTTTTTGGCTACAATCGCCGCGTTATTAAACACACAAAATCCTCTTGCAGATAACGGTCCTGCATGATGCCCCGGCGGCTGAGTTAAAGCAAAACACATGTCTGCAGTGCCTTCTTCAACCAAATCAAGTGCCTCAACTCCACATCCTGCCGAAGCGCGCGCAATCTCATAAATGTTTTCTGATACAGGTATCTGACCAAGTGCTGCCAAACATTGTTCAAAAATAGTGAACTCTCCATTTTCAATTCTATCTACATATTCTGGCCTGTGCGCCAGAAGAATATCTTCTTTCCCTGCTAAAGAAGAATCAATAACTTCAATACCGCTTTGCTCAAGACATTCTTTTGGACCATCAACCCTGTAGGAATGAAAAGGAGAACGTTTTCCTGCAAAGTCTTCCATTCTACAAAGAGGGTTGTATGTTGCTTTAACAGATGTTGCTGGCATGAATTAAATCACGCAGAAACATATAAATCATTATACTTTGGTTGTAACATCTTTATTCTCAGCAAAAGAATTGATGTTTTATCAAAAAGCATATATGCCAGAACACCAAATAATAGTCATGCTTTCTGATTTCTTCAATCCAAAAAGCGCGGCAATAATCGGCGCATCCCCAAACCCGAAAAAATTCGGGCATACGATTCTCAAAAATTTCATAGAGGACTTTAAAGGCGAGACATTTGCTGTTAATCCAAATGAAAAGGAAATTATGTCTAAAAAGTGCTATGCCTCTGTCAGGGACATCAAAAAAGGCGTAGACCTTGCAGTTGTTGCTGTGCCTCCGTCTTTCTCAAACAAGGTTGTTCTGGAGTGCGTCAAAAAAAATGTTGGCGCAGTGGTTCTGATTACAGCCGGATACCGCGAAATTGGCGGCGAGGGTATCGGGCGCGAGGAAGAGTTGAAGAAAATAATTGCGGGAACAAAAACGCGCGTTATAGGGCCTAACTGCCTTGGCATATATGACACCAAAAGCTGTGTCAACACGCTGTTTCTGCCAGAGTATAAGATGCAAAGACCTCCTGCCGGAAAAATCGCTTTTGTGTCTCAAAGCGGTGCGCTTGGCTCCGCAGTCCTTGACTGGGCCGCAACAGAAAACATTGGCATGAGCAAGTTCATCAGCTATGGCAACAGGGCGGATGTTGACGAAGTTGACCTTCTTAAGCACCTCCAAAAAGACAGAAACACATCATCAATAATTCTTTACATTGAAGGCCCGCGAGACGGGCGTGCGCTCATGCAGGCAATAAAAAACACGGTTAAAACAAAGCCTGTTGTCATCCTCAAAGCAGGAAGAAGCGATGCCGGGCAGAAGGCGGCAATATCACATACAGGTAGCCTTGCCGGAAGCTATGATGTCTTTGAGGGCGCAATGAAACAGGCAGGCGCGATACTGTGCAACAACATGGAAGATATGTTTGATTACGGGCGGGCGCTTGCATACCAGCCGCGCCTTAAAGGAAAGAGAATCGGAATTGTCACAAACGGCGGGGGCTTCGGAATACTTTGCACTGATGCCTGCATCAGGCACGGGCTTGAGTTGGCAGAGTTCTCAAATGAGACTGTTGGCTCCATACTTCCTGTTATGCCAAAGAATTATTCGCAGGTTCGAAACCCGCTTGACCTGATAGGCGATGCAACTGCTGACAGGTACGCGGCAGCGCTCAGTGCACTCATAAAAGACAAGAATGTTGATGGTATAATCGCGCTTTCCCTGCTTCAGACATCAACACTTGGGCCTGAAATAACAGATGTCCTGCTTGATGCAAGCAGCAAAAGCGACAAGCCCATTGTGTTTGCTGCAACTGGCGGGGAATACACGCAGATTATTCTTCGAACACTTGAGAAAGACGGGCTTCCGACTTATCCTTCGCCAGAGAGAGCTGTTAAGGCGATGCGCGTGCTTTTGAGAGAATAATAAATTTCAGCGGATATAAAAACAGGGTCTATATTTCTCCAAATTAACTGCTGCCCTGCAATGCCACAAATTTTTCCCTTACTTTTTTGATATCTTCTTCCGAGATATTTTGTATTATCTCTTCGACTTTCAGGCAAAAATCTGCTGTTGCCTCTGCGCGCAAAAAAATCTGCTCCGCTCCAAAATCTTTATTGTAATACAGCGCCCCGACCCGAAGTTCCTTTGACTTGCACAACTCATCGTATATCTCGTAGGGAATAATCTTTTCCTCAATAAACAGCTTTTTGAGAACGGAAATCGTGCAGTCATGTATTTCACATTTAATGCCTGCTTTCATGAACAACGCGTAAACTGCAAAATATTTTGCATAGTATGATGTGTCCAAGATCCATTCATACTCTTTCTTTTCCATCGCCGCGCCAAGCATGTTTAACGCACTTCTGGATTTCCTTAAATATACGCGCGCTAAATTCTCGTTAATTCCAGAAAGCCGCAACCCCCTTGCCTGCCGCGTGCACCAACGAACATTATCTTTCTCTTCTCTCATAATAGTAACTCCAAAGTTCATTTACAAAAAGGTCATGATTATGAAGGACAATATGATTTTTTACAATCTCCTGTATTAACGGCATATCTTTTCGCAAAGACCTTCTGAAGTCCGGGACAGCCATGCCTGCAAAATGCATTTTTCTTCCATATAGTTTTCCAAGAGCCTTTATTGCCACATCCTGCCTTTCGGCATGCGCTCCAAAATAAAATAAATCCATATCACTCTTTCTTGCCTGTGTGCCTGAAGCATAGCTTCCGAAAAGAACAAGGCAGCCGCCTGTATTTAGCGCTACAATTTCATCGCACACTTTTTTTGCAAAAAAATCTTTTTTAATAAGCTTCAGGGAGTGTAATTTTTCTGCCATTGAAAGATATTCCCTTCCCTGGCTGTTTTCCAGATTCATGGTGTAAACTTTGTTTTTTCCCATGCGAGAAACACTCAGGATTTTATCCTTTTCCAGCATTCGAAGGTGCACAAGCAGCCCAACATGGCTTCTCCCAAGCAATTTTGCCATTTGGCGCACATGAAAACTGTTTAGATAACCCGTCCTGTACAACCCGATTATTTCCAGTATGATATTGGTAATATTTTCTACCATATGGTATTTATAAATACCAATCTTTATAAGCATTCCAAATGCGACGGCGAATATAGACAGATTAGTCTTAGAACCCTTGAGAAAGACGGGCTTCCGACATATCCTTCGCCAGAGAGGGCTGTTAAGGCGATGCGGGTTCTCTTATAAGCGCGTCGTGGCGTGCGCACTTTTCGGTAATGAGTATCTTAACACATAGTGGAGTTATACGCGATTTATTTCGTATAACTCCTTGTTAAGTTCAATAAAATTTGAGTTCCCACGACGATGAGTCCATTGTCCATTCGGAACAGATAGGTCTTTTCTTTAAAAAAGAAGTATTCGATATAATTAGCGGAGAAAACGAATATGAAACTCTTGAGTGTGATAAAAAAATACACGAAGCCTCTTGTAGAGAATTTGATCATCACAGTAATGACAACCATACTATTATCTTCCAGCTTAGTATTCCTATTCAGAAAAAACATTATTGATTTACATCTTAAAATATCTACAATATCAGTCCCTTTATACACCACCATTTTGTTAATTAGCATAACACTTGCAATAAGTGGCGCGCTTTTGTATCTTAAAAAAAAGAAAAATATATGCAGCCCCATAATTTCTTTCAAGTACAGAAGTGGTGATGAAAAAAAAATACCTGTTGAACAAGGTGGAATAAAATGGATTGCTTACATACCAAATCCGATGTTTGATAAAGATGAATATGTTTGGTTGGAGGGACCCTTTTGTCCAGACTGTATCTTTAAATTAAAATGGAAAAAAGGTATTAAGAATTTCTGGTACTGTGAAGAATGTAATAAAAAATTTAAGCCACTAAAGAAAACAGAACAAGATTGTGAAAATTTTGTTAAGGATTTATGTTATTCAAACATT
>CBDUVQ010000070.1:0-4986 GCA_965370715.1 uncultured archaeon
CATTGACAAAGTCATACCCGCCAATAACTTTCTCACATGAAATATTAGATGCATAAGTTCCGTTTGCGACTTTGTCGATGTAGAAGCCATACCCTGTGACAGAAATATCCGTCACCAGCCGTATTTTAATCAGGCTCCCTTCAATTGCAGGGGTCCAGAAATCCGTGAATGTGCCGCTGTATGATGCTACAATATCGTCAGCCGCGTTCAGGATGTAGACATAGTCGTAATTGTTTTCCGTAGAGATGTTTACGAAGTGAATAGAAATTTGCGTGAAGCCCTCTTGTGTTATAGTCCATGTGTTGTCGTAGCTGTTATTGTACGGGTGCGGGGACTCTGTGATATTATCCACTACTGGCTCTTTTGGCAGGCTGGCGGTGCCAAAACCAGTGCAGTTCCCAAGATCAAGGTGAGTGTAGTCAACACCAGTATCAATTATTGCAATTGTTATGTTTTGACCGGTTATATTTCTTCCCTGCCCGTCCAGCACATTCCAAAGAGGCGTTGCATTTATAAGAGGCACACTGGCATCAAGTGTTGCGCGCACTTCCCGGTCAGGATGGACTTTCTCAACATAAGCCAGTTTTTCTATTTCTTTAATGGATTGCACAGAAGCGGATATGGCGATGCCATTGAATACCTCTTCAAACTCTTTTGAAAACTTTACACCGCTGTTTTTTTTGCCGGCAATAGCTGTTATTTCCTGCTTTGCCTTGCTGTGTGTTTTTTGGATTTGTTTGCTATGGGCCTCGAGTGTTTTTGGCATATTTTTTTTCAGTTTCTGGTGCATTTGTTCAAGGGAAAAGATCTCGTTTTCAATTGCAATAATGGTGCTTGTGCTAACCGCGTATTTTCCGGAAGTTTTTGCCTGCATGCTTAAAAGATTGTTTTTCTTTTCATACAGGATTGCATCTAAAGTTTGGATATCTTTTTTTAGTTCTGCTTTTTTTACGAGAACCGGCGCATCCTTAAATTGGATTATGTAGTTTTCACTTTTTTTGTTTTCTTTATCAATGAACCTGCTTAGCGCTTTTGCATCAAAATCAAGGCGCAGTGTCTTCATGGTTCCTGAAGAATCAGCAACTCTAAGGTAACTTCCCTGAAGGGTAGAAAAAGGAAATTCGTAAACTGCATATTGGCGTTTTTCATCATTGGAGACAAATATGCGAACACTGCTATCATATATGCGCGGAGTCAGGACAAATGCACCATATCTGTATACCCCATCTTCCAGTATTTGGACAACATCTATTTCTTCAATGCTTGGTGCCGGCAGTGCATTGGAGCTTAATGCGCCATGAGACGTTCCGGTTCCTGACAGGCTGTTGCTGAAAGCGTGCGAGGAAAAGAGAAGCAATGCAAGAGCAGGCAAGGCAAGCAAAAGCTTTGTAGCAGTTCCCATATGGCGATATATTGATTGTATAGTATATATAGTATCCTTATCAGGAGACGATATTTCCTGGTGTGCGCTGCAAAACGTGCCTGAAGTATTGGCTTGGCGAAAAACCAACCCATTTAAAAAAATAACACCCCCTATAATTTGTATGAAGCCATTCTGCGAGATAATGGTGCAGGACATCTTCCCGACAGTGCGCGCACTGATAGCAAAAGAGCTTACTTGTAATCTGGGTCACACTCAACGAGAGGCGGCAGCGCGCATGGGCATAACCCAGCCGGCAATATCCCAGTATGGTCAGGAACTTCGCGGTAGGAAGGCGGAGATTCTTGGAGCTAACAAAAGAGTGCAGGACGCTATAAAGGATGCTGCCAGAACACTGGCAAACGCCCCAAGCCCGTATGAAGTCTCAATAATGTGCGATATCTGCAAGGAGATAAGGGGTTCAGGAGCTATATGCAACCTGCACAAGGCAGGAGTTCCGGAACTCAAAAATTGCACAGTGTGCCTTGTTGATGAGGCGCGTACACATGAAAACAAAACAAGCATATAAAGTTTTCTGGTTAAAAGGGGTCTACATGAAAAAGAAAAAACAGTTCAATAAAAAAAGTGATTCTAAACCTTCTGAACACACAAAAGCAGAGGTAAAGCCACACAAAAAAACATACAGCCCGTGGTTTATCTCAACAATTGTTCTTCTATTTTTGCTTGCTTTTTCATTCTCAGCAAATATGTCAAATTCGTCTTCATCGCCTGACAGTGCAGAGGCTTTAACTGAAAGCCAGATTGAAATGCAGATGTCTGATTTTATCGAAAACCTTGTGCCCCCGGGTGTTTTAGTAACCGTCACTGGAGTATCTGTTGAAAAAGGGCTTTACAAAGTTGAAGTCGCCCTTGAATCAGAGGGACAGGAACAGGAAATAACTTCTTATGTCACACAGGACGGGGAGCTTTTCTTTACACAGGCGCTTAATGTTACACAAGTCACTGCTGAAATGGCAGCACAATCCGCGGAAACAGAAGGACTTAAATCTGATAAGCCCGTGGTTGATCTTTTTGTGATGTCTTTCTGCCCACACGGAGTAACGGCTGAAGAGGTTATGAATCCTGTTGCGGATTTGCTTGGCGACACTATTGACTTAAATGTGCGCTTTATTGTAAGTGTTGGCGGAGACACACCAGACTCTGTTGGCTCGCTTCACGGTGCACCAGAAGCACAGGAGAATATGCGCCAGGCGTGCATAGCAGATAATTATGATACTGCAACCTTCTGGGCATACCTTTCAGATATTAACGCAGACTGTTACCCGATTTACAGGAATGCCGAAGCCATGGAGACTTGCTGGAAGGCTGCAGCAGAAAAAGCAGGAATAGATGCTGAGATGGTAGCAGCATGCTCTAATTCCACAGAAGCTGTAGACTTTATGAAATCAGATTCAGCACTTGCTTCAATGTATGGCGTGCGCGGCTCGCCGACACTTATAATAAATGGTGCTGTGTCTTCTGCTGCCCGAACACCTGACGGCTACAAAGAAGCAATTTGTTCTGCTTTCACAACAGCACCGGATGAGTGTGGCCTTGATGTACAGGCTGACGGGGTTGAAGCAGCCTCTGCCGGAAGCTGTTGATAAACACACCCCTATATTCAATGTTGTTGACAAGTTTTCTTGTATATGTTTATTATGATGTTATTTGAGCGATATTCCCGCCAGATTGCAACAGGCCTTGTTTCTATTGATGAGCAGAAGGCGCTCGCAAAAAAGACTGCTGCAATAGTCGGGCTTGGGGCGCTCGGTTCTGTTTCGGCAGAGCTTATTCTTAGAAGCGGAGTCCGAAACCTTATTCTTGTCGACCGCGACTTTGTCGAAGAATCAAACCTTCAGCGCCAGCAGTACATCGAGGAAGATATCGGGTTTCCCAAAGCAGAGGTTTTGAAAGCAAAGCTTCTGAAGATTGATTCAAAGGCAAAAATTTCTGCTCACGCAATTGACCTTGATGCCTCAAACATAAGTGTGCTAAAGACAGCAGACATAATCCTTGACGGCACAGACAACATGAATACGCGCTTTCTGATAAATGATTTTGCAAAAAAGAACAAGATTCCGTGGATTTATACCGCTGCAATAGGCACTCTTGGCGCAACCATGAATATACTCTCGTCATCGGGAGGTCCTTGCTTTTCCTGCGTTTTTGGAAAGAACACAAACCCTGCAGAGCTTGAAACCTGTGAGACAAGAGGAATAATAAACTCTGCGAGTACAGCCATTGCATCGCTTCAGGCAGTTGAGGCTCTGAAAATCCTTTTAAGGAAAAAGGGAGTGAATAAAGATCTTGTATATCTTGAAGTATGGTCAACTGAATTGAAGAAAATCAAGGTAAATAAAAACCATTCATGTGACACATGCAACGGAAAATATCCATATCTTTTGGAGAAACCGACTGACACGCTTCTTATATGTGGGAAAGATTCTTACCAGATAAAGCCGAAGAAAAAGATTTCACTGGAACTTGAGAAGTTTGAGAAGCGCTTCAAGGACATGGGCGCGTCCCTTCTTCCGGGAGTACTTCATGTTTCTGTAAGCGGCGCAAAGGTATCTCTGTTCCCAGACGGGCGGGCAATAATACGCGGTGCAAAAACTAAGGGGCATGCGCGCGCGATTTATGCAAGGGTTGTTGGGGAGTAGGCTTTTCGGTTTAACTTCTGGGATTTTGCGGAGTCGTGAGCGTAGCGAACGATTTGGGAAACTCCGCAGAGTTTCCGTTAAAGCGCATGTTAAGCTCCCGCTCTCCAATTTCTCAAAGGCGGTCGGAGCGAACGAAGTGAGCGAAGAAGTCGGCGGCGGCTCGCTAAAGATAACGCCACAAATATATCGCTAATAATGTTTAATTATACATACGCTATATGAATCATTTGTTTAAGAACTCCTTTTTCAGAGAGAGTATGTATGTTACCAAGTTCATCGGTAAATTCTATTTCACCCCACAGCATTAGCATATCTATTCTATCCGCCGTCTTCATTCTACAATTTATTTTTTCTCTATAATTGTCACATATTTCATAATTTTTTGTTATATTGATATCGAGCGGACAAGTAACCACGAAGGATAATATCTCAATCGAATTCGAAAAAATTTTAGATTCGGTTGTATTAAAATGCACAATACATTCGTCAATTGTTGCATTTTTAAGCATTTCTTCATATGGGGGTACTTCCCACCAACGAGCACTCCATCTAGAAGCCTCCTCATTAACAAGTTTGGCATTTTTTATTTTGTATTTTATTTCGTTGTTTTGGTTATTGATTAATGAAATTTTGATTTCGGTTGGCTTACCCAGGATTATGGCTTTTGGACGTATACTAAGCATTCTTTGTTGTTCAGGTTCTAGTTCTTTTTCTTCAGTGATATCTATTTGATTCGTGGCTAAATAATTGTTGTGATACCAGGCACCTTGTTTCTGATATTCCGTCAAATTTTCAGAAATGAATACTCTGCTCCACACATCTTCATTTTCATGGTTCTCCCAAAATGAAAAAACATAATAATTTCCGTTTATTAGCTCAGAAAGAACCTTTGGCGAGGGGGATTTT
>CBDUVQ010000071.1:0-4905 GCA_965370715.1 uncultured archaeon
TATGACTAAAGAAATAGCAAATTTCATCATTGAAAACAACATTGGAATTTGCTCATCTCTTGACGGACCGAAAGAGCTTCACGATTTTCAGAGACAATATGTGAACGGTTCGGGTTCCTATGATTCTGTCACAAAATGGCTGGCATATCTCAAGGACCATAAAAAGACAGTGAACATACTGCCGACAATAACCGCCCACAGCATAAAATTCGGTGCAAAAAAAATAGTGGATGAGTATGTCAAGTTGGGTGCAAGAAGAGTTATGTTCCGCCCTGTGTATTGTGTCGGGCGCGGTAAAGCCAATGAAAAGGAGCTTGCAGTGCCGGCAGACGAATTCGTCAGGTTCTGGAAAGAAAGTATAGAATACATGGCAGAACTCACAGAAAATGGCACATTAGTTTATGATCCCCAAATTCAGTCAATGCTGCGCAACATGACTGGATTTCCGCGCTCATACATGTGCATGCGAATGCCCTGTGGTGCAGGAATATCACAAGCAGCAATTTCTCCTGACGGGACAATATTTCCGTGTGACCTTGCAAAAACAATGCCTGATTTGGCACTTGGCAATGTAAATGAAAGCTATCTTGATGTCTTTTCCAGAGCAATTCCAATGTATGCAAGAACCGCTGAAGTAAACCCTCTGTGCGACACGTGCGCATTCAGTGCATATTGCGGCATATGCTATTCGAGAACTTATGCTGCATTCAAAGATATTATTCCAAGGACTCCGGTGAACTTTGAGTGTAAAGTAAACAAAGCCATGTTTACATATCTCTTTGAAAAACTACAGGACGCGCGATACAAAAAAGTGTTTGAGCAATGGGTTAAACTAAAAAGGTAAAAAAATGTACGTAGAGCTTGCAAAAATATTTTTGTCTGTAATTTTTTTCAGGGCAACAAACATCTTCGGCATTAAAACCGCGGCTGTGTATCTCTCGCTGTCGCTTTTTCTCCTGTTTGCAAAGCCAGATGCGAACATGCCTGCAAGCCTTTTGGTAACAACTGCTTTTGCATTTATATTATTTATCGCAGAAGGCATATTCCGAAAAATGATAAACAAAAGACCTGCTGGGAAAAAAAACAATACACAAGGCGGTGTTCCTAACGCGCTGAACACATTCCTGCCAATCTTTTCAATAGGGTATGTCTTCACCATCTTCAGGATGAATCTGTATGTTTCAATAATAGCTGTATTTGCACTATATTTTCTGCTTAGGAAATTTTCTATTCCCACATCAGCATGGGGTGCGGCATTTGCCATCTCAATAATTCATGCAATAATTTTCTCAAGAACATCATCTCTTCTTAATCCCGTAATTTATGCTGTTGCATATATGCTTATAATACGCTTTTTCTTTGCAGCAAAGGATGTATTCACTATCGCGTGCAAGCCGCATGAATTAAAAGAAGGTATGACTCCGGCTGAAGCAATTGTATGGGATGGAAAAAGGTATATGTTTACAAACAGCATAATACCGAGCATGATGGGACTTGCGAGATATGGAATAGAACAAAAAATATTTGGCAAGCGGGTTGTCGCCTCCTTTTTCTCGCCACTGAAAAAAGAAAACATAAATGAAATACAGGCAGTATGTAAACAATATAAAAAGCCAGTGTTTTTTGTTCAAAAAAAAACAGGGCTTGTACCTTTTCTTTTTGTTGGTGCCCTGATTGTGCTTGTTCTATAATCTTAGAGTAATTGGTGTGTGTTCAGGGTTTGTTTGGTTTGTGAATTGCACGGAAAATTTGGCTTAAGACAACTTCAATCTACAATGTTGGCGCAACATAAGGCGGGTTAGTACAGCTTTCGTCGCGGTCATCACATTTGTCGCTACCACAGCAATTATCATCCACAAAATGAGCAAATGTGATGAACGCGAAAGTAATAGAGGTCCATTCACCATCAATGAAGATTTTGTAGTCCTCATCAGTTATGGTCACAAGTATTTTTGCGTTCTTCAAGACATACCTGTGATAATAGTACATATCGCAACGATAGTCGTTGGGTTCATAGTCGTTGCCAGGGAAGCCATCACAACATCCACCGACCTTATATATTCTTCCTCTTTCGTACTCATAATGCTCAAAATCATTACTATTACTCTTGCACTCCTCTGGATTACTGCAAGCACTAGTCTGCTGGTTTGTGGGGCAGCCCTCGAAAGAGACAATCTCAAACTTCCATTTGAACGGCGTGCCCAGAAGATTATATTTACTGCTAAGCACTTGCAATTCCGCGTTAATTTCACTGGCTATATCCGCTCCAGAATATTGAGGTGTTGTATCTGGGGGGCACATCGTGCAATCAAGGTCACCTGAACCGCTAACGCATTTTTTGTCTGACGGCGTATATTTGTCAGTCAGCCTGTCAAGCCCTTTAAAGAGATAATGTTCAAGCGGTTCTTGCCTATCATCTTCGCTAAGGCTGACATATTGTATTGCCTGCTCGTAAAGCAACTGGTATCTTACCTTTGCAAGTTCGGCTGTCATGCCGGTGGATTGCAGCAAAAGAAGCTGCTCGTTGCCAAGGTAATCCTCTGTGTCGGACTTTATGCCTGGCTGGGACCACAATGTTCCAACGACCGTCGAACGGTCACCAACGTAAAAGATACTTTCTAAATCAGTCATTGTCGTGATGCTCGCCTTTCCCTCGCTGTTTTCTGCGAGAATGGCGTCCATTGCTGTCTTGTACTTGTTGAGATGGTCTGTAAACAGGTTATTTTGGATTTTTGTGATGCCGTCATCATATATTGAAACAACAGCCTGCCCGAGCTTTGCAATATATGTCCCGTCACCGTTTTCAGGATTCTCAGTTGCAGTAAAGTTAAGAATAATAGTCTCAGGAGGGTCAACCACTGTTGGGATACTGAATTCATAACTCCCGTCAGAACTTACAGGGTCTATTACGCCATCTGTTCGAACTATCTCTGTGCATCCGGACACGCATTCAACTCGCACACCCCCTTCTTTTTTGAAAAAGAATGTGAAAAGAACACGAAACTTGTAAGTCCCGTCGTTTATATCTTCAAGATACGGAGCATATTCGTCGCCTCGCAAAAGAGTCATTGTAATTTCTGCTTCCCCTTCTGCCGAAGGAATAAGGCCTATATCGAGTTTCGGGTTTGTAGAATCAATATATGGCACATTCTCTTCTGTCAGACCGCATGTGTCCCCTGAAGGCACAACCCAGTACGGAATTCTCTCGCCTGCTACTTCCTCAAATCTAAGGCGAGGATTAATATTAGGATCATTAGTAAATGGAAGCATTCCATCTGAAAGCGAAGTTTTGCTCAATCCCCCGTGAAGTGCAAGCTCACGTGCAGTTGACATAAGGGAGAAAAATGCAGCAGATTTTTCAAAGCCGTCTTTCAAAAGCTGTACTTCCTTATCCTTTATTGCAAGAGTGTAGTGATACATGATTTCAGATGCGTTTTGCGATGCAAGGGTGCGCCATGCAATGCCCCCGACCATCACAATGACAAGGGTGCATATAAGCAACACAAATGAAACCATGTCCTCTGCTACTGCCTTTCGCCTCATTTTTTATTCACCTATTGTTTTATGCAGCAGCAACTGCCGCCTCCGCATAAATATCCTTCATCGCAAGAACTGCCAATGAGCCCGCAGTACATAGGAGGGGTGCAAATGTGCGTCTCATCTTCCATGGGGCAGACAGCCTCCGCATCACTCCCAAGGAAATTCGTATGCAGAACTACTTCAGCCACACCCTGCCCGCTGCTTGGAACCGAAATATACATCCTCTCTGTTCTTTTTGCAATCTCTATATCAAAGTTAGTGTCCACAATATATGTATTCACACCATAGCTTGCAGAAAATTTGTAATTATCTATATCGAGTGCATCCATAAATCTTGTGACGCATTGCTCTACATCAACAGACTCATCAATGCCATTGTAGTCTACTATTTCTACGGAGGGGTCTGCGCCCGTCGCAAGACCTATGCCTAAAACGTACTTAAGCGGGGTACCTGAATCGGGTGCGCAAAGGCTGCTCTCAAGCATTGTAAAAAGCACAGTGTCTCCCTGTGCAATCTTTTCAATATACACTGTTGTCTGGACAACATTTGTTACAGAAGACAGACTCACTATAATGCCTATTCCAAGAAGCACTGCATATACAACAAGAGCTACAATCGTTGAAATGCCGCGTCGTTTTGCCATAAAAATCACACAAAATTAAACACTGAAATATCAATCCCATTTAATCGCTCAGCCCTGCATCTTTTGTCATACGCACAAATTGCTGGTGCGGTGCAATTCTCATCATAACTGCATGGCTGGCCATTGATGAGTTTTTCCGGAGGATCTATGTCTGCGCACTTGCCGCCAATGCATGAAACAGACTTGCATTCATAATCAACAAGGCATGAGTCTCCAGCATCTTTAGAATATGTATGGAATGTCGGCTGGCAAGTCGGGATCAATTGCCCTGGACCCTTTATGCAGTTTTCGCTCTCACAGTCATTTGTGGGATAATGATATGCGTCGTTCACGCCATAGCCATTGTCATCAAGCGGCTCTAAATTAACCAATGACGTAAAGTCATCCGGCTCGCTCTCTGCTGTAGAATTGCAGAACATCTCAAGAGGCAGGCCACCTGAAGACTCCTCCACTTCCACATAGACTCCGATAAATGCCCTGTGCCTTTCAGTATAATAGCCCTCCAGCACAACCACCTGGCCATAGCGCGGCATAAACAGGTCTTCCTCAATCGGCTGGAAGTTTTTGAATGTCCACTGGCCTGCCTCACGGTCAAGGTCATAAATCCCTATCCAGTACTTCACTGCCCCATAGTCTGCGCACGAAAGCTGCCCATTGCCAGAACTTCGTTCTGCATCCAGTATCTGGATGTCAAGCACAAACCGTTTTGTCTCATCCAGTG
>CBDUVQ010000072.1:0-4817 GCA_965370715.1 uncultured archaeon
TCTTGTCCTTGATTGCAAGCACATATGCTGCACCGCGTTTCTCAAGAACCTGCGCGCGCACTCCCTGATACCGTGGGTGCGGCATTCCGCCCTGCACAGACGGCTCTATTTTTACCACTACAGCAGAGCCCATAGGTATTTCTGCAAGCCTGCGAGTAATTGTTATTCTCTTCCTTGAGGACGTGCTAAGCGTCCTTCGTGTCTTGTTCCTGAATCCTCTTGATCGTCTCATATTCACCACATATATTACTAGGTCTATGGAAATCCTATTTCCCCTGCAATAGATAGAGGCTAATCTTTATATTGGTTATTGCGAAAGCAGGCGCTGTTAGATGTAATACGCTCCTTTCCCCTTCTGCTCAGAATCCATCTGCGAGCCGGGCTTGTTCGCCCTCGGCCTCTTTGTGTCAGGGTCGCGCCGAAATGTCACGTCTAATTCTTTTAGAAAAATATTCATGCTGTCACGAAGCGCGGCAGGGGCGTGAGCATGTCCCTTCTTTGCCGGCTCGCCAAGAAATACAACTGCCCGGTCGGCAATATAGTTCAGAAGCATTATGTCGTGGTCTATTACAAGGCACGTCTTTTCTCCGGATTCCGAGAAGTTCCTTATGACTTTCGCAAGATTCAGGCGCTCCTCAACATCAAGATATGCCGATGGCTCGTCAAGAAGGTAAAGTTCTGCGTCCTGCGCAAGGCATATTGCAACAGCAACTCTCTGAAGCTCTCCTCCTGAAATGTCAGACACATTTTCATCCAACAATCGGTCAAGCCCGAGCGGTGCTGCAATCTCAACCTTAAACTCGTTTGTGCCGAATTTGTAGCATGACTCAGTCAAAAGGTCGGAAACACTGCCGACAAATGTTGTCTTAATGTACTGCGGCTTGTATGAAACAGTTATTTTGCTTTCAAGCTTGCCCTTTTTCGCTTTCATTTCGCCTGCAAGAACGCGCGCAAACGTGGTTTTTCCAAGAGCATTTGCCCCGAATACACCGATAACCTCTCCTTCAAAAAAGTTTCCGCTGTCCGCTGTGAGCCTGAATTTTCCTGCCTCAGCATCTATATCTGAATACTCAACAGAGACTGTTTTGCTTCTGAAAAGCTGCTCGCCTGTACGAAACTCGAGCGCATGGCCGCGGAATCGCACGTTCTCCTCCATAATGTGGCCCTCGAGATATGAGTTTATCCCTCTTCTTGTGGCATATGTGTTTGAGACAACGCCGTACACCCCAGGAGAACCGTATACTATATGCACATTGTCTGCAAGAAAGTCCAGTGTTGCAAGATCGTGCTCGACAACGATTACTGCTGCGTTCTTTGCAAGCTCACGAAGCACACGAGCCGCTGCAAGGCGCTGGTGCACATCAAGAAATGAGGATGGTTCGTCAATATAATAGACATCTGCCTTTCTGCATACTGCAGCGGCGATAGCGACTCTCTGGAGTTCGCCACCGGATAAGCCTTTAAGCTCGCGGTCAAGGATGTCTGTAATTCCGAGCTTTTCTGCGGCAGAGTCTAGTGCTTTGCGCTCGTCTTTTATTAGCTCGCGCACAGTTCCCTTGAAAACCCGGGGTATTGCGTCAACCTGCTGGGGCTTGTAGACGGTCTTCACTTTGCCCAAAGAAAGCTCTTTCAGGTACTTCTGAAGAGATGTGCTGCGGTACGCCTCTATTATATTGTCCCACGAAGGCTTTTCATCATATTTGCCAAGATTTGGAATTTCCTGGCCTGAAAGTATCTTGAGTGCAGTTGTCTTTCCGGTTCCGTTTGCCCCGAGAAGCCCGATTACTTTGCCTTTTTCCGGTGCCGGAAGCCCGTAGAGGCGAAACGCGTTCTTCCCGTACTGGTGAACCATGTTTTTCGGCTCAGAGGCAAGGTTTATGATTGTAATTGCCTTGAACGGGCACTTTTTCGCGCAAATTCCGCATCCGACGCACAGGCCTTCGGCTATGGATATTTTGCCCCTGTCAAGCACCACGCACTCATTGTCCCCGCTTCGTACGCGCGGGCAAAAGCGTATGCATGGTTGGTCGCACTTGTCCGGTCTGCACTTTTTTCTGTTTATTACTGCTATACGTTTCATGAGATACCAAACATACCTTAAAAGAGAATTTATTAAAAGATTGTCAAGTGTCTCAATATGTGATAAAATATGAGAAAAAACGCCACTCAGCAAATAGGGCTCCAAACACAAAAATTGATTGCAAACAACGTAGCACAAGAAGATGCCTCTGTTTTCAGTGACTTAGCAGCACTCATATCTGTTTTTGATATTTCTAGCTCTTCGGGAAAAACAAGCCCCATATTTGCTGCTTACGGGCAACATCCGGATGGCTATATTGCCCAGTATGTGTCCAAAAATCATGGCGGAGTACAAGAAGGATATTATATCTACTTCACCGGAGCCGGCAATGCGTTGAGAAAAGAAGCACCAAATAAAAAGCACCATGTGTATGATAGTGTGGATTTGATATTGGAACCATACACGGTTTCTGATTTGCTTGTTTTATATGGCGCCCACGAAGTCAGGCATAAAGTTCAGGAAGCTGGAGGTATTGCTCTTTTCAGAAATGGTGATTCATCCGCAGTTGCAGACCCCGAATTGAAAACAATACTCGCGGTTTTAGAAAAAGAAAGTGAATTTAACCCGTATTTTCAAGACCCAAAAGAATTTGACTCGGAAGTGGTTGGCAGATATATTTCTTATGTACTGCATGAGGATGTGAGCAACTTTAATCCAAGAAAACTTGCTGCAATGCTTAAAGCACAGCCAAACCAATTTTAATCGGCAGCATACAACCCTTAGATTTATATATCCTCCAAAATAACACTTCCCATGCCAATTTACTCTCACTCCCGACTAGCATGTTTTGAGCAGTGCTCACTGAAATTCAAGTACAAGTACATTGACAAGCTCAAAGCAGAGACTGAACAGACAATTGAGGCTTTTCTAGGCAGCCGTGTGCACGAAGCGCTCGAAAAGCTGTATCAGGACAAAAAGTTCCAGAAAAACACAACCCTTGAGGAACTTCTGGCTTATTTCAAAAGCGAGTGGGCAAAGCAGTGCAATGACGAAATAGTCATTGTCCGAAAGGATTTCAGCAAAGAGAATTATTATGACATGGGCGTGCACTTTATCACAGAATACTATAACAAGAACGCCCCGTTCAACCAGACAAAGACACTTGGGCTTGAGACTCTTGTTACTCTCGACCTGAATGGCGACGGAAAATACAAACTTAGAGGTTACATTGACCGCCTCGCGTGCAATGGTGACAATCTTTTTGAAATACACGACTACAAGACAGGCGCGCACCTACCGGCGCAGGATATGCTGCACCAAGACCGCCAACTTGCCCTGTATGCTATTGCTGTCAAGAAAATGTACCCTCAGGCAAAAAAGATTGATCTTGTGTGGCACTTTCTGGCATTTAACCAGGAGATGCGCTCAAGCCGGACAGACGAAGAACTTGAAGCATTGAAAAAAGAGACTGCAGAACGAATTGATACAATAGAGTCTGCAAAAGAATTTAAGGCAAAGGAATCTGCGCTATGCAACTGGTGCGAGTTCGCACCGCGATGCCCGATGAAAAAACACCTTTATGCTACGGCTGCGCTAACCCCTGAAGAATACAAAAAAGAGGATGGCGTGCGCATTGTAAACGAGTACCACCGCCTGAATGAAAAGAAATCAGATGCAGAGCGCGAACTTTCTGATGCAAGAAACAAGCTGTTTGACTACGCCAAACAGCAGAATCTTGAGAATGTCGCAGGCTCTGATGTCATTGCAAAACTGCGGGTTTATCCTAATGTATCTTTTCCAAGCAGGACAGACCTTGACCGCGGTGAGGTTGAAATGATTATACGAAAGGCCGGTCTCTGGACTGAATTTTCACAGCTTGATACATTCAAATTGTCGCGCACAATGCGCACTGGCAAAGTTGACCCGGACATAATCAGGAAAATCAAGCCTTTTGTAACTCTTTCTGAGATAAAAAAAGTCTACCTGAATAAGAAGGGTAAGTGGGATTAAATGCAATTCGGGAATTTCTCAAAATACTGGCTCCCTGTAATAATCTGGGCTTTTGTGATACTAATTGTTTCTGTATCGCGCGGAGAATCTGTTGCCGCAATATCGGGAGGAATTCCGTTTGCTTCTGCTGTTGCCCACTTCAGCGAGTTTCTAGTGCTTGGGTTTCTCATAAATCGCGCACTCGCGAATAAAGGAACATCAACAAATATGAAACTCTTTCTTTCAGCAGCCTTTTTGTGCTTCGCATATTCCGCGCTTACAGAACTATTGCAAATTTACGTTCCCGGAAGGTTCTTTGCATACGAGGATATTCTTATGAATAATGCGGGTGCGTTGGTTGGGTTGATTAAGAAGGTCAACTAATCATTTCACCCATTCCTTCTCCGTTCCACTCCAGAACTCTGCGCCATTAATCTTCGCAATATCTTTGCCATGCACTATTTTGACATCCACCGCAAATATTTTTATCATATGGGCTTCAATCTAATGCATGCCCTCAAACCTCAAACAAGACCTTGAAAAACTTGCAGACCTTGAAAAAGCGAAAATACTTGCGCGCTTTTTCAAAACAGGCGAGGGAGATATTTTTCTTGGTGTAAAGGTTCCGGACCAGCGTAAGGTGGCTGCAAAATACAAAGGCCTTGCGCTTGAAGATTTGCAGAAACTTCTTGACAATAATATACATGAATGCCGGCTAACGGCTTTATTCATTTTAGTTGCAAAATACAAAAAAGCGGACGATTTGGAGAAAAAAGAAATAGTTGAATTTTACATTAAGAACACGAGG
>CBDUVQ010000073.1:0-4798 GCA_965370715.1 uncultured archaeon
TTGCTTTCATATTAGTCCACCTTGTATTTTTCTCTGAGTGCTGCTTTCTGCATTTCAGCTAGTTTTGCGCAGCCTTCTTTTGCAACGATTAACATTTGCTTAAGGTCTTCCTGGTTCATGTCGCCGTCCATTTGCAGGAGTGTGACTTTACTATCTCTGTGTGTCATCGCAACAGGCATGTCAACAGCATCTTCTGCATCTTCTTCCTCTTTTGTGAGGTCAAGGAGAATCTTGCCATTTGCGCGCCCTGCAGCCACTGCCGCGACCATGTCGCGCATAGGAATTCCTGCATCTGCAAGTGCGAGGGATGCTGCGGTGAGCGCAGCCACTCTGGTGCCTGCATCTGCCTGCGTTATTTCAAGATCAATGTCAATTGCGCTTTTTGGGAACTCTTCAAGAAATACCAGTGGCTGAAGAGACTCAGATATCACTTTTGCGATTTCCACGCTTCTGCGGTCATATCCCGGCCTTTTTCTGTCATTGACTGAAAAAGGTATCATATTGTACCGGCATCGAAGTATTGCTTTTTCACCGTCTTCCATGTGGCGAGGATGCACTTTTTTTGGCCCGTGGACTGACGCGTAGACGTGTGTTTTTCCAAATTCAACATAAGCTGAGCCGTCTGCATGCTTAAGCACACCAACCTGCATTTTTACAGGGCGCATATCATTGTTGGCTCGCCCGTCAGGCCTTTTATCTGATTTTGTTTCACTCATTAGAACCATCTCCTGCAAGTTCCTCACTTTCTGCCTGAACAGCTGCGGGCTTTGATTTTCCTATTTTTTTGTCAAGGTATTCAGACACTCGGTCAGTGAGCCCGCTTGTGTGCGCGAACTCATCCACAATTTTTACACAGTCTGCCGCAACAGTTTCATTTTCTCCGCGAAGCCATACAAGGCCGTTTTGGCCAACAGACATCAAACATCCTGTGCGGTCTTTTATCATGTTTATCATAGAGCCTGCCTTTCCAATCAGGCGTGGCACTTTGCTTGGAGATATGCCTGCCACAAGCCCGCCGACAAGTTTTCTGCAGCGCGGGTCTTTGGTGCCGACATTTATGTATTTTGACTTTGTGACGGCAGTTACCATTACAAGTAGAAGGTCTCCTGTTGTGTAGTATTTTGAGATGTCCTCTCCGCGGTCAATGTACTCGCGAACATCCATGGGCGACATTGCCGCATCATATGGTGAGTTTATATTGCACGTCCAGTTTGAAAAAGTCACACCCGTGATTTCAACGATTATATAATCTCTCACACGAGGCATGTAAACGCCTTTGAGGGGCATTACAGACACAACGCGGTCTCCTGTTCGAATGAGGCCGACATATTTTGAATATATCTTTTCGCCATCCCGATATGTTCCAAAACCGGGAAGTATGTCCATTCCGGACGCTATTTCGTCTCCGGTAAACACGATTCTCGTGCCCTCACTTGAGGGTGTGCCGGTATCAACTTCTCTTTCTTCAAGCTGTTCTTTTACTGTTTTTTCATCTTCCATATCTTCACCTTGATAAATTGTGTAATCCTACAATATTTTGCTTTCAATATCCCCGTGCGTTATTGAGTTGAGCTTTCCAAAAAGCTCGTCCTGCATTCCTGCAGGAAACTCTGTTTCAACGAGCCAGAAGCTTTCGCTCCAGCTCTCTTTGATTATGCTGCCAATGCGGCTTATGCTGTTTTTGCATTGCGAAGCGAACTTGACCGGTATCTTAAATGCGACGCGCCTTGTCTCAAAGCGTATCGGAATTATGGGTGTGAGGGCGCTTAAGATGCCTTTTATCTGAGACTCCGCGCTCTCAAAGGGGTCAATTCGCACCTTTGCTTCATTCATTGCCGACTCAACCCTACTCGGCGGCAGCGGTGCGTTGGTTCTTACATCAATGCAGTTGGCAGAGATGTGGGTAATTATTTTCTTTTTTTTCTGCTCAAGCAATTCCCTGCGCGCGTCCTGTGTTAACTGCACTTCACCTCGCTTGAGAATTTCAGAGGCAACTCTTTCAAAATCATCTGTCTTAAAAATCTGAAGCAGTAATTCCTTAGGAGCCCGCACAGCAGAACTCAAATCCAGAAAGATTCCGTCACCAATCACAATGTCTGTAATGGGTAGTTTTCCTGATTTGTAATCAGATAGTTTTTCTGAATCAACAAGAACTTCAAATTTTTTCCCAAATGATGTATATTTTGCTATAACCTCTTTTCCTGACATAGTACTATAATTTGCTTAAATGGATATTCCCATTTTTTTGAGCTCATCATGCTCATATCCCTTCTGGTTTTTGTGTGTAATTACCACAACATACAGCTTTTCTGCGCCCTTAATCTCTTTCTTGAGGACATCTGCAATAAGCTGGATTGCTGATTTTTCATCCATATCCGGTTTGTATTTCTTCTCGAGCACATCATTTATCTTGTCTGCCGAGATTCCGATTGCCCGTGCCTTGCACTCAAGCAGTATTCCCGAGGGGTCTGTCTCAAAAAGCTTGTTTTTCTTGTTTACCCCGCCTATCAAAAATGAAACACCGTATGGGCGCACACCTGCGTATTGCGTGTACACCTGCTGACGGTCTGCAATGAATCTTGAAAGTGCCGGAACCGAAATTGGCTCGTCATAGACAAGCATGTTTTGCTGTGCCTTTACTCTTGCAGCATCAACAAGGACTCTTGCGTCTGCTATAAGCCCGCTTGTTGCTGTAGCAATGTGCTTGTCGAGCATGAATATCTTTTCAACAGGGCTTAAGAGTGCGCTTTCTTTTTTCTTTACCCCAAAAATAACTCCGTCTTTGAAAACAACACCAACTGCAGTTGAGCCTCGCTTAACAGCCTCGCGGGCATATTCTACCTGAAACAGCCGTCCGTCCGGAGAAAATACAACAATTGCACGGTCATATCCCATGCTTTCAGGCATCATTTCCATTATATCACCTTTTGCGCTACATCATTACTTTTAGAATCCGCATGCGCATTTCTATTTAATCAAACAAGAGATATTGAAATTATTTCTTTTTAAAGGTATCTTCAGCCGCCAAAAACCACGCACTTTTAGTGCGGGAATTCGTGGCGGCTGGAGAGCTTGAAATCGAACTAAAATATAGACGGTCTGGATTGCATAGGGGTTTCATGATCTTTAGTGGGTGAAGCGCAAACAGCAAATTAATATACTACTTGCGCGTATTTATTCACATGGTATCAAAAGCAAAAAAGACTGTTTCAAAAACAGGTAGCGAAAAAAAAGTCGAGCGCGTGAAATCAGGGATTTCGGGGCTTGACAAAATTCTCAAGGGAGGTCTCCCAAAAGGCTCTGTTGTCCTCGTTACAGGGGGCGCAGGCACAGGCAAGACAACATTTTTATCGCAGTTTTTGTGGGAAGGGTTGCAGGAAGGGGAAAAATGCCTTTACATAACTCTTGAGGAAACGCCTGAAGATATAATTAATGACGCGGTACTATATGGATGGGATTTTGCCCCCCACAGGAAATCAGGAAAATTCAGGATAGACTTCTTTGACCCGTTTGAGTTGGGGGATGTAAACGCCCGGCTAAAGGACATGATTGCCGTCAATAAATTTACCAGGGTCGTAATCGACTCAACATCCCTTTTCGGGATGTACCTCAATGATGAGTATAAAATAAGAAAAAAATTATTCAAGCTTGCGCAGGATCTCAAAGGTGCAAAATGCACCGCCCTTATATCTGCCGAAATACCTGAAGACAGTAAGGCACTCTCGCGCTACGGTGTAGAGGAATTTGTTGTTGACGGAGTCATAGTCCTGTATTATCTGGGTCTTGGAGAAGGGGTTTTCAGAAACATTGCTGTCCGAAAGATGCGCAGGACAGACCACCTTCATGGCGCATTCCCTCTTGAGATGACTAATAAAGGCATAAAAGTTGTGGTTAGTTCGGGAATTCTTTAGCCAACCCAGCCATAACACCATTTCTTTGCAACATCAGATGCAATTTATTACAGCCCTTTTTATAGCACAGGACACAGCTTACATTCCTTCCATGCCGCCCATGCCCGGTGGCATGCCGCCTGGTGGGCCTCCGCCGCCGCCGGAAAGCTTGCTTGCGACAATAACGTCATCTATTCTGAGTATCATCTCTGCAGCTTCAGCTGCGGATGTGATTGCCTGTGTTTTTATCTTGAGTGGCTCAAGCACCTTTAGCTTTGCCATATCAGACACTTTTCCGGCGAATACATCCACCCCTGCGCTAACAAGCCCTTTGTCGTGTTGGTTGCGAAGTTCTACCAAGGTGTCAATGGGGTCAATCCCTGCGCTCTCAGCCAATGTTCGGGGTATCACTTCAAGTGCGTTTGCAAAAGCATCAATTGCCAGCTGTTCGCGCCCGCCGACTTTGTCTGCCTGACGTCTGAGTTCGCGCGCAAGCTCTGCTTCAGGAGATCCTCCTCCTGCAACAGCTTTTCCGACTTCAAGTGTTGATGCAACTCCGCCAACAGCATCTTCCATTGCGCGATGTATTTCGTCAACCACGTGCTCGGTTCCGCCGCGCACGAGTATTGAAACTGCTTTTGGCTCCTTACAGTCGCGCACAAATGTCATTGCCTCGCCTGCAATCTTTACTTCTTCTACAAGCCCTGCATAACCGAGGTCACTTGCCTCAAGGTCATCAAGAGTCATGGCAACTTTTCCGCCTGTTGCGCGCGCAAGGGCGTCCATATCTGATTTCTTTACTCTGCGTACAGTATAAATGCCCTTCTTTGCAAGGAAATGCTGTGCTAGGTCATCAAGTCCTTTTTGGCAGAAAAGAGTGTTCGCGCCTGATGCGACAACTTTGTCAA
>CBDUVQ010000074.1:0-4486 GCA_965370715.1 uncultured archaeon
GCACTGAGAAATCTGTTATCTGTTTGGCTTACATACTCCATTCAAATCACCTGTACTACAATATAGTGATAAATAGTTACCATTAACTTTTAAAAAACTATGTATCTTAAACAAAAGATTTCTATTATCCAAGCCCAATACTCATATAAAATTTCACTCCTATTTTTACTTATGCAGCCCATTTCACAAGGAAAGGTAAAAGACGTCTTTGAGGATGCGGAAAAAACTCTTCTCTTTGATTTCAGTGACAGGATTTCTGTTTTTGATAAGATAATCCCGTCTTTAATCCCGCGCAAGGGCGAGTCTTTGTGCAGGACGAGCGCGTTCTGGTTTGAAAAGCTTAACGAAATTGGGATAAAAAGCCATTTCGTGCGCCTTGACAGCCCGAAAAGAATGATTGTCAAGCGCGTTGATATCATACGCGACTACGATAAAATTGATTCTACTACAAAAAACTATTTGATACCCCTTGAAGTGATATGCCGCCATTATGTTGCAGGCTCGCTTTTTGACAGGATAAGCAAGGGCAAAGTGTCTGCTGCAGAGCTTGGCTTTGCGGACGGAGAAACAACTGAATACGGCGCAAAGCTACCAAAACCAATGATTGAATTCACAACAAAGCTTGAGCCTGTTGACCGACTGCTTACTGAAGAAGAGGCTCTTCGGATTTCAGGGCTCACATCGGAAGAACTTGAAGACCTAAAAAACGTTGTCCTGAAGATTGATGAATTGATTGCCATAACTGCGTCAAAGCAGGGGCTGATTCACGTTGACGGCAAAAAGGAGTTCGCGTTTGACGAGAACAGGGAAATTATGGTTATAGATGGCTTTGGCACACTTGATGAGGACCGCTGGTGGGAATCAAACCCAACAAAGTGCAGCGATCCGCAAGGGGATTGCAAAGTCAAGGAATGTAGCAAGGAGTTCGTGCGCCAGTATTACCGAAAAATAGGCTATTTCAAAGAACTTGAAGAAGCGCGCGCAATGAAAATGGTTGAGCCGGACATCCCTGCACTGCCTGAAAATGTTATAAAGGAAGTTTCAGATATGTATGTGCGAATGTATGAGCGCATTACTGGAGAAAAATTTTAAGTGATTATATGATACAAATAATTCTTGGCTCAAAATCAGACTCTGAATTCGGAGAAAAGATTTCAGGCAAGCTAAAAGAGCTCGGTGTGGCAGCTGACACAAAAATCGCATCAGCACATAAAGCGCCTGCGCACCTCCTGCAAGTTATGCGTGATGCAGAAGCAAAAAACCCCAACATTGTATATATCACCGTAGCAGGGCGCTCAAACGGCCTTTCAGGAGTTGTGGCAGGAAATACCACAAAGCCTGTCATTGCATGCCCTCCATTCAAAAGTGACGAGGAATATTCGGTTGATATACACTCAACACTAAGGATGCCCTCAAATGTATGCCCTATGGCTGCCCTGAAACCCGAAAACGCGGCTCTTGCAGCAGCGAAGATTATTGCGCTCTCTGACGAGAAAGTCCATGCAACTCTCACAGAATATATGAGGAAAGTGCAGGAAACTGCAAAGGGCAACTAAACATTAATATACTCCTTCTGCCTCTATTTGTTCATGGTTTCAAAAAAGCTTGACAAGGTCACGGCTCAGTTTATTCTTTCAGAGGAGCAGACACTTCTTGCAAAGCAAAGGACCATGCTTGCATTTATTCAGACAGGCCTTGCATTTATAGGTATGGGGCTTATTGTTGCAAAGTTCTTCGGAGTAGTTATATTCCAGTTTATAGGGTCTGTACTCATACTGATAGGATTCTACGAAATCGCCCGGGCATACAAAAAGATGTCTGAGTACAACAAGCGCCTAGATCGAGTGAAGGATCTGATTAAAAAGAACTCAATATGCGAACTTGAATACAAGAGTACTTTTTAGGGTGAAACCCTCACAAATACTGTTTCTTTTTAGTGCTTTCGACCCATCACTCAACCAGCGAAAGGCCTCTATTTTAAAGAAGAAATTTTGTAAGAAAAGTTAGCAATAATTGATACATCGAGATAACAAAATAACAACATATTTTTACTATCAACTTAAGCCACAAAAACATATTGATTTCTCAACATCTCGATTTCTGCTATTCAGCATATGTATGAAATAGAATATGCTGTTTCGCTACTTTTACCCCAACTTCCCATGATATACCCATTATGCGCTACCAGAATGGCGTATTCCCATAGTATCTAGAACGGTGCGTTTCACTGAAGCGATGTTTTTTGAATTGTATTTCATACAGTATAGGAACAGATATAAACACTGAAAATCAATAATTGTTTGATACCATGCCTAAGGCTCCAAAAAGATACCAGACAACCATTGCAGTCAGGCCGCTTGATACGCCTGATTTTGAGTCCCTTTTGCAGCTATTATACCGGGGAAAGAAGAACCTTGACCTACCTGAACATGCCATGAAATTCCTCAAAAACCTGCGCGAGAAGGGCGAACAAGGCCGTTTTGCGCGCCAGGACTGGGATAAATACTGCCAGGAGAATAACCTGTCTAAAACCACGTATTACACCATGATAAACAAGCTCATAGGAGTCGGGCTAATAGAGCCTGCAGAGCGCGATTTTTACAAGCTTTCCAACCGCTCGGAAAGGTTCTTTTCAGCCATTGCAACGTCTGTGAGCGCCTTTATGGCTAAAAAGAGCCAGTATAGCCCATCAGATAAAGCAGAATAGCCAAAAAAGCATAAATAGCGTCAATAGGCTGTATTTGTGGTCTCTTTCGGCAGTATGTGTATTCATAATTGCCTAGTTTGCCTGTATTCGTGCCCTTTAGGGCGCTTTTTCTTTTGATCAAACTGTTTCTTTGCGAGCCATCAAACCAATAGGCGGCGAAGGAAAGAAAAGTTTGTGTGAGAGTTAAGCGATTCTTCCGCGAAATCACTCTTCTGAAAACAGCCCCAAACTCAGCCATCTCTGAAGAAAAATGTTTTTTTTGGTACATTTCGTTCATTTAATATACCCTCCATGGCAAAAATAGGGGTAAAAACGCAATCAGGATTTTATATGTGGGTTCTACCGCTACCGGTTTTTTTAGATACTAAAACATATATTTCATTAACTCTTTTTTATAAAAATAGAATGATATTGATATATTGAGATAGTTTATCATATCTATACTGAGATATTGACATATACACACAAAAACATATTATTTTTACATGCAAATGTGAGGGTTATTTGTGTTGAGATATTGAGGCATCTTGTTATTGATACACCGCCATAGTTATATACTGAGAGTAATGGATGCAATAATATATAGATGGCTCTGCAAAAAAGAGTGTTTGGTGTGAACCATGAATGAATATATTCTGCTGCTTCTGCAATCGCTTTGGCTGATATTGCCTGCTTATATCGCAAACCCAGTTCCGGTCGTTGTAGGCGGAAAAACTCCGGTAGACTTTGGCAGGAAATTCTTTGACAAAAGGCCTGTATTCGGACCTGGGAAGACTTGGAAAGGAAGTGTTGCAGGCATAACAGCAGGAACGCTTGTTGCGTGTTTTCAAATACTCATTGGTGAGAATTACGGGCTTGCAGAACACGGATTTGTTGAAATGAGTGTGACTCTGGGGGTTCTTTTGAGCACAGGCGCCATCCTCGGGGATATTGTTAAGAGCTTCTTTAAAAGGCGCATAGGTGTTAAGCGAGGGGCAAAACTGCCTCTAGCAGACCAGCTTGACTTCCTTGTAGGTGCTCTTTTGCTTGCATCGCTTGAGACTTCGGTTAGTTTTGGCAACATCGCGGTTCTTGTTGTAATAACTCCGTTCATACACCGCCTTACAAACATTTTCGCATACAAGCGCGGCCTTAAAAGCGTGCCGTGGTAGAAAACAACCAGTTGATTGTGAGAGTTATGGCTATTTTGCAACTTATTTTGATTGGCGAATTCATACTGTCATTGTTTGCAGGATATTTTTTTGCAGGAATGCAATGGGAAACAGGAGCCCTGTTCCTGTTTGCAGCACTTATTGCCAATATCCGGGCTGGAAAACTAGCCAAAAAGAAGCAGAACTCTTCTGTGATAATATGTGGGCGCATATCAGACGCTCTTATCTTTACAGGTGTTGCGGTTGGAACGCGCGAGTTTCTCGCGCCCGGTCTGTTTGTACTTTTCCTTGTGATATTTGTACCACATGTGGCAGGCAGAATTCGTGAGTTTCGTGGGCAGGAAAACAAGGATATTTTCAGAAAACACAGGCTTATTGCAATTATGCTGGCAGGGCTTGCAGAAACAGCATATCCGGGCGCAATATATGCTGGTCTGGGCGCGATAATAGGGCTTATTTTGGTGGATTTTGTGAGGGTTTTGAAGGGAAAATCATGAAATATCCATGCGACCCTGAAGTCGCTGTCGCTCCAACATCCTGAAAAGCATAGCTTTTCAAGACACCATAAAGGGCGGGATTCATACAAAAATCAAAGATTTGCAAGGAAGTGCTTGGTTTTCTGTAGCTT
>CBDUVQ010000075.1:0-4376 GCA_965370715.1 uncultured archaeon
AACGACACCGTGCCCGTCAAGAAGACGTGCTGCAACTTTTTCATAGCCCTTCTTCTTTTCAGCCGGCTTTTCATCCCTGTATTCAAGAGCATTTGCAACCAGTGTTTCTGCAGAATCTTCTTCAAAGGTTTCAAGAAAACCACGTTTTCCGGAAACCTTTTCAGGCTGCGCATGCTCTGGCTCAAACTCGCGTATTTTTTGTATGTCAACAGGCACACTCACAAGCCATGTTTTTTCATTGAAAGAATAAGGCATCCTAAATAAATGGCGGTTGGACCAGTTTTCCTCAATCTCGACAGCTTCATAAGGGTCGCCCTTTAATTTCTCTTCAAGCTTTTTGTCAAAAGAAATTAATTCCTCAAGAAGCGCATCCTTTATGTTTTGCTTTATGTAGTGGGCAATTTTCTGGAGCGTATCAGGATATGATGCTGCAAGAGAAATGTTGTTTATGTTTTTTGGCATGCATTCCATGCGCACGCCTATGTGAAAGCCGCGCCTGCCGGAAAACTTGACAGACACAGTATTTATGCCGTGCTCTTTGAGTGCGCGCACCACAAGGTCTGCGGCAATCTTTGCAGGCACAAGATCCATTTTTGAGTCAAGGTCAAGGACAAGATCCCAGCCAGAGCGAAGCGCATTCATCTCCTGCTTTTTGAGTTGGTTGGCAAGGGCAAGAGGATTTTTCCAGTGCTCGATTGAGCAGTGAAAGCTTGTTGCGCCGTGCATTACCATGCGCTCAATGTCGCCCGGGAACTGCACAATAGAAGGCCTTCTGCCAAACCCACGCTCCCCGTAAACCGGCACTACTTCGCGCCCGGCAGACAAGGAAAAAAGCTTTTCAAGTATTTCAGGGCGCAGGTAATACTGCATTACCTTTTGCGAAGACATGGGTTCCGGGCTCATAACCAGTATTCGCAGCGTAGTTTTAACAATCTTAAAACAGCAACAAACAGGCGTTGATGTGCATAAAGTATAAATACTTTCAGGAACAAGAACTTTCATAACTTACTGAAAGTTGTGAAAGTTGAGAATATTATGGTTGAAAAAGCAAAAATCGAATTTATTGAACTTCTGACAGATAGCGGCAAAGCTAAAGGCTTTGATGAACTTTCATCTAAACTATGGGCTATTCTATATGCTGAGCCAAAAGAACTTTCTTTGGATGAGCTTTCAAAAAGAACAGGATATAGTTTATCTGCTGTAAGCACGGCAATGAAATTTATGGAACGCGCACAAATCATAAAACGAATAAAAAAACCACAATCAAGAAAAGCATATTTTTATATCGAAAAAGACATTTTAAACAGTTTTTTGCACTTGTTAAAAAGGCATTACAATACAATACTTCTGCCTTCAAAGCAAAAGCTTCCGAAAATAATCAACCGCTACAAGCAATCAAAGGAATCAAAAGAAGAACTAAAAATTGTGCAAAATTATTATAGCCAAATAATTTCATATGAAAAAATAGTTGATAAAACAATAGATATGCTTAAGGAAGAAATAAATCCTATGAACAAATGAGTGATGTTATGCAAAAGACAAAACCCATAATAGAGTTGAATGACGCCGGAAAGACATATATGATGGGGCTGGTAAAAGTTCCCGCACTAAGAGGGGTGAACCTAAAAATACACCCCGGCGAGTTTGTATCAATAATGGGACCTTCAGGTTCCGGGAAAAGCACTATGATGAATCTTGTCGGCTGCCTTGACCTGCCAACAAAAGGCAACATCTACCTTGACGGGCAGAACATTGCGCACATGTCGGAGTCAAAGCTGGCGCAGATTCGCGGAAGGAAAATCGGTTTTGTTTTTCAGAAATTCAATCTTCTTTCAACTCTTACTGCATGGGAAAATGTTGCCCTTCCAATGGTGTTTCAGGGAGTGTCAAAAGACGAACGCAGGACTCGCGCAAAAAAGCTGCTGAATAGTGTCGGTTTGGCTGAGAGAGTGGAGCATCTTCCAGGCGAGATGTCAGGCGGCGAACAGCAGCGCGTAGCAATTGCCCGCGCGCTTGCAAATGATCCGGAAGTTATGCTTGCTGATGAACCAACAGGCAATCTTGATTCAAAAACAGGGGCTGAAGTTATAGCTATATTGCAGGGCTTGCACAAAAAAGGCAAGACAATTATTGTTGTTACTCATGATTCGGCGGTTGCGCGCTTTGCAGAGAGGACAATTCATATAAAGGATGGGCAAGTGCTAAAAGAAGTGGTTAATGGAGGCGGAAAAAAATGAGCATCAGAAAAAGTTTTTTGGTTTTTGTGGCAATGTACATGGTATTGGTTTTTTCAGGGACAGCATATTCAGAAACAGTCACAGGTTCTGCGGTTGAGGTGTCTGTTGCAAAGTATGAGCCATACCCTGCAGAGCCTGCAAGGTATGTCGATATCTGGTTGCAAATTCAGAATACCGGGTTGCGCGATGCAAATGATTTTTTCATAGAGTTTTCGCAGAACTTTCCATTTTCTATTGAGTCCGGGGAAAGCAGCAGTGTAGTGGTTGGGACAATTCCGGCAGCAGGCACGATAATAAAGAAATTCCGGTTTCTTGTTGACGCGAATGCACCAACAGGGACTGCCGAGCTTACCTTGCGTTATGGCACCGGCACAGTCATGATAGAAAAAACTCTTGAAATCGAGGTTCGGGCAAAAGACGCGCTTCTTTCCATAACTTCAACAAGCACTGAGCCAAAAATTATTTCAGCAGGAAGCGATGCAAAGATTTTTATCGGTCTTGAGAATCTTGCGGAAACACTTTTTCAGAATGTTGTAGTGAAACTTGATTTTTTAGGGACTGCATTTACGCCGATTGATTCTGCATCTGAAAAGAGAATTTCTGCAATTGCAGCAGGGGGTTCATCCACATTTTTTTATGATATAATTTCAGACCCCTCAACAGAGTCAGGCGTGTATCAGATTCCGATTACAATAACTTATTCCGATACAGCAGGGAACAATTACACAAAGTCAGGTATAATAGGCATTGTTGTTGACACCCCTCCGTCACTTGACCTTAACATAGAAACAAAAGACCCGATACTTTCGAACAAGGCGCAAGACCTGATATTCAGTATATCCAACACAGGGCCTTCAAATGTCAAATTCCTTACAGTACATATTCTGCAGGACAATAGTTACTCCATAATAGGCAGAGCAAAAGAATATCTTGGAAATCTTGACCCCGATGACTTTGAAACTGCAGAGTTCACAATATACACATCTCGTCCGTCTGCCTCAGGTCAGCAAGACTTCAAAATAAAGCTGGAGTATCGTGATGCATTCAACAACGAAGTTCAGGAGACACGCACACTTTCTGTACCTCTTTATACCGAGTCTGAGTTGGCTGAATTTGGTTTGGGATCAAATGGCAGCAGCAGCAACACAACAATTGCCGTGGTCGTTGTCATTGCATTAGCCTACTACTTGTATCGCAGAAGAAAGAAGAGAAAGGCGTAGGAAATGAGCCTTTTGCAAACAGCCATCAGGGCGCAAGCTTTAGGAGGTTTTGCCTATTCTTATTGATGCATTTGAACACGCAATGAGAAACATAAGCCACAGGAAGCTTCGCTTTGGCCTCACACTGCTTGGAATTACAATCGGCATAATGGCAATTGTTTCTCTTATTGCAATTTCAGGAGGCCTTGAAAACTCAATAAATGAGCAAATGGCTCAGTTTTCAAAGGACGACATATATGTGATGCCAAAAAGCGTTGCAATCACAGATATGGGACAGGCTGCAACCCTTACAAAATATGATGCGTCTGCAATGGAGAAACTTGGGCTTTTTGATGCGGTGATGCCCATTCTTATTAATCCGGGAACTGTGGAGTATCGGCGCGAGACAAGAAATGTAATGCTTATGGGCATGGAGCCCGAAGACCTTGAAGAATATCTTTTACAGGGCGGGCTGGATGTTCAGGAAGGCCGTATGCTGAAAAGCGGCGAGTCTAATTCAATCGTGATTGGTTCGCGAGTCGCAGACAGCATGTTTTCAAAGAAAATTTCTGTGCAGAATCGTATTGAAATAAATGGCATATCATTTGTAGTTGTCGGCATTATGGAGTCAATAGGAAACCCACCCGATGACGAGTCTGCATACATTCCGTTAAGTACTATGCGCGATGTATTCAACAAGACAGACGAACTCAACATGATAATACTTAGGCCAAAAGCAGGGCAGGATCCTGAAACACTTGTAGGGCGCATTAAGCGCGCTCTTGAAAGAGCGCGCGGCGACGAGAATTTTGATGTAATGACTTCAGTTCAGCTGATAGAACAAATATCATCCCTGCTTGGAGTTGTGCAGATAGTTCTGGTTGGAATCGCGGCAATTTCGCTTGTTGTTGGCGGAATAGGAATTATGAATTCCATGTAT
>CBDUVQ010000076.1:0-4315 GCA_965370715.1 uncultured archaeon
CATCAAGGTGGCGCACTGCAAGCTCTGTTACCTCAAGCTTGAACTCAATATGTTCCTCAACAATTATCTTGTCAGCAGAGCCGCGCGCATATTTGTGCGCGTTCTCGTATGCTTTTTCAACATCTTTTGATCCTTCTACAAAATACGAGCCCTGCCCTGAAGATGACTGTATGGGCTTTGTCCAGCACGGATAGCCGATTTTCTCGCAGGCGTCTTTCAATTCGTCAAGTGTTGAAGCATAAAGATATTTTGATGTGCGGACTTTTGCCTCTTTCGCAAACATCTCCCGTGTCCTTTCGCGGTGCATGGCAATGTGTGTTGCATTGGCGTTCGGGATTATGTTTACACCCTGTTTTTCAAGCTCGAATAGGACATCAAGGTTTATTGCCTCTATTTCAGGTATGACTGCATCAGGCTTCTCGCGAAGTATGACTGCTTTGAGTGCTTCGCCGTCCTTCATATCAATTGTGTAGGAGCGGTGCGCGACCTGATGCCCGGGGGCGTTCTTATAGCGGTCGACAGCAATAGTCTCTATGCCGAGGCGCTGCGCCTGAAGAATAATCTCTTTTCCAATTTCTCCTGCACCGAGAAGCATTATTTTTTCTGCGCCCTCAATAAGAGGGGTTGAAAGAACATTCCGTAGTTTTGCAGCCATAGAATCACCTAGTGTTTTGTGAGGCTCTTAAAATTAAATAGGTTTTGCAGCTCAAAGAAGCTAATGCCTAGACAAGGAGTACAACAAAGATTCGAATACCGAAGGAATTATAGTCAAGCGCATTTATTCCTGCTTTTTTTCATCCCAGTACGCTTCTGCTTCTTCTTCCATCTTGTCAAGGCGCGTGTAATAGTCAGGAAATTCGTTTAAGTGCGCGAGCGCAATCTTTCCGGTCATGAACGGGTCGTCGTTTGTGACATTTGTGTTGGAATCCTCGGTTCCGTGCTCAAGCTCGACATCCATTCCCCTGCGGAATTGCTCAATGTCGAATTTGTCCCACTTTATGCCAATGCTCTCACCGACTTCTTTTGCCTCTTCAGATGTGAAATGTTTTTTTTCTGACATGAGTCTTTTTTGGGTTTTTAGAAATATATGCTTGCGAATCACGATTTACGAGATATATAAAAATGTAGTGTCCTAATGAAAATAGGAAAAACTATGAAAAACAAAACTAACATTTTAATGACGTGTATGAGCATATTGATTTTGAGTATCGCTATTTCAGGTTGTACCGATAATGAAAGCAGTTCCGTAGCAGGAACCTCTGCTGATGGCAGTTTCTCGGATGCTGCAGATGCAAAAACAGAACTGAAAAACATCTTTAGTAAGAAAGACAACCTGGAGCATATAGTTAGTTACACTAGGAAGATCACCGGATTAGAGGATGTCGTTATGACGCAATACACAAAAGAAGGAAACATAAGAATAGACAATGTTGTAGGTGGTCTGGAATCACGAGCATATATAAAAGGGTTAGAAATGTATGCCTGCTCAAAAGTGCCGGAAGGATGGTTGTGTTTTGGATTTGAAACACCAGAAGACATAGATTACCAACATATGGACTACTTAGATGAAGATCACGAAGCATATAATGTAATGTACTTGGAAAAAAGAACGATTGCAGGAGCATCAGCACAGTGTTATAAAATGGAAGGCACGCAAGACAACTCATACTTTGAATATTGCTACAGTTCAGATAATATACCTCTTTATATAAAAATAGTATCAAGCGAACAGGGCACAACTGTAACAGAGATGATCGCAACAAGCTATTCAACATCTGTATCTGATTCAGATTTTGAACTGCCTGCAGAACCCATGAAAATGAATAGTATGATGAAATGAATAACCTCCGGAGATACATGCAGTATCTGTGAAATATGATTCCGGAAGAATCAATGCAGGAATGCCTTGAAGACTGTAAGATCCAATAATATTCTGTGAAATTACCGGGAATCCCGGTAAAACGCTAAAAAGCTCGAATCCCGGGAGAAAAATGCCGTTTTCACCGTTGAATTGAGGATTTCACATTTCATAGTAATCCAACCAAATGCCCGACATACCCCACATATACCGCAACAAAAAACAATCCCTCAATGCGCGTTATTTTTCTTTTGAAAAGCCCTGCTGAGAAAAGAAATGTCATAAAGACAAGCGCAACAAGGTCAATCTGTATTTCTGCAAACGGAATCACAAGCGGGTTAAGCATTGCCGCAAACCCAAGCACCCAGAGAATATTGAATGTTATTGAGCCGACCATTGTCCCGATTGAAAGCCCTATCTCTTTTTTTAGCGCAGCCATAACGGTTATTGTTGCTTCAGGCATACTTGTCCCAAATGCCACTATTGTCGCCCCGATTATCCATTCAGAGATTCCAAGTATTGTCGCGATATTTGTTGCAGATGCGACAAGATATTTTGCAGACACAACAACGGCAAGCATAAGAAACAGGCTTTTTGCAAGCTCAGATTTCCAGGAAATGTTTTCATCGCGCGAAATACCGTTGTTTTTCTTGTCATGGCGAATTGCATAAACAGTATATGCAAGAATAAGCACCATCATTGCTGCTCCAAAGAGCCTCGTGATTCCGCCAAAGAAAAAAAGTACAGCAATAAACGCAGTTGAGAGAAACAGCATTATATTGTCCCTGCGCGCGAGCAACCTGTCTTTTATTACGATGCCTCCGGCAAGAATCGCAACAAGCCCGACAACACATATATTGAACATGTTTGTGCCGATTATGTTTGCAACAGAAAGCTCTGAATGCGCTTCAAAGGAAGATATTGCAGAAACTGCGAATTCAGGCAGGGAGGTTCCGTACGCGACCATTGTCAGGCCAATTACCCCTGCCGAAACCCCGAGTGCGCGCGCAAGCCTACACGAAGTACTGATAAGCTTGTCAGCAGAGTATGCAAGAACTGCAAGAAAAATAACGAGTTTTACGATTTCAAGTAAAAGCATGTGTTTCCCGGAAAATATTGCACAGGACAATTTATATGTTTGAGAAAACGGTGTGCTAACTTACGGGTTTTGTATTGCCAAGACCAGACACCTTGTAAACATCTTCGTATATGCAATCAAGGCGCTTCTTCCATTCAGGGAAGGCATCCGGATTCTTAGGATATGTCCTATACACGCTCTTGACCTTGCCCATAAGGTAGACAAGCCTGTTGAATCTTATCAGAAGAGGCAGATGAGTTATGCTTTTTGCAATGATTTTCATCTTCTTTGAGAATGAGAAACCGGATGTGTCTTCAGCACCCATCTTTGAGAGCATTGAGCTGTCAATGAAGTTCTTCATGGCGAAGTTAAGGTTTTTGTCAGACAGATTCTGGGTAAATATCTTTAGCAAGTCTGAAGCTGCCTGAGACCCACCATCAAACATTGCGCTATTAAAGCCCATATTTTCCCTACCTGTGCGGTCTGCATACAAGAGATTTAGCTGCCAGAGACCTCGTTCAGAGATATCGTTTTTCTTTATTGCATCTGCCGCGACAACGGCGCACATATAACCACCCATCATAGACTGGGTGATGCCTCCACCAGATATAGGGCTTATCTGGGATGCCGAGTCGCCAGCGCACATAAAGCCGTTTGCAACAAGACAGTCAAGATGTTTTCTTGTAGGAAGAATGCCTCCGCCTGCATGACTTTTGAATCCTTGAATATCGGGTCATCTGCGATTATCTTCAGAAGATTTCTCTTCATAGAAGATGTGTCACGATAGCGGCATACGCCGATGCCTACATTCATCACATCTTCTTTCTCGGGGAAATACCAGCAGTATCCACCTCCGGCATCTTTTGATGAGATGAATATCTTTGAGGTCTCTGGATCGTTCACAGGTTTTGCCAGTTTCCGTATTTCTCTGTATGAGAAAACCTCATCTTTTTCCCCTATTTTGCTTTCAAAAAAAGAATCTTTAAGCCGGACCTTTTTCCGTAGGGCCGGAATTGCGCCGCTTGCATCAACAACAATCTTTGAGCAAAGGGTTGAGATGCTGCCAGTTGCTACGTCCTTAATCTTGATGCCTGAGACAAAGTTGTCTTTTATTACTGGTTCTGCACACATGCTTGAGTCATACAGTCTGCATCCTGCTCTTATCGCGTCATCTATTAGTGCCTGACCGAATTTGTGCCGGTTAATCATCGCAAAATTGAACTCTGTTTTAAGGATTGCTTTCTTGTCAGGAGAATAAGTTTCTATTAGATTTATCTTCTGGTTTATGGTGCCTTCTTTCGGGTAGCTGAGCTTAAGATAGGTATTAATTATCATTCATATACCCCGCAGCTTGCTGCGGTTGGGTAAAAGCCATATAA
>CBDUVQ010000077.1:0-4151 GCA_965370715.1 uncultured archaeon
GTGCTACGGGTAGGGGATAGGTGCCTTCCTGCTCAATCGGGTTTTGTGTTGCAATGACAAGAAAGGGACTGTCAAGAGGGTAGCTTTTGCCTTCAATCGTTACCTGCTTTTCTTCCATTGCCTCAAGGAGTGCTGACTGTGTTTTCGGGGACGCCCTGTTTATCTCGTCAAGCAGCAAGACATTGGTGAAAATCGGCCCAAAGCGGACACTGAACTTTTTTGTGTCCGGAGAAAAAATGAGGCTTCCAACAATATCTGTTGGCAAAAGGTCAGGTGTGCACTGTACGCGCTTGAAGTCCATATCAGTCAGGCCGGAAAACACCTTCACAAGCGAGGTCTTGCCAACTCCCGGAAGGCCCTCAAGAAGAATGTGCTTGTTCAGAAGCATTGATACAAATAATGCCTCTGATATTCTTGTATAGCCAAGCAAATTTTTTGAGACTGTCGAGGTAAACTCATTGAACTTTTCCACGATATACTGCGGTACTTCGTTTGCCATTATACTTTCGACCTCACTGAAATGAATATTATTGCTATAAGCCCCAATAAAGGCAATATATAATTCATATTGACACGGGACTTTATCTCCTCTGAAATTCTCTCAAATATGGATGGTGCCGCGTCCTTTGCCTGATCCATCACCTGCTTTTGCAGGTCAGGGCTGTTGATGTTGTCCATAAGCTCTCCAAGCTCCCCGCTCTCCTGCATCTGGCGGAGCGCATCTGCCGCGGACTTAAGCAGCAGTTCCCTTATTTGTTCGTCTTTGAGCAGCTCAGGCAACATTTCAAGGTATTTTTTCAGCAGCTCAGGGTTTTTGAAGCTTTCCTCAAGCGCCTTTGACATGAGTTCCTGAAACATTTCATTGTCAAGAGAATCCATGCTGTTTTGAAGGTCTTTCAGCATCTCAGGGTTCTCCGCGATTTCCTTAAGCACCTGATCCATTAAATCTCTGCCAAAGGTACTATTTAATATTTCGCTCTGGTTCATCAAAAAGTCCATTGGCTGCGAGCCGCCTCCGTACTCATCCATAAGGGTGTTCAAAATTGCAGAGTACTGCATGGGCCCTATCTGCTTGTTATTCATTGCAGTGTAAAGGTCGGTTGAGTCATACACCGGCGATATGTCATAATTCTGGGCGAAATATTCATCCAGTAGGCTGATGGCTTCACTTGTCCTTTGCTGGTTGAGCAGATCCTGAATTCTCGAAAAATCTTCTGTGCCTGAAAGCTCATCATTGATAAGGTTTGAAATTGATGAACCGTACCGGTTTTCCACATAAGTTTCATCAAGCACTGAGCTGTCCAGCTCCATTATTTTATTCTCAACCATTGAAAGATGCTCTGGGCTTTCGATTGCAGAATATCTTAGTGCATCCATTGCAAGAGCCATATCGTGCAATTGTGTGTTGCCGGATATCAACCCGTCATCTATTATGACCGGAACCGTATAATCCGCGTTCTGAAATCTGTTCGAGCCGCAAATGAGGTTTCCGCAGGGTATGGCAACGCAGGCATCTCCATCATTAAAGAAACAAGATGCTTCGTCTGCAATATAAAAATCAACAGAGCCGTCCTTGAATACAGGAATCACTTGATTCGATATAAGCTCTTGCATGAAAAAGTCGTCAAACACAGGATTTGCGACAATCATCTCTTCACTGACTGAATAAGGGTCTATTACAACATAAGCATGGGCTGCTTCAAACAGACAAAAGACGGTCAAAAAGGCTGCGAACAACAGCAGCCTCATTCTTGATTGCCTTATTTGAGTAGGCTTTCTGCTCATAGATGTAATAGATTTCCTCAAGTAATTGCTTTTCATCATCTTTCACTTTTTTCAAACTTTTTTCTCTTGCGCGCCTTCCTGCGCCGTCCTTTCTGGAGAGCACTTTCTCCCTGTGCAGGCGCTCTATGACGTGGGCATACAATTCCTCAACTGTTAAGCAGGACTGCCTTGAGCGAACACGTGTTTTCCAGAGAAGTACATTCAGCATTATTTCCGGGTGCTTGCGCTTGTACAGGTAGAGGCCGACATACGCTGCAATGTAAATGCCAAGCAACATATTGAATATAACAATCCCAAACAGTGTCGGGTTGTCTTGCGCAAGAGACATCAAGTATTCAATCATAATCTACACTTTGAACTTCTTCCTTATTATAATCAGGGCAGACAAAAGAACCACTCCTGCAGCACCCAAAACCTTTGTGAGTGTGCTCTCGTATTTTTCCTCGAACATCTTTACTTTGATTGTCTTTGTCGCGATGTTCTTGATGTATCCGGCACCCTTGCATGAAGTGGTAATAGTAGCCTGCCCAGAGTCGTCAAATGAAACCATTGCATAGAATTCATTATCGCGCTTTTTCATGTCCAGCGGCTTTTCCAACAACTGCCCCTGTGAACTGAATGTTGCTGATGCATCGCAAACAATGTTTTCAGGACTGCCAGATAGGGGTTTTGCAATAACGCGAAACTCATATGTGTTGCCGGCAACAAAGCGGGCGACATCAAAAAACTGCTGAATCTCCATCTGCTGCGGCGACACATCCACAGAGGCAGACTGGCATTTTTTCTGGTAATTCTCCTTTTCACAGCATACATCAATTTTTTCAATCCGGTACATGTCTGCTGCAGGCAGCTCTGTCTTAATTGAAGTGCCCGTGAATTCTTTATTCGCAAAGGAAATTGTGCACTTCGGAGAATCAATTACGGTGTATCTTTTAGAATCCTTGTAGTTTATGTCAATATTAATTGGAGCATATGAAACGCGCCCTTCCGGAGTGACTACATTGATGTCAAGCATTGTCTGGATTTCCCGAACATATATGCTTGCGCTATTGTATGCTTTGGAGTATAACCCTACGTCGCAGGTTACCTCAACAGAATAAGGAGTGTCGCTTGACTGAAGGTTGTTCAAAGATAATGTATATCCCTGCGGGGTGTACTTCAGAGTCCCTGTACCGACAGACACGCTGCCTTTCTTTAGATTATAGGTGCATGAAGCACCTGTTATCCATTCATTACCAGACTTATAATAATAGTGGATTGTTATCGGATCCTGAGGAAAATACTCTGAAGAAATCGCTGAATGGGACAAAGTCGTTGACTTCTCACTGCTTACAACATAAAACGTGCTTGATGCAGAGCTGTACTTTGAAGAAGAGCAGCTGACTTCAAAAAAGTAACTGCCTATGTCCAAAAGAGGATAGTTATAATAGTAACTGGATGCCCCCTCGCTCATGTCTTTGGTAATTGTGGTTCCTGAGGGCTCATTAGCCCTAAGGTCGCAATCAGCCTCAAAGATGTGCGAATCGTGCTCATAGCGCGCCTCAACATATATGCTGTCGCCGATGTCAACCTTGCCAGGGATGCTGTTCAGGTACAGATTGCTGTACCCTTTTGATATGGAAATATACTCTGTGCTGGACTGCTCAAGGTACCCTGCCTTGCTGCATGTTATCCTAAAGTTATAATTCCCGGCAGATGAAAGATAAAGATAATGCGTGTAGCGGCTGTTCCCGGAATCATAGTAAAAACTCGCAGAAGAAGAGCCAAAAAACCCCTCGCTGATAGTGCATGTTGCAGATGGTATGAATGCAGACTCGTTGTCATAATAGTATGCGTGCACATACACGCTGTTGCCAGCCTCGCCGCTTGAGGGCATGCTAACAGAAATCAGCTCTGCAGATGCCGCGGGCGCAAGAATACTAATAAAAAACAGGAATGAAAAAAATTTCAGTGCATTTGCCATCATAACAGTCACATCCACAATATAGATGTTGCGTTCTCCTTTATTAATATAGAGGTGGTTTTGCTTTATAGAATTTGAGGAAATATTCATAGAAATATGTTTTCTACAGAGTCGCAATAACATAAACTTTAAATAGAACGCTCAAGAATGTTTCTCATATTTCTTTAGGTGAACGCTATTACAAAAGGCTATGATTTGATTATTGTCGGTGCCGGTACTGCTGGATGCGCATGCGCAATCCATGCGGCCAACAAAAAACTCAAGGTTTGTATAATAGACTGCAAGAAAAAAGAAAAGATTGGCGACAAGGTTTGCGGCGATCTTATTAGTTACGGCATTATGAACTGGGTGAACAACCCAACCGCAGCAAGCTGCGGGGCATCTATGTGAAAGAAAACAATTT
>CBDUVQ010000078.1:0-4109 GCA_965370715.1 uncultured archaeon
CTCGTTGATAACCGAAAAAAACAAAGACACCCCAGCAATCAATTACACTAACCTAAAGCGCCTTGCAAAAGAAGTTGGCGAGGCATACAAAGAAGGAAATTTTGCGCTCGTCTTTGTGCACGGAGCCGGTTCCTTCGGACATGTAATTGTGAAAAAAACAGGAATAAACAAGGGAATAACAAAAGAATCCCAGCTTATTGATTTTGCAGAAACTCAGAGGTTGCAAAATGAGCTTGATGCTGAGGTCTGCAAAGAATTTATCAAAAACGGTGTGCCCGCAATTCCTGTTCAGGCATCTGCAACCGCAGTTATGAATGCAAAAAAGTTTGAGGGTATGGACACCAATGCGATAAAAGGTATGCTTGAAATCGGTCTTGTGCCAACGCTTTTCGGGGTTCCTGCATACGACCGGACACAGGGGTGCTCAATCTTGTCAGGGGATGACATTTGTACATACCTCTCAAAAGAGCTTAATGCAAAAAGGCTGATACATGCAACAGATGTTGGCGGAGTCTTTGATTCAAACCCCAAGGAAAATTCTGACGCCAAACTGATCCCGGAGATTACGCACCAGAACTTTAAAGAAGTCCTTGAAAAAACCAGCGGCTCAAGCAACACTGACGTAACTGGTGGAATGCAAAATAAAATAAAAGACCTTCTTGATTTAAAAGAAACAAAATCAGAAATAATAAACGGCAACAAGCCCGAATATGTAAAGAGGGCGCTTCTTGGAGAAATCGGGCTTGGGACAAGAATTTGTTAGTGCGCCTAAAATTTTTTCTCAAAAATATTCGCAAAAAGGATACATAAGAACAGCCTCCCTTCAAAGCACCAATAAATAATAACCTTCTAAGAAAGATGTATATTACGTGAAAATATGTTTTCATATAAGCACTTAAAGAAAGGCATGATGCTCTGCATAATCCTAATACTTCCTGCGTTATTTTTTATCAGAGGTGAATTGACGTCATATTCTGCAACTTATGGCACGCAGAGTGCCCAAAACATTATGCAAGGTGCAGCTTTGCAGGCACCAGCATGCAGTGTGCTTCCGGCAAATGCATCCCTAATACTCCGGATTGACGATGCGCAGGCATTTGCGTGGAACACAATAGTCCGGAATCTCACTGATGCGGCAAACAGAAAGGGTATGCCTGTAGTTCTCGGAGTAATACCGAAAGACATCGGTCAGGACCCTGTAATCAGGAAATATCTTTTGAATAAGATTAGAGGAAATAAAATAGAGGTCGCCCTTCACGGAACTAGGCACACAGAAGCAGAGTATGGAAATCTGACCGAAACAGAGGCGCACGCATTGATAAAAGAAGGGCTTGAAGAACTTTATGCTGCGCTAAAAGTATATCCGACAACATTTATTCCGCCAGGGCTAAAATACAGTGATGGCGCCACAAAGGCGCTTTCAATGCACGGTATTCGCACCATCTCCGCCGGCAAGGACGAATACAATTTTTCAGGAAATATTCTTCTCGCAGGGTACACTATGCCGGCAAAATTACCAGGCAACACATCTCGTGTTGATGAAGTGCTCTACGAATGCGAAAACGCGCTCATGAAAAGAAACCTTTGCGTAATCCTTGTACATCCGCAGGACTATGCCCTTGAAGACATGATAAGCCTGAACGAGAATGCATATGCGGAATATATAACACTTCTTCAGGGTCTTGAGAAAACAGGGGCAAAGTTTGTTTTGTTTAGGGACTTATTGAAGTAATCTTCTTAAAATTGCTTCTGCTAATTCAAGTGATGAGTTTTTTCTCAAAACTATTCGGCAGCAAAAAGAATGAAGAGGAAATCATACCTGTTAAAACAACAGTACGTTTCAATGAGTTGGGCTCTTGGTTTGACAAGGAAACTTCAGGGCTTCTGGAGCCGATAACCCAAAGCACGAAAACATTTTTTGAAGAATTAAAAACGGTTTCCGGAGAGCTAAAGGTATGCCTAGGACGCCTTGAATGCGCAAAAATCGAAAAAGAGCCTGAAGAGAGGACTAAGCTGTTCGCTATTGACAACAGGAAAGCGCTGGTGAAAAAGGTTCGCGCATTCAACAGTAAAATCAGGTTTCCTGATGCAAAAAATCTTCCGGAAACTTCAAGATTTTACAACGAATTTGGCCGCGAACTAAACAAGCTCATTAAGGACACAGCCAAAAACACCCATTTTACAAACATGCTCTTTACTAAAGAAGTAAAGGACCTCAGCAGTAACTTGAGGAAACTGGGCTTTGTCTTGGGTAAATCTCAGAAAGCGCTTCATGAAAACAAACAAAAGATAGACTCAATTTTTGAAACAGAAGAAAAAATGCGGGACATAAAGAACTTAATGGACGCGCAAAAAACCGGGGAAGAAAAATTGAAACACGCTAAATCAACTATGAAAAAAATGCATGTTCGGGAAAAGGAACTCCAAAAGGAATTGGGTGCGCTGAATGAAAGCGATGAGCTTGCCCAACTGAAACAGGTTAGGGAACGAAAACAAAATATGGATAATGAGGGCGCCCTCGCTGAAGCACGGGTTTTGCAGATGTTCTCGCCTCTTGGAAAAGCCATGAAAAAATACGAAAGATACAGCACAGGGCTTAACAAGGAGGAATCCAAAATACTGGCGCTCTATATGAACGCACCACTCAGGGCAGTATTTGCCGACAAAGAGCACAAGGTGCTAAACAAGATTCTTGAGAACATGGAAATGCTGATAAATGCCGGAAGGATTGACCTGAAAGGAAAACAAAAAGAGAAAACTGTGAGCCAAATTGCGCTGCTGAAAAAAAGCAGTAACTTGGAAAGCCATATTGAAAGCTATGAAGCAACACAAAAGAAAATCAACGAACTGGACAAGAAAATCAAAGGCGCAAAAATAACCGAAAGAATAGATTCAACGAAAGATGCGCTTTCAGGCATTGAAAACAAAATTGATGAAGAAAGCCAGAAAATTCTAAAGCTGAAACACGTTATTGAAAACAATGAGCAGAATACAGCCCAGAAACTAAAAGAACTTGAACCGTTGCTGAGTCGGATTTCTGATAAAGAAGTTAGTGTTGAATTCACCTAGAATTAATAAAAAAGTAAAACCTTTTGTTTTTTAGTCGATAAAAGAAAACAATTATATCTTTTAAGTCTCAATTACGTTGTTATGAGAGATATTGAAAAAAGACTAAATGCAATTGAGCAAAGAAATAAACGAGTTGAATTAGACAAAGCGTGGGAAACAAGTTTATCGAGAAAAATAATCATTGTGGCATTAACATACATAACAATCGTATTATTTTTCATGGTTGCTCAATTACCAAAACCATTCCTTAATTCTATTGTTCCAACTACGGGTTTTGTGTTATCCACATTATCTTTGCCTCTTTTCAGAAGAGCGCGGATTAAGTACAGAGCAAAATCGTCTGGGGACGAAAAACAACTACTTAATAAAAATTAGCGAGTCCGATGGGATTTGAACCCACGACCCCTTGCTTAGGAGGCAAGTGCTCTATCCACTGAGCTACGGACCCAAGCCTTTCTTTAATTCGCCAGCAGTTTATATGATGGCTCATCAAAGAAAGCATTGATGGAAAGAAAAAGCACCTCCAAAGGAGGCGCGAATACAGTCCATCACAATTTATGATTGGTTAAATCATAAAGTTCTTAATCTCGCTCATACACCCATTTCTCAGAGTGATGAGTGTACTCAAGTACCTGATCAATTCCGAAAAAGAGCGGAATCTCGCGCTCTGCACTTGCGGGAGCGTCAGACGCGTGTATAAGATTGCGTCCTGTTTGCATGCCAAAGTCATGGCGAATTGTGCCTGGCACAGCGTCCTGCGGGTTTGTTGCGCCGACCATTTTTCTTATGGCTGCTATTGAGTTATCGCCCTCGACAACCATTGCAACTACAGGACCTGCTGTTATGAACTCAGTAAGCCCCTTGTAAAACGGCTTATCCTTGTGCTCGCCGTAGTGCTCTTCTGCCATTTCAGGCGTAATGTTAAGCATCCTGAGCGCGACTATCTTGAACCCCTTGTGCTCAAAGCGCGACAAAATATCCCCAACAAGCCCTCTATGGACCCCATCGGGCTTTACCATTACAAAAGTCTTCTCAAATAC
>CBDUVQ010000079.1:0-4018 GCA_965370715.1 uncultured archaeon
CCTGTATAATCAACTTTTACTTTATCTCCTTTTTTCACTGGCATTATATCAACTCCCATCTTATTGAAAAGGTCAGAAAAATAAGAACCAAAAGGACTCATTCTATGACTGCGTAAAAGTTTAGAGTGCGCTTATATAAGTGTTTTGGTGGGTTTCAAGTTTTCACTACAACTAAAAATAATCTATATATGCCGGAGTTCTCAAAATAAGTGTATGAAAAAGCCAATTATTTCATTAACAAGCGATTTCGGTGTCCAGAGTCAGGGCGTTGGCATCATGGAGGGCACCATTATAGACATTTCCCCTAATGCATATGTAATCCACCTGATGCACGGGCTTCCTGATTTCAATACCACTGCTGCTTCAAGGACAATGGAGACTGTAAAATCCCTGCCTGTCGGATATCATATCTGCGTTGTTGACCCTGGTGTCGGAACAAAAAGAAGGGCAATAATCATAAAGACAAAAAGAGGCGATTATTTAATCGGACCGGACAATGGTGTCTTGAATTCAGCAGCAAATATTCTTGGCGGCTGCAAAAAAGTTGTTGAAATCACCAATCCCAAATACATGCACAAACCAGTCTCGCCGATATTTCACGGCACGAGCATTTTCTGCCCTGCTGCTGCTTATCTTTCAAAAGGGATTGCAATTGAAAAATTCGGAAAAAAATTGAGGTTCGAAGACCTCGTTAAATCCCCGTATAATGAGGCCGGCATGAAAGGAGATTCTATTGAAGCAGAAGTCATTCACGTCAACAAATACGGCTCACTGAACCTCAATATTCTGCAATCCATGTGGGATAAATTTGGTGTAAAGAAAAACCAGATTGTGATTTTTAATATATGGGGCAAAAGAGTAAAGCTTCCATTTGTCGAGACATTCGGCGATGTTCCTGAGAGCACACCTTTAATACTAAAGGATTCTTACGGCAGAATAGAAGTTGCAGTCAATATGGGAAATTTTTCAAAGATGTATGGCGCAAATGTCGGTGATGTGTGTCTGATTAACAAAGCCCCAACAATGAGCAGAAAGGCATGAGCCTTAATTATTTCCACTTATGCTCCGGGTTTGGCGGGATTATCACCCACGCAATCAGGTACAGCAAAAGCCCGCTGCCGCCAACAAGGATTGCGCCTGCCCAAATAAGGCGTATTAAAACAGGGTCTACATTTAGGTATTCTGCAATACCCCCACATACACCGCCAAGAATTTTGTCTTTTCCGGAGCGATACAACCTGCGCGTTTCCGGGGATTTCTTGCGCACTGCTTTTTTCGGCATGTGCTTTATTGGATTTCGGTCTTTATTAGTTTTTATTATTCAAAAAAGAAACGCGTAATTATATACCTATGAAAAAGACAAAAAAATAACGTTTCGTGGTGTTCTAAAAGTTGCCAGAAACACCATAGTTGAGTTTTGTCCGTATAACTCCATTATCTACAAATCAAACCCAACTTCTTCTCCGCCAGCAAAAACCCTTAATTTCTTTACCAAATCAAGTTCTTTTTTTGTTCCGAATAAAGTCGCGCAATAAATCCCTTTTTCAATTCGGTGAACAAACTGTCCTGAGCCTTTCTCAGGGTAAACCGGGTCTGTCATGTTCTCATTTGGCGCAGGTATGAATATGTACTCTTTTTCGCCGGAAGAGAATCCTGTCGACAACGGCGCATCAATATGCTTTTTTTCGTCTTTTAGAAATATCACTGCGCGCAGAAACCCGGCGCTGCGCGTGAATGCAGCCTCAATGTGCATTTTCATGGACTGCGCCCCTTTGCATGATGCCTTTTGGTTTTCTTAGCTGTTCTTTTGCAACATACTCAAGCTGTGTCAATGCTTTCATCATGCCCTCAAACGCCTCGTGCGGAGTGCCGTAGGGGCTGAAGTACTTGTGCACATCTCCGTCAGCCCAGTGCTTTGTACAGCAGTAGTAAAGGTGGTCTGAGGTCTGAAGGGTTCTCCATATCTCCAGAAGCTTTGCATCCTTTGATGCCTTGACAACTTTTCCAATGCGCTCTATCTCCCGGAAGAGGAATCTTTGCATATCGTTTCCAAGCCATGCCGATGCATCGCGCTCAAGGTCTGCCCATGAGATTGTCTCAAACTCTCCGACATCAAGTGAGCCGCGCACAGGATACCGGTCCATGACTTCGCTTGGTGTTGCAAAATCTATGTGGTCGTGCTTCAAAACCTCACTCGGCAGGTGCTTCAGGAACCAGAATATTCCTGTGTCCTTCCACTGGTGCTCGCCGAAGGTCTCATAATCCATGAATAGGTTTATGGTCTCGCCCTGGCAAGCAGCAAGCCAGTTTGCATACTTGTCTGCTGTGAGCGGCCACGCCTTGAACCAGCGCGCAGAGAACCTGTAAGACATGTCGTCGCTTAAGCGGTAGTTCCTTAGAAGAATCTTTAGCTTTGAATTCGGGACGCTGTAGATGTGCTCAGGGGATTTCCATCCCTCAAGAACCCTTTCAATCCCTTCAGCAAGCATTCCTTTGTAGCCCATCTTCTCAACAGTGTGCGCAATCTTTGTATTGAACAAAAGCTCTGTGTTTCGAAAGACTTCCGGTTTGAACCCAAGAACGCTTTTTATGCGCGCATGGTTCAGCTTTGCCTGCTCTTCAAACTCAGGGCGCTCTGTTCCGCGCCCGAAAAAGCTTGAAAGCGAGTGATAATAGGTCTCATTCAAAAACTCCACGCATCCGGTTTTTGCAAGCTGCCTGAATGTCTCAAGGACATCCGGCTCGAATCTCTCGAGCGCGTCAATTAAGATTCCGCTCACAGAATATGAAATCTTGAACTTTTTTTTCTGGTTCTTATACAAATCAATCTGCTCAAGCATTGTGCTGTTTGCTGGCAGATAGCATTTTTCAGAAACCTTGCGCAAAACCTCGCGGTTCTTGGTGTCATTAAAAAGCGCTGCTTCAAGAAGCTCAGGGGTTTTCACACCTGAAAGGTTTAGTTTGTGCCCCGGATGAATCCTTCGCGGTTGGTGGACCTGAAAATAAAAGCATACCGAGGACATACTGGTTATTTTGGAGGGCATATATAATATATGTGTTTCACTTTGAGACCCTTGCAGTAACAGAGAAAAAGTGCCTCGGTGCGCCGTCCATGCCAGAGAACTCAACACCTCCTGCTGCGTCAAAGAAGTCAATGACCCATTCATCTGATGTGTTATCAAAATAGGCCTCAATCGCGACTGCCCGCGCATTTAATTCAAAGTCACGGACGCGCTTGAGTTCGCGCGCTTTAACAAGCGCTTCGTCAATTGAAAATGTTGCCCCGTCCGGATAAATCATAAGCCTTGGAACGCTCTGAAAGGAAGTAATATTCTTCTTTAGTGTGTCATAATTGTACAGACTTATCATATCCTCACCCACTCCGACAACACCCCATACAAAAGGATTTGGGCTTGCATAGGCTTTTTTGTCAGGGGCGTCAATTGCATCATATGCTATGCCTTTTTCATATATCCTCAACCCGGCAATGGCTGCAAAAAACACAAAATACATTACAAACATCTTCTTTGCAAATGCAGTATCTATAATGATGTTTTTTCGCTTAAAGAACAGATAGCCTGCAACAAGAGTCCCAAAAATCATCAGGAAAAAGTCAATATAGAAAAAAAGTTCAAACGAGAATCGTTTTGCAGTCAAAGGATATAGCAAAGGGAGTCCGCGCGTTGTCAGGGAATCAAGAAAAAGGTGGAAAAGAACTCCTATGTATGCTGCTGCAAGCATGAGCGGGCTGAAATCCAACTCAAATTTTTTCCCAAGCAATCGCTCGAAAAACCCATGGATTTTTTTGCGCGAGAATATGTAAAGAACAATTGCAGCAGTAAAGAATCCGAAAAAAAGTGTGTGCGTGATTCCCCGGTGGGACAATATTTCTATGTTGAGTATGTATCCTATCCACGAAACAATGACATCAAAGTCAGGGGCTATTGCACCAAGAAATACTGCAGCAGAAAATGCCCTGCTTTTTTTCATTGATGCTGCCAGAAAGAATGGCAGAAAT
>CBDUVQ010000080.1:0-3992 GCA_965370715.1 uncultured archaeon
ATGCCATGCTTTACGCTAAATGTGGTCAAATACAGAGTATAACGGATACTATTTTCTTGCCTCAAGCTCTGGCTTTCCTTCTGACAGCGAAGCAATGATGGACGGAACCCAAGGAATTGATGCAAAAAAAATAATATTTATGACGCATTATCCGCCAGAGGGTGTGCTTGACCGTGCATGGAGCTCGCGCGCAGGCTATGCAGGCTACAGGCAGTTCGATGAGGCAAAAAAACCCCTTGCGCACGTCTTCGGACATATCCATGAGGACAACGGGCATGTAATGCACAACGGCACAGTGTACATAAACTGCGCACTCGCCCTAATTCCGCAGGCGTATGTTTTTGATACAGAAAGCAAGTCTGTGAAGCCCATTGTTATGGGAAAAATAGAATAGTGGACTGGACGGGAATCGAACCCGCGGCCTCTGCCATGCCAGGGCAGCGCTCTACCGACTGAGCCACCAGCCCACACTTAATAACGATTTCTAAATGAATGTTTATAAAAAGAACATATAGATTCTATTTTCTAGAAATTGATTACCGGAAAAATCATCATTTCTTCTGATAAATAGTCTGTGTCGGGAAAGGTATGTCAATCTTTGCCTTCCTGAACTCGCGGTCTATGCCCTCATTGACCTTGTCCTTGACAGTCCCTGCATGGCGCGGGTCATCAACCCTCATTATAAGAAGGAAGTTCAGTGAAAAGTCTGCATGCGCTATAAATAACACAATAGGTGCGGGGTCATTCAGCACAACATCAACTGAGTTCGCAACCTTAAGAAGCGTCTTCTTGACCAAAGCAACATTAGAGCCGTATGCAACGCCTATTGTCATCTTGACTTTTGTGCGCGACCCCGGAAGATTGTAATTGAGTATCTTTGCGCTCGCCATCTGGTCGTTCGGTATTATTATGACTGTATCATCCAGTGTCTTGATTCTTGTTGTTCTTATGCCAATCTCATAGACATCGCCGAGTTCCCCGGAGTCAAGCTTTATCCTGTCGCCGATCTTGAAAGGCCTGTCAAAATAAATCGAGACCCCGCCAAAGATGTTTGCGATTGTGTCCTTTGCAGCAAAAGCAATTGCAAAGCCGGCAATTCCTGCAGATGCAAGAAGCGGGGTTATGTCCTTTTCCCAGATAGTAAGTATCTGAAGAAGCGCGACAATCAGGACCACAAGCTTTATGACATTTTTTATGAATGGAAGTATGTGCGCATCAACCTTTGACTTGGTCTTTTTTGCGACTCCTGCACCGACAAACTCAATCAAAATATTCACTATGCGAAAAACAGCAATAGAAATTATAACCACGAGAATGCTCGCTATTGTCCTCTCAAAATAGAATTCTGTGCTCCCTGAAATTCCTGCAACTTTTGCCGCCGTCAGTGCGCCAATCAAAATAACTGCATAATAAATCGGGTTGTGGACTGCATGAACAATCTTGTCATCAACATCTGTCTTTGTCTTGCCTATAATTTTCGGAAGTATTTTTTCAAAAACAAAAGAAATAATTTTTGCTGCAATAAAGGATGCAACAAGAACCACTAGTGCGCCTATATAGTTTGACCCAAAGGTCCCGGGCATGATGTTTTCAAGCGCGAGTGCATCAATAAAAGACATACAATTAGTATGTGCACTGAAACTTAATAAAGCTGGAGTGCATTGATATATTATGAAAATATTCATAGAGACCTATGGCTGCGACACAAACAAGGTATCAACAGAAATCATGGCAGCAAAGCTTCTTGAGGCAGGGCACACATTCGCATCAAAAGATGATGCCGAGCTCATAATAATAAACTCCTGCATTCTCAACCCGTCAACCGAGAGAAAGCTCCTTGCAAGGCTTAGTGAGCTTCAAAATTCAAATGCGCGCGTTCTTGTAATGGGCTGTATGGCTGAAGTGCAAAAGGAATCGATAACGCAAAGGCTTCCGGAGGCATCTGTTGCAGGGGTCGCGTCAGTTTTAAATATAGCAGAGATTGTAAAAAAAATTGAGGGCGACCTCAAAGTCATAAGATTGTCTGATAAGCAGCGCCAGCTAATTGGAGAAGCGCGAGTGCGAATCAACCCTGCAACCGCGATAGTGCAGATTGCAACAGGATGCCTTGAAAACTGCGTATTCTGTGTCGACCGCTCTGCAATGGGCTCTCTTCAAAGCTACGGGCCGGAAAAGATTCTTGATGAAATAAGAAAAGCAATTCTTGACGGCTGCATAGAAATCCATATTTCCGCGCAGGATGTATCTTCCTATGGAAAAGACACTGGTGTCAAACTGCCTGCGCTCCTCAGAAAAATGGCAATCATTGCCGGGAAGTACCGGGTGAAACTGGGTACAATGAATCCTGCAACAGTCCTGCCAATACTTGAGGACCTCATTCCTGCATTCAACAGGCCGAATATGTACCAGTACCTTGACCTGCCTCTCCAGTCCGGGTCGAACAAGATACTGCGCGAAATGAAAAGAAATTACACGCGCGAGGAGTACATGAAAATTGTGCATGATTTTAGAGACAAATACCCAAATATGACAATTTCAACAGATGTTATTGTGGGCTTTCCGGGAGAGACAGATGATGATTTTAAGCAAACAGTTGAGCTTATCTCTGAAATAAATCCGGTATCACTCAATGTTTTCGCTTATGGCGCAATGCCTTTGACAACAGCTGAGGCAACAGATGTTCTTTCATGGAAAATAAAAGACCGCTACTTTGAAATTGAGAAGCTTGGCAAAAAGCTAAAGGAAGAAGCCTTAAAAAAGTGGATTGGATGGAGCGGTGAAGTGTTTGTCGCTGAAAGAACCTTGGGCGGCAATGTTGGAAGAAACTATGCATACATGCCGGTTCTTGTAGGCTCTTCGCAGTCAGGAGACATCAGGCAATGCAGTGTTTCAGGCTCTAACGGGGAATATCTGCTTGGGAATTAATCAGGCTTCTTCCCGAACAATTTTTGCTACAACACTATTTTCTATTCTTCCCTTCAGTTCCTGTATGCACTTTCCTGTGAGGTAACCCGGATTTTTGTTCTTTTCTTTTGCAACTATTTTTCGGATTATTTTTCGCGCTTCAGTTTCGTTCATCTTTGAAAGGCATGCATTTTTCAACAAAAACTCCGTTGTCTCATCAGGATGTTTTGCAAAAGATGCAATAAGAATTGGAAACGCGTCTTTTCCGATTTTTCCCTTTTCAAAAAGCGAAAACAACTCCAGAAACCTGTCTGAATGAATGCTGCCTGTATCCACGCCCTCTCTCTTCTTGAGGTCAGGAATTATATTCAAAAAAACATTTGCAATATCTTTTGCAGGGACTTTTGAGGAGAGCGCCCTCTCAAAAACAGAAAGATACTCAGAATTTATTATCTGTCCTGTGAGCTCTTTGTTCAAACCAAGCCCGATAAAACGCGCCCTCTTGTCTTCAAAAGACTCAGGTATTTTCTCCTTTATCTCGGAAAGCATTTCTTTTGTTACCAAAATCGGCAAAAGGTCTGTTTCAGGATACATCCTTGCTGCTCCCGGAAGCGGGCGCATGTACTCCGCATCCCCACTTTGAAGAGCGCGCCGCGTCTCCTCAGGCACGCCTTTAAAAATCATATTAACGCGCTCAACAACAGTAGTAAGTGCTGTTTTTGCAATCTTTTCAGGAGCAGCAACAATCACAACAAGGTCTCCTTTCTTTGCGCCCAGTTTTTTCTGCACAACTGAAAACTCTTTTTCAATCCCGTACTTTGAGATATCCTCATCGCTGTGCACAATTCCCTTTACGTCTGCCTTGGCGCACGCATAGTTCGATACTTCGCGCCCAAGCGCCCTATGGCTGTTAAGCGGTGTCTTAAACATGCCTGAAAACCCGCAGAGCTTTATTGCAAAAGCCTCTTTTCCTGCAAAAATCCTTGATGATGTTTTTGTAAGAATATTGGTCGCATTAATTATTTTCGGCTCCTGCTTTTTGAGCCCTTTTTTCTTTACCTCTTTTTTAAGTGCAATAAGGCTCTTCT
>CBDUVQ010000081.1:0-3569 GCA_965370715.1 uncultured archaeon
GAATAACAACGGGATCGGGCAAGACATCTTCAGTTATTACTGGCGGTTTTATAACCACTTCTTTAACGATACATACACCGTCCTTGCATCCATTAGAACATTCAAATGATGTGGAAATAGAATATCCGCCATCAGAATTGCAAACGTACTCGTTTATTTTATTCTCATTACATTCGTCCTCAAATATTTCTTTCATGCCATTATTGTGCGTTACTGTAAGAACGCCTTTTTGATAATAGTTCATTCCATCATCAGAATCAATGCAAACCTGAGACGGCTTAAGAACCACATATAAATCTGCTGCATATTTGCTTGTATATGCAGGGGCGTTACTATTCTTAACGCCGACACCTACGGAGTACGTTGAAGGCGGTGTATTTGGAGGCACAATCGCATACAGTTTATATTTCAAAGAGTCGCCTGGATTTATCGATGGAAGATTTTCTCCGAATTCATTGTCTACACTAATTGGGTTGTTGTAAATCAGCCACTGAGAGAATATACTTGGGCCGCAGGCACTATTGTCGCCATTAATAATTTCAACATCATAAGCATATTTACCGCCTGTCTCAGAATTAGCAACTTGGCTTGGTGGGGTGATTATAACGCTTGGAAATGAGCGAACACACACTTGCGGAGTTGGTGTGGTTTCAGGCGGTGTCCAACTTACGATAGTCGGCGGTTTGTCGATTAAGAAATGATTGCATGCATTAGTTGATTGGATATCGTCGTATCCGGCTATAATCAATACTTCCATACTGTCTGTAAAAGCGTGATTTATTCCTTGAACAATATACTGACTTTTAAGATTGTTATTCCAGTAAGATGCATCTGGTGTTTTTTTTGCAGTTGCAAGTTCAGCAACAATTCTGTTTGCCAACGGACCGCCCAAAAGAATCATATTTTTTGATTTGTCTTCGGAAGTAACTTCATTATCAGTCTTCACTACATTATCGGGCCACATTGCTTTGATTTTTTCTAGGCAATATGAGTAATATGATGGAGAATCATCAGTACCATAAACAATTATTGAATTTGATGAGAATTGAGTATTGTAGTTTGAAAGTGTTGGATTTTCATCGGCAAATGACACCGGTATTGTCAACACAATAACGAAGAATGCAAGTAAGATCCGTTTTAAGACATTTGTAGTGTATTTCATAATTAAATCTCCTTTTTGGATTTGTAACTTCTCTGTTTTTATACACACAAAATCATTTATACGTTTTATTCGAGAGAATTCTCTTTAGAGCCCCACCTATAATCGAAGATACGTTAGTCTGCAACAAGCCCATATCCTATAAGGCGCCATCTGCCTTCAACCTGCATTGAGAGCGCGACCTTATCACCTTTCGCTGCAGCGACAGGGAGCTTCAGGGCGAACTCGTGGTTCTTTCCTACTTTTGTGCAGACTCCGACTGTTCTTGCAGTGCCCACATTCATTAGAAGGGCGTTTTTCTCGACAATGCGCTCAGGCATGTTATCGACTATCTTTCTTTCAAGCATCTTGGTTTCAAGATTGAGCGTATTTCTTACAGGAGGCAGTTTTCCTGGAATGCCTGCAATATTTCCTATGAGATTGTCGGATTTTGCGATTGCAGGATCCAGCTCTGTCCCAATTGCCAAAAGCCCGCCAGGGGTTCCGGTATCAAGCGCGACTCCGCCCTTCATTATAGAAACAACTTTTGTTGTAATTGGCTTGTACTTGTCGCCAACTTTTATGCCGGGAACGATTTCAATGTTGTCGCCAACTTTTAGTGTGCCCTCTACAAGGCTGCCGCCAATGACTCCGCCGCCAAGCTTCGGAATAGAAGTTCCGGGCTTGTTGACATCAAAGCTTCTTGCAACATAAAGGAGGGGGTCTTTTTTTGTGTCTTTTTCAGGCGTTGGAATGAACTTTTCTATTGCAGAGATCAATGCCTCAATGTTTGCCCTATGTTGGGCAGAAACAGTAATTATGGGCGCATTTTCTGCCACAGAGCCCTTGACAAATGCTTTGATGGCAGTGTAGTTTTTGAATGCCTCTTCCTCAGTTACTATGTCTATCTTGTTCTGGACAATAACAATATTTTTTATTCCACCGATATTCATGACTTCAAGATGTTCCGCAGTCTGCGGCTGGGGGCATGGCTCGTTTGCTGCAATGACCAAAACAGCCCCGTCCATAAGGGACGCACCTGTAAGGACTGTTGCCATGAGTGTCTCGTGCCCGGGGCAATCTATGAAAGAAACAGTTCTTTGGTGCGCGGTTTCGGTTGCGCAATGAAAGCATTTTGGAAAAGTGCTGTAGCAGAGCGGCTCATCGCATTTTGGGCACTTTCTTATGTGCATATCTGCATAGCCAAGGCGTATGGATATTCCGCGCTTGAGTTCTTCAGAATGCTCGTCAGTGAACTTTCCTGTCAGCATCTGTGTAAGAGTGGTCTTTCCGTGGTCAACATGCCCCAGAATCCCAATATTCACTTCAGGAAGAACCTGCTTTTCCTTTTTAGTGTCTTTTGCTTTCGGCATTTGCAGTAATAGGGGATTAAGTTTTTTAAATAAGAGCAACAGGCGTTATCAGAAAGCCCAAATGCACCAAAAAGAGGCTTCGTGGTCGCACATTCACTCCATAAGCACAGCTTTCATAAAGTTCATCAGGCTTAAAAGCACAACACAGCCTGTAATGATGGCAAAAATCACTGTGTTTTCTGCTTGCGGGCAAATTCTGCCAAGATCGTCGAGAAATCTTATCAAAAGCATGCCTGAAGGTATCAAGACAACCAGTGCAACAAGCATGTTGAAGCTCATAAAGCCTCTTCCTGTTTCAGGCATATGTTTATTGCGCAAAGCCGCGATATATAGTTTGTGTTGCCACCGGCATGGAGAGGAATACCCTATTTAACAGTCTGCGCAATCTTCTCAAGGGCGTCGCACATGACATCAACTTCTTCAGTTGTGTTATACGCGTGGTATGATGCCCGGACATTACCGTCTACACCGAGAAACTTCATAAGAGGGTATGCGCAATGATGCCCGCTTCTTGTTGCGACATTCGCAGTCTCATCAAGCAGGAGCGCGACATCGTGCGCATCCATGCCTGCTATGTTGAACGTCACAAGCCCAACTTTTTTTTCAGGAATGCGCGGGCCATAGTATTCAAGTGACGGGATTTCGTTGAATCTTTTGAATGTGTGGTCCATCATTTCAATATCATGTTTTCTTATGTTGTCAACACCTATTTTTGAAATATATTCAAGCGCCACCCCGAGCCCGAGAACTCCTGCAATGTTTGGTGTTCCTGCCTCAAAGCGGTCAGGGCTGTGAGCAAGCGAGTAATCATGGCACGATGCATCAGAGACAGTTCCGCCGCCAAGATATGCAGGCATAATAACCTCTTTTTTGACAAGGTCTTCTGCTGCATAAAGTATTCCTGTCCCTGTCGGACCGAATGCCTTATGCCCTGCAACAGCTGCAAAATCAGCACCGATTTTTTTGAAGTTAAGCGGGATATGCCCTGCTGCTGCTGCGCAGTCTATCATAAAAAGCGCGCCCGCGTCATGCGCAATTTTCCCGATTTCCTTTACCGG
>CBDUVQ010000082.1:0-3493 GCA_965370715.1 uncultured archaeon
AGATGAGTGCACACCAGATGGAGAAAATGATGCGCACAATGGGCATCAAAAGCGAGACACTTGATGTAAAAGAAGTTCTCTTTCGATTTAGTGACCGCGAGCTTATTGTAAGAAACCCTGTTGTGCAAAAAGTGAATATTCCGGGACAAGGTGAAAGTTTTCAGGTGATCGGAAAATCAGAAGAGGTTGCAAAAGATACAGGACCGACTGCAGAAGACATACAACTTGTCATGGAAAAGACCAATTGCACAAAAGAAGAAGCAGAAAGCGCGCTTTCATCGAACGGAGATATTGCAGAAGCAATAATGTCATTAAGCGAAAAGTCATGAAAGTACGCAATAAAAACTCATGAGTCCGCCATTGCCTTTATTTTCTTTGTCCGAACAAATGTTTCTCTGGAGCGCATGTCAAGAGAGTCCTTTATGCACCGTTTTTCCCTTAGAACCTCCGGAAGAATTTCTTTTTCCAGTGCGCGGCTTCTTCTTCGTGCCTTTAGGACCTCGTTGCCAAGTTTTTCTGTGCAAACCTCTTTTTCGCCAACCTGAATTGCATTAGAAAGCGCAGTCTCGAAAAGAGATGCTGCGGTCTCAAGCTCTATTGACGAGGATGAAGGTGCGTAGCCGCGGCAAAAAACATCCCGTTTTTCCATGGTGTATTTCACAGAAGGAATAGAGACTCCTGCGATTTTTCGTGTCTCAATAACAGGCGGTGTGCAGGGCGTGGTAGCCGCAGCAAGATATTTTGTGCCAAGAACTCCATGAACCCCCTGCGCATTTATGAGCGCAAGATATGCGCGCTTCATATTTGAGTCAAGGGTTTCCCGTTTTTCATGCACGTCTTTTGCTGCATCAAAAAACTCTTTTAAGAGTATTTCTTCCTTGTTTTTCAAAATATCAAAACCCACGCGAAGATCTGCCTCAAACGCTCTTAAGCGAAGAAGCTCGTACCTTGTTGAAGGAATCCGTTCATATATTGTCTGCATTCAGCCACCGTATTTTTTTAAAAAAGCAGGACTTATGCGCGTCAAATCAGTTTTTGGCACCAGCTTTAGCAGGCTCCAGCCAATATCAAGTGTTTCATCAATACTTCTGTGTTCTGCATGCGCAAGAAATTTTGTTTCAAATGCGTTCTTGAAAGAAAGATATTTTGTGTCCCGCTCACTGAGTGCGTCCTCGCCGACAATACTTTTCAAATCCTCGATATGCTTTGCTTCAGCATAACATGCATAGAGCTGGTTTGAGACCTCGTGGTGGTCCTCGCGCGTTTTCCCTTCACCGATTCCCTGCTGCATCATGCGCGAGAGGCTCGGAAGCAGATTTATGGGCGGAAAAATACCTCTTCTGTAAAGCTCGGCAGAAAGAAGTATTTGCCCTTCTGTGATATATCCGGTTAAATCAGGAACAGGATGTGTTATGTCTCCGTCAGGCATTGTAAGAAATGATAACTGGGTGATTGAGCCCTTTTTGTTGCGTATTTTGCCAGCGCGTTCATATATTGACGCAAGGTCGCTGTAAAGGTACGGGGGATATCCCATTCTTCCAGGAACCTCTTGCTTTGCACTCGAAAGCTCACGCAGCGCGCTTGCGTAGTTTGTCATATCTCCGAGAAGCACTACAACGTCTTTATGGCACGTCCATGCAAAGAATTCTGCTACAGAAAGCGCAACCCGAGGGGTTATGATTCGCTCTATGACAGAGTCTTCTGCTTTGTTCACAAAGAGCACGGTATTTTTCATTGCCCCGCTTTCATGAAAGCTTTCGCTAACATATTCTGCGGCGTCATCTGTCAGGCCTATTGCTGCGAACACAACAACAACATCGCGCGACAGATTCTCTGCCAAGCGGCACATGATTTTTATGTGCGGCAGGCCTGCGTCAGAGAATATCGGAAGTTTCTGGCCGCGGACAATGCTAAGAAGCCCGTCAATAGCAGAAAAGCCGGTTTCTATAAACTCGTTGGGCGATGCCCGAAATAGGGGATTTATTGCAGGGGTGTTTATGTCAACTTCTTTTTCTGCAACAGGGTGAACATCAATTGGATTTCCCATGCCGTTAAATGTGCAGCCAAGCATGTCTTTTGAAACAAAGACTGTAAACGGCTTGCCCAAAAAGCGCACGCGCGCATCATTGCCGAGTCCATCGGTTCCTTCAAGGCATTCTACCACAGAGACATCTCTGTTAATTTCAAGGACTTTTCCAATCCGCACTTCTCCGGATGGCAGCACAATTTCTGCAGTTTCGTTAAGGCCGACACCATCAACCCCTTTTAGAAATAGAAGAGGTCCACTGACTTTTGAGATTGTTTTGTATTCTTTCATCTGTTTTCACCAAGCTGAGTTTCTGCTATGTGCCGCAAATCAGCAAACGTATCTTTTTTTTCAGTTTTCATTCTCGATGCTTTTTCAAGAATTGTTGAAAGCGCTGAAAAGTCAAGATCATTTCCTTTATCGAGCACTGCCTGCCCTGTGCTGTAGATATGAAGTATTGTCTGAAACATTTCCTGCTGTTTTTTTATTGGGGTGTACCTGTCAACTTCGTGGTATGCATTCTGCTGCAGGAAGCCTTCCCGAAATGCGCGTGCAATATGTATCAGAAAAAGGTCTTTTTTTGTCAGCGCATCATATCCAACAAGCCTTGCGATTCTCTCAAGCTCTTTCTCTTTTTGCAGAAGCGACAGCATCTTCTGCTTGTCTGAGGGGTCAATGCCGCCGGAAAGCGGCTTCAGGTGGCTGGTATATGATGTAATCCAGTCAACAGCAGGATAATGCCTTCTGTATGCAAGGTTTGTGTTAAGTGTCCAAAAAGACCTTGCAGATTTCTTGGTTGCCTGCGTGACCGGCTCTGAGAAGTCTCCTCCGCTTGGTGAGACAGCACCGATTATTGTAAGAGACCCGGTTGTTTTGGAAGATGTTTCCACAACACCAGCCCGCCCATAGAAAGATGCAATAAGGGATTCAAGATAAACAGGATATCCTTCTTCTCCGGGAAGCTCTTCAAGTCGACCTGAAATTTCCCTGAGCGCCTCAGCCCATCTGGAGGTGGAGTCAACCATTAGGAGAACATCATATCCCATATCGCGGTAGTACTCGCCGACGAGTGCGCCAAAATATATTGAGCTTATCCTTGCAGTCACAGGCATGTTGCTTGTGTTTGCAACCAATATGGAGCGCTCCATGAGCGGTATGCCTGTATTTGGGTCGCACAGCTCCCTGAACTCTTCAAGTGCACGCGCCATCTCATTTCCTCGCTCCCCGCAACCCACATATATTACAATATCTGCGTCACTGTGTTTTGCAATCTGGTGGCCAAGCACAGTTTTTCCGCTTCCAAACCCGCCAGGCATTGCAGCAACACCGCCGCGCGCAACAGGGAACAAGGAATCAATAACCCTTTGTCCTGTAACAAGCATTTTGTCAGGAAACTCTTTCTTAAGATATGGCCGCTGTTTTTTCAGAGGCCATGTTTGCATAAGGCTTAAAGAGAATTTCTTTTTA
>CBDUVQ010000083.1:0-3475 GCA_965370715.1 uncultured archaeon
CCATTTCGCTTGCGCTCTAAGGTCTCCAAACAAGTTTGGAGAAGCTTGAAAAGCCCATCCAACTGCATTTGTGGATTTTCATGATTTTCGGCTCCGGATTACTCATTTCAAACACAAGCCGAAAAGCCCGAAAATTCAATAACAAAACGTCTTGAATTTTCGAGGACCTCAAAAATGGCTCAAAAAGTAGCATTTTTGAGGGATGGTCATTACGTAGAATACATCTTGTAGTACAACTTATTAAAAAGTTGCCTAATTAGGCGGTAGTGGGTTTTCTGCCATAGTATGCGGACGAATCAAATCATTCATGTCTGCACGCTTAATCACAACATCATCTACAAGAAATATCGTGTTTTCCAGAGGCTCAAATGCGATTCCTCCTGAAAGAACGGGCTCTGTATAATCAGCGTATTTTATCAAAAGATTGCCGTCAAGATAAACATTAATCAGGTTATTGTAGCCTCGTATCTCCACACTGTGCCACTCAGGCCCGATATACGTCCTCATTTCAGAAAGCGGATAGAATTGCCCTTTGTATTCTTTCTGCAAATATATTTTGTTGTTCCCGATGCCGACAAAATAGCGCATTACTCCTTCAGGGCTGTCCTTTATCCTGTAGTTGAAATGCACAACCCCCTGCATTATCCTGAAACTGGACTTGAATGTGTAATCATCCCATTCACTGCCCATAAGCGTCGCCCATGAGTGTCCTGTGCCCCTTAGCATCATATTTGTCTCTCCCGAGACAGCGTTCCATGGCGCGATAGGTTCGCCGTTTTCATCAGAAAAACCCCATTTGTTGGCACCCATCTCAAAGTCCTCAAAAAGATACTGCAAAGGCACATTTTTGCAGTGCTGCATGTCATAATCAAAAAAGTCTTCAGTATTCGGATTCTGGTCATCGCATGTGGGGCAGTCCTGTGCGCAGTTGGATTGATGCTCACCCTCTGTACACACATTGTCGCCGCAGCAGGTTGGAAGAGCGTTATATATACATGAACCGCTATCACAATGGGCAGAAAAACAGTTTATGTACGGGCAGTCCTCATCATGATTGCACTCATTTTTTGTGCAACCGCTTGAGAGAACAACGCCGGCAACTAAAAACAGTGTAAGAATATGTCCTGAGAGCTTCATGCTTTATTTGTGGCTTTAACTCCCATATAAAGTTTTCGCATCAATCGGCTTCTTCTTCACCAGATATCTGCTTTTTCCGATCACTTGGCAGGCAGTTAAAGCAGGTGTCGTATTTTACGCCCTTGTATTTCTTTTTGCATACAGGGCATAGCTCCATTCCGTTCATGCTGGCGAAATTACACCTTCTGCAAAGAATTATTATGTCTTCAGGCAAACACTTTTTGTAGCGCTCTATTTTCGGCTTTGAATACACTTCATACTCTTTTGCAATCTTTTCCTGCAATTCTTCATTTTCAGCGAAGTTGTCCCAATTTATTTTTGACTGTTCTTTCAATAGTTCGCGCAAAGTTTTCCTGATTTTGGATGCCTCCGTGCGCTTGATATCAAGAAATTTCCCGACATCCTGCCATTTAAGTTCCCAGACATCTTTAGACGCATAATGTTTGAACACCTTCAAAATCGGCTCAGAAAGCATGCTTTCTTCTTCTGAATGGAATATTGAAACCTCTTCCTCACCTGGTTTCTTGATGTTGTATTCTGCCTTGAATTTCTCAAAGCGAAACTCGTTTATGAGCAAAATCTTTGTCTCTTCAGTTTCCTTACGCCTGACTGCAAGAAATTCCTTTGAGCCGCACCATGTGCACGCACTGTCTTCTTTGATGATTTCCTTGCGCTTCTTTTTCCATTCCGAGTCTTTGAAGTATTTGGGCATAATACATATTCTTGTGCTTAGAAACTTTATGTATTAAGGGCTAATAACAACCGTCAGCCTTCTCCAATGATAAAAACATCACTACCCGAATATCCAACTCCAAATCGAGCTATGCTCAGGTATTCTGTTATAAAACACTGCATAAATCGGATAATGGTCTGAAACCGCCACAGTCTCGTCATAGGTCAAATCATAGATGGTGTCAAATCGGAACACTCCTGAGTCTCCCGTAAAATATGGCTTTACGGCGCTCGTAAAGATAATGCGATCGTATGCGCAATCCGTGGACTTAGTCGTGGTGTCCGCGCTGTTGCCGATTGCCCAAAAATAGTCACTGCTTCTCAAAAGAGATTGTTCGTCATTCTCGTTAAAATAGTTGCAATCTGCGTTCAGGTCGCCCAGGACAATAAAATCTTCTTCTTCTGTAAATACTGCTTGCGCATATTCAATCACCGCAGGTAATGCATCAATCTCTTGCGTTGCTTCGTCAGGGTCTGTGTGAACAACTATGAGAACAAATGTGCGGTTGCTATCCAGTGTTCTGAACCTTGCGATATAAGGCTCTCTGTGAAACGGGTCTCCTGTTGGTTCAGGGTAAACATAAGGCGCTCCCATCTGTTCCAGAGTCTGTGTATTGTAAATATATGCATACTGCTCCTTGTATGAAGTCCTGCCAAGGCGCTCGCTTACAATGTAATCATAAGTTGAGTTATCTGAATTCACGACCTCAAGCAGTTTTGGCAGGGCTGTTTGTGAAATGTCTCTGATTTCCTGAATTGCAATAATGTCAAAAGTCCAGATGGTTTTTGAAAGAATGTCCATAACTTCGGGCTTACCTGCCTTTGTTACACCAAAGACCTGAATATTGAATGCCGCTATGCTAATTGTGTTCTCTGATGCTACCCCTGATTCTGAAAGCCCGCCTACACATCCGGAAACCATGACAGACAATAGCACAACATAAAACACTGCTAATTTTTTCAGAAAGGCAAAGAAAATCATAGTAAAATATGGTCGCCATTATTAATAACAAGCAACCTTTTCAGGACACATAAGCGCGATTGGGCTGTAGAAAAGCCTTTGCAATACTTAAATAAGTTCAGCTCAAACTATGCCTGTGATTCTTATGAACGAAAACGCAATCCCTCTAAAGAAAACAGGTTCTGTAACATGGGAAATTGAAAAGACAGGCGCAATGCGCGTTCCTGCAAAGATTTTTGCATCTGACGCTCTTGCTGAAAAAATAAGGCTGGATCGTACTCTTCAGCAGGCAGCAAATGTTGCGACACTAAAAGGGATAATCAATAATGCGCTCGTCATGCCGGACGCGCACGAAGGATATGGATTTCCAATTGGCGGTGTGGCTGCCTTTGATTTAGATGAAGGTATAATCTGCCCCGGAGGAATCGGTTTTGATATAAACTGTGGTGTGCGCCTCATCAGGACAGACATGAATATTTCTGAACTCATGCCAAAAAAGCGCGATGTATTGAATGAAACATTTGCCGGAGAAACGAAACCCAAATATTTAGGGATAGTAAAATTTAGAAAAAATACAAGTGAAAATTATAGATATGTTTGGTTATTGAATCCAAATACAGGCGGAGAAAGTCAGTTGGGGAAAAT
>CBDUVQ010000084.1:0-3420 GCA_965370715.1 uncultured archaeon
AAATAGTTTTATTACAAAAAATCCGACAATGGCGCCCGTCAATCCACCCCAGAGATAGATGCTGTTGTCTGTAAAGACGTGCCTTTCCGGGGGAAATAATTCCCCTCCGGGGTAAAAATTCCAGTGTATGTCAAAGACATACAGCGCCATAATTGCGACAAGAAATGAAACTGTTAGAAAGACAAAATCAGCAATTATCTCTTCTTTTTCTATTTTTGTTTTTCGTAATTTCTTAATCATTAATTAGCATATATGGTCAGGCACCATATTTATTAGTATCGTTAAGGTCGTTACTAAATGCACAAACATAACCAAAAACCAAGAGACCTTAATCTATGTGGAAAAGCCATGGCCCAAATAGTTATGGCTTTTACTACAACTGCTTACAATCTTGCTCAATTTAATTGCGATATCAACAGAGAGAACCTATTTAACTCTTTTAAAAGAACATACTCTTCGTGGGCCCGTAGCTCAGCTGGATATCTTTTTGGCCAGAAAGAGCACTAGGCTTCTAACCTAGGGGTCGGGGGTTCGAATCCCCTCGGGCTCGCTTATTTTCCTTCAACCCACCCCTTGAACAAAAGAGCATCATGCTCTATTACGGGGCTTTCAGAGATTATTGTCAGGTCAAAGCCGTTTTCCTTAACAACTTCTGCCAAAAGGCGAAAATCCGGCTGCTTTTCTGAAAGAGGAATATGTTCGCGCTCATTGCCGTTGCTAAAGCGCACGCAGCTCAGGTGGCAGTGAATTGGGTTTTTGTTGAGCGCATCCACTTTGTTTAGAATACTTAGAAAATCATCCTTTGTTTTTATGCCGCCACCTGCTCGCGCGTGAATGTGCCCGAAATCAATTACCGGAACAACTTTTTCATGCCCCTGTGCAAGCAGTATCATTTCCTCAAGCGTGCCGAACTGCTTTTGCTTTCCTGTTGTCTCAACACCGATTCTTGTTTTCGGATTGAATAGTTTTAGTGAATCTGAAATCAGTTTGTAAGCTTCTTCAGGAGTGCGGTTCGAGTAATACCCCGGGTGAAATACAGCAACACTTGCCCCAAGTGCGTCCGCAATATTAAGTGTCCTGCCAACATAATATTTGCTTTTTTCTTGCACCTCTCGGTCTTGCGAGGCGAGGTTTATGTAATAAGGCGCGTGGCATGACAAAAGGATGCCAAGATTTTTTGCATATTCGCCCACTTCTTGCGCCTTTTTTTCATTGAGATATATGTTTCTTACAAACTCAATTTCCATTGCCGAGAGACCAAGCTCTTTTACACATTTTATGCCTTCAATAGTGTTGCCCCCTTTGCAGCTAAGAGGGATTCCGGCAGTTCCGATTCGAAGCATATCAAAAATTGTGCATGCAGAAATAAAACCGTCTGTCCAAAAAGAGCGAAACCTACTTGAATAGAATCAATTGTTGTAACATGAACGAATATCTGCTACATATTTCTAAAACATGCCTGCTCTTGCAAGAACGAATAAAAGAACTATTGCCCCGGACATGCCGACAACTATTTCCGGCTTTATGGTTACGGCTTCATGATACTCGTCAAAATACCTTACAAGCCCGGCAGTTGATTGCGGCATATAGTTTTTTTCTTTAGCCATGATTTCACTTTGTAATTCAATTATTTAAATAGATTATAAGTAGTGCGAAGAGTAAGCCCCCTTCTGTTTGCCCGTCGTAAGGTCGGCAATAATGAGTCCGACCCTGATAGGCGCTGCAGCATTTGACTAAGCGCAATTTTGCTTGCTCCCATGGATGCCCGTTTCACCCGCTTTTCGGAAAACGTCAAAGGATATCATTCTTAATCCGATGCGGTATCGTTTCTGATGCATTGCCCCGCATGTATGCGGTCTGGTTATCCAGATGTACGGCATATTGCCGGGAGGGGGGACTTTCCACACCCTGCAACTCGCTTGCATGCTTTTTACAGCATACATGCGATATGCACAGGCGAAGCTGCCCTTTCGCACTAACAATACGGCGTTTCGCAGTAATTTAAACCTTTTCTCACTAGTTTTTCTCAAGAATATATATTGGCGCACTAAAATAGTCCTTAGTAGTGGTGCAGAACATGAATAAGATTTTGTTGCTGGTTGTCTTGATTCTTCTTGTAGTTGCAGCAGCAGATATCAGCACTTCCGGAAAAATAACAGGCTACGTTGTTCTCGCGTCTGACAGAAACATTAGCATCTCAATAAAGCCTGTTGAAATGGGAAGGATACTGTTTTTTGATTACGCTCCAATTGTTGAAGTATATGATCCCCAGAGCATATCTGTGGAGTTCATGAATACAGGCAGCGTAGCGTTTCAGCAGAATATTGAAATAACTATTATGGACATTAACCTGTCATTTGTCGGAAACTACACCGATGAGTATGTTGATGTGCTGCCCGGCCAGACAAGGCAGCATACTATACAATACGTTACTGACGAGCCAGGATATTACTGGATTCGTGCAATGTCCACATTTTCAGGAAAGTATGTGGTAGCGTGGGGTCTTTATCGTGTGAATGGGACAAAGGTACTTCCTTATTACCCCCCTATTATTTTCCCTACACTGCCTGAAGATGGAAGTGGCGGGGGCTCTGCTGCAGAATATCTCGACACCCTACACCCATATCTGTCACTGGAGTATCCTTCAAACATCACCATGACGCAGAACCAGTCAACTGTGACGTATGTGGTGGTGAAGAACACAGGGGATGCAGATGCAAGCAATGTTGTGCTCCTTCCCAAGTCACTTGGCATACAGATTGATGTCACCCCTAAGTTGATTCCTGAGATTCTTGTATATGACGAAGGAGTGTTCATAATATCCATCGATGTCTCAAATGATACCGAGCCAGGCACATATCCAATTGATTTTGTGGTGATAGCAGACGAGGCCAGAAACAAAGGACACATAGATGTATTTGTCAAGCTTCTTCACCCAATGGATGAGTTCAACAGCTCGATTCTGAACTATGCGTTTCTCCTGAAGAGGTTAAGAAATGATGCAATCAAGGCAGGCATTGAGGGAAAAAACACTACATCTACATTTCTGCACCTTGATGAGGGCGATAGATATCTGGATTTTGCCAAAAGCTCGTTTTCGGAGAACGACTATTTTGAGACCCGGCGCAATCTTTTGGTTGTAAAGAAGCACATAGAGAATGCTGCCCTTGAGCTTGCGCGAGCGCGCATAACGCAGATGTACCATGCAATATTTCCAATAGTCTCAATACTCCTCCTGCTGATTGCCTTTGTGATTCTTGCAATCATGCTTTTTGTGCATCACAGGCAGCGCGCGAAAAAGCATAAAGCGGAAGAGGGCGCGCAAGGGGAGTTGCCTGCTGTTGGGAGTGTGTGATTCAAAAGCGAACCGAGCATATTACTTAACTGGTGAAATCCTCAAAAACGAAGAAATTGATGTCG
>CBDUVQ010000085.1:0-3387 GCA_965370715.1 uncultured archaeon
ACTTCAAAAGCTGCTTTTTCTTCCCCGTCCAAGTTCATTTCAATTGGCTCTGCTCCGCCGTTCCCGACCCTCGCAAGGACACCAACAGATGCGCCGCCCTGCACAAGCGAAACAGGCATAACCTCTTTTATATCATTTACAACGGCACCCACAGTGTTTGCAATGTATGATGCAGGACCGAACTCGGTCGCGCCCTTCAAATCAATTATATTCCATGCCGCTTTTTTCAGAAGCGCGGTTATCTCACCTTTTTCTTTATCAGAAAAATCGTGCTCCTTTCCACGAACAATCACATTGCTGAAAAGTGGAACCATTGCCTCGCCGTGCTCGCCAACCACAAACGCATTCTCTATTTCAGATACTTTGCAGCCAATCTTTTCTGCCAAAATTACCCGAAACCTCTCAGAGTCAAGAATGTTTCCAAAGCCCATAACTTTGCTTTCAGAAAAACCAGTTGTTTTTTGCACCAGATAATTCATTACATCAGAAGGGTTTGTCACAGTAATTATTGCCGCGCCCTGTGCGCACTCTTTCAGTTTTTCTGCAACCCCTTTTATTATGGATTTGTTTTTTTCAAGAAGCTCCATGCGGTCGTGTTCAATCGCGCCTCTTGGCATGCCGCATGTTATGACAACAACATCTGAGCCCGAAACATCTTTGTAATCTCCTGCAACAATTTTTGTATTGCTGCGGCGCGCAACAGACTGCGCGATATCCTGTGCCTGCCCTTGCGCAAGTTCATTGTTAATATCAACAAGAACAATTTCGTCTGCAATACCTCTTTGCGCGATTGTATACGCTGCGGCAGAGCCGAGCCTGCCCGCGCCGATTACAGAAACTTTTCTCATATCAATTCCTTTTCGCTTGATAAGGGTAATATATAATTCTTTTTTTAAATATCCTGCTATGAGCGAATACCTTTGGGCAATTCTTTCTTTGTCAGCAGCCATGTTCCTGTCATCGCTTTACATAATGGATCGGAGATTTCTCTCAAACCAGAAGCTAAACCCATTTGTATTTTCGTCCTTTGCCACAACACTTGGCGCATTCTTTGCCACAATTCTCGCAGTAGTTGTAATTGGTGGAGTCCCCGAGATTTCAAGCAGGGCTCTTCTTTTCGGAATTGGTATTGGGTTGCTTGGTTCACTTGGCTCCTACTCATACTACTACGCGCTTCGAAACAACGAAGCATCACACGTTGCACCGTTCAGCAAATTCACAAGCGTATTCTCAATGGTCTTTGCAGTAATTCTTCTAGGAGAATCAGTCGGTGCCCTGACAGTTGCAGGAGTCTTTCTTGTAGGGCTTGGCGGATATCTTGCAACAGAGCGAAACAGGCACGGCCATCCAATGATAGACAAAGCAGTCATCCTTATAGTTGCCGCAACTTTTTTCTGGGCAATACGCGGCATACCAGAGAAAATAATACTTTCTGAAATCCACCCACTTGCCCTTGCATCAATTGCCGCGCTCACACGATGCATACTTTCTATATTCATAGGAGCAGGCGTAATGAACAAGCAGTGGAATGTCTTTGCAGGACAGCTTAGAAAGAATGCGCGCGATATGAAGCTCCTTCTCTTTCGCGGGATGCTGTCTGCAACAAGCCTTTCCCTCTATTACTATGCGCTTTCTATGGCGCCTGTCAGCCGCGTAGTTCCTCTTGCAAACACTGATGCGATTTTCACTGTTATTTTCGGCGGGCTTATCCTGCGCGAAAAAAACATAAAGAAAAAGATTTTTGGCGCAGCCGTCGCAGTGATAGGGGCGTGGATGATTGTTATGGGCGGATAGCTCCATATTTAAATAGAACCCTCAACAACCTCTTTCAAATTAGGATACACTCGGTTCAAAAAAACAAGAACTTTTTTTGCGTAATCGCTGCCAAATTCTCTGCCGTAGTACTTGATGCCATTGCGAAAATATCTTAAATCATTCATAAAACGCACATCGTGTTCTGGAAAATTTAAGTTTTGCATATAAGCCACTTCTGCCTCATGCGCACCATCTCCTGAAGACGAAAAACCGTCAGCCAAAAGCTTCGCGCGTATAAGACTAATAAGAATGTCATAAGAAGGTTCAATGAAATAATTTGCGTTTTCATCTGAAAGACCTATTTTCTTTTTTAGTTCAACTAAGAAATTCCATCTTTTTTCTGCTTCATCAAGTAGAGATCTTGCTCTTAAAATATCAGGGCTTCTTCTTTTAACAATGCCTGATTTCAGAAACTCCTCAAAAGCTTTCAGAAGACGGCTCATAGCTCAACAGCCCCCTGTAAAGTAATGCCATTAAGGATGTTTGCTTTCAGATTTTTGCCAATGCCTTTCAAACAATCATAATAATGAATAAAAACAGTCCGCTCCAACAGCTTGTGAAATCGGATTAAGTCAATGTCTTTTTCTTTTGAACCTATAACTGCAATGTCGATATCTGAATTCGTTGTATCTTCTCCCGAAGAATAACTGCCAAACAAAATAATGGTGCATCCCGGAAAATGCTCTTCAAGAACTTCCAAAAGACCGGACTCGTATATCTGCTTTAGGTTCTCAACACGGTTTAGTGCAATTGCTTTTGGATTGTCACGGTTTAACTGAATTGAAATGAGGTTCATGGTCTTGCTTTTTTCAACGTTTACTAACTCCTCTTTTGATAAGTCCTTCAATGCCTTGGCAACTGCTGTCGGGGAAACACGAAGAGGTCTCGCAATACCTCTTTGATTTAAGCTCATGCCTGCTTTAATGCACAAATAGCGGAATATCTCATTCTGCAACCGTGTAAACTTTAGATTATACGTATCCATATTAGTTTATACCTGTAAACTAAAGTTTATATAGTTTTCTATTCATCAAAAACAAACAACTCGTCAATCTTTGTCTTAAGAACGCGCGCTACATCGTGCGCAAGCTTTAGAGAAGGGTTGTACTTTCCCTTCTCTAAGAAAACAATAGTCTCGCGCCTGACACCGACTTTTTTTGCAAGGTCTTCCTGCGTCAGATTATGCCTTGCCCGAAATTCCTTGATTCTTGTTTTCATTTAAATCATATTTCTCTATTATAGTGCCATCTAAGTATGCTCCACGAAATCACTCCAACAAAAAGGACTGTATAATACATATCTTCAAGTTCAACACCTAACGACCAGATTTTGTTTGCCTGAAACAAAATTATTACAGCCAATATAATCAACCAGCCAGCATGATATCCTGCTTTTTCATTGATTCTCGTAACTCGTTCATCTGCTATAAGCTCTGTTTTTGGTTTTGTCGAGGCAACTAATGCCATAATGCACATCATTATGCCAACCAGAACTGATATTGCTCCAAGAACGGTTATTGTCTTAGAACCTGTTTGAAAAAACAACACAACGCCTCCGAGGATTATGCTAGCC
>CBDUVQ010000086.1:0-3338 GCA_965370715.1 uncultured archaeon
GTATTTTATGAGCGCGACCTTCTCCTCAAACTTTGTGTCTGCAATCACTTTTCCTTCTGCCCTCTTTTTGTGCTTACCTAAATATTCTGTGTTCCCATCAGGCCATATTTTCGCAACAGGAACTTCATTTATCGGACGGAATGTATGGCGCACTGAAGTGTGCATCTTTCTTACCTTTGTCCCACGGTTCGCGTAGCAGAATGTATCTGATGATTCGCCGTGCCCAACCAGAACAACCTCTGATAGGTCTGAGTTCGCGGCAACGTGTGCTGCGCACACAAGGTTCATGGGTGTGTCTGTGCTCCCTCTGTCTGTTGAGCGCTGTGAGTATGTAAGGACAACCGGCTTTGTAAGGTTTTTCAGCATAAAAGACAATGCTGCTGAAGTATAATGAAGTGTGTCTGTACCGTGAGTGACTACAACACCCGCGTCCCCCTCATTTAGAAGGCGCGCGCAAGTCTCTGCAAGCTTCTGCCAGTGCTCATGCGCCATATTTTCTGAAGCCATTAAAAATGGCTTTTCTATTTTCCTAAACACGGCAACCTTTTGGAGTTCGGGAGCAAGGAAAAATAGCTGACCTGCATCCATCAGCCATTTCACGCCGCCGGTCTCATAAGACACGCGCGAGCTTATAGTGCCTCCTGTTGCAACAAGAGATATTTTCGGCAGTTTCTTGCCGGGTGAGAATTTTAGTGAAGGAAATGCCTCAAGTTCAGTCCCTTTGCCGCTCTTTTTTATTTTCATGCCATTTGAGAACTTTATGCCAATATTGTAGCCGCTCTTGAGTTTAAGAATTATGTTGTCTTTATTTCCCCCGAAATCAGGGCGCGGCATAAGAATGCCCTCGTATTCTTTCCCGCCTTTCTGGATGATTTTTACTTTGTCACCAGAAGATATCTTTTCTTTCTTAAGACAGGAATCTATTTTCGCAGAATACATACATGTTATTCTGGCTTATAGTTTATAAAACCAATTCTTTCAGTATGTATTGAAGTTTCTCACAGAAATATCAATGAAATCGCTTCCGCTTTGAAGCGTGAAATACACATCATAAAAGGCAGTGGTTGTGTTCATGTGTGCAATAACCCGTCCGCGCGCAATATTCAGCCCAATCTCCTCTGCGTATGTGTAGCCGTTTCCTATCCCGGCTGCTGCTAACTCATCAATCAGAATTTCTACTGTACCGTCAAAAGGTGTTTCAGTGTCCTTGAAATATATGCCTTCAATGAGCCCTGATGTATTGAGTGAGGCATAAGAGGATGAGTTTCCGGCCATTGTCAGGTTAACGCGAAGATGCTCGTTTTCAAGAATCCATGATGCGCCGTTGTCATAAACATTTACAGAAGAGCCTGAAGAGAATATCAGGGCACCTACCTGATTTTGGGTTCCGGGAGAAATCACGTCTGCTTTTGTGTCAATTTCATACGCGATTGTGTCAAGATCTGCTGAAAATACAAAGTCTCCGCGCTTTATCTGAAGCGGGACAACGCGCGATGAGCCCCTGCCTTCCTCAGCAACCAGTGAGATGATCTTGTCAAGGTTTGAAAGAGAGTCCTTTGCCTGATCAATTGCTGCAACATCTTTCATGTTTGCGAGCGCGGGCGCTCCTGTCTGAACCACAATAGTCACTCCTGCAATAGCAATCGCAAAGTAAAGTACGCCTGCAAAAAGAGGGGATATTCCTTTTCTTACTTTTTTCCACTGAACCATGCCACTACTTGTGTGAAACGTGATATAAATATCTGAGAAATCCGAAGATATTTAATCAGGAACACCCATATCAATGCATGAAATTCTGCCCCGCACCAGACATACAAGTGCGAATCCGCAAAATTGTCGCATACTGCGATTTTGATTATATAAACCCGGACAACTTAATATGCATGCGCTCTGAGAAATCAAAAGCGCACGCATACGCACGGATTTGGTCCCTTCCAAGAATATGGCAGTCTGCTCTCGGGGTGAGGGCTCACTACATCATAGAGGTTCTTTCAGAAAAGTTCGATAAGCAAAGCAAGGAAGACCAGGACCGCACACTCGTACACGAACTCATGCACATACCAAAGACTTTTTCGGGCGCGCTCGTGCCGCACCTGTGCTTTGGAAAAAGGATAAACGCAAAATCTGTTGAAGCATTGTATAAAAAATACGCCTCATGTGAAAATAATGAAGCTTAAAGCAAAATTCATGGACTTTGAAACAGGAACACCTGTTGTAGTGATGAATATTCATGATGCAAAGGATCTTGGCGTCTATGTGAATGACCGTGTTACACTCTCATACAAAAAAACCAAAAAAACAGCATACATTGAAACAACAAAGCACCTCGTAAAAATCGGGGAAATTGGAATCAGAAAAGAATCTGTAAAATACGGCATCAGAAAAGGAACTCTGATAGAGGTACTTCCTTCTGAAAGGCCGGCATCAGTTGAAATCATACGGAAAAAGCTTAAGGGCCATGAGCTAAAGAAAGCTGAGATTGAGACTCTTGTCTCGGAAATACACACCAACAGGCTAAGCGACATCGAGCTTGGGGCTTTTGTAGCATCTGTATATATCAGGAAACTCTCGCAAAAAGAGATTTTGTACCTTACGCGCGCAATGATTTCATGCGGAAACTGCCTTGAGTGGGGAAACAGCATTGTCGCGGACAAGCACTCTATAGGAGGTGTTCCGGGAAACCGCGTAACACCGATTGTTGTCGCAATTGTCGCGTCTGCCGGGGTGCTGATGCCAAAGACGTCATCGCGCGCAATAACAAGCCCTGCAGGAACTGCGGACACAATGGAAGTATTCTGTGATGTTTCATTCTCATCAAAAGATGTTAAGCGAATTGTGAAAAAAGTCGGGGCGTGTATTGTCTGGGGCGGGGCTCTTGACCTAGCTCCTGTTGATGACAAACTCATACGCATCGAGCATCCTCTTTCCATAGACCCTGAAGGGCAGGTTCTTGCATCAGTCATGTCTAAAAAGAAATCAGTTGGCTCAAAATACCTTGTGCTGGACATACCATATGGCGACGGCTCTAAAGAAGGCGACATTGCCATGGCTGAAGAACTTGCAAAGAAATTCAAGTGGCTCGCGCGCCAGCTTGATATGAGAGCAGAGTGCACGATTTCGCGTGGCGACCAGCCAATAGGACTTGGAATCGGTCCTGTGCCGGAGGCAATAGACATTATCGATGTTCTCAATGGCAACGGACCTGATGACCTTCGCGAGAAGTCGCTTGAGCTTGCAGGAATACTTCTTAAGATGACAAAAAAAGGCAACATGAAAACCGCAGAAAAGATTCTTGATTCGGGACAAGCCCTCGCAAAGTTCTATGAAATTGTTAAAGC
>CBDUVQ010000087.1:0-3280 GCA_965370715.1 uncultured archaeon
CTTTTAGGGTTCCTTTTGCATTTTTATCTGCCTCTGCATTCTTTGATACAATTGTGCCCTGATCATTGAAAGAGCGCTTCATGCTTTGAAGGACGCCTTTCATCTTTTTTTCTTTCTTTTTTGCATTCCAAAAATATGCTTCGTCAATTGTTCCCTTTGCAATGAGGACATATATTTCCCCTGCGCGCGACCTGCCTGTCCGACCGCGCCGCTGTATTGCGCGTATTTCCGAGGGTATTGGCTCATAAAAAATCACAAGGTCTACTTTCGGAATATCAAGGCCCTCCTCTGCAACACATGTTGCACACAACACATTGTGCTCGCCCTCTCTGAATTTTTCGAGAATTTCCATCTGCTTTTTCTGCGAAAACCCTTTTCTTTGCCCGATGAATACCACTGGCTTTATTTTGTCTGATGCAACCTTCTCAAAAATCTTTTTTGTGGTCGTGACATATTGTGTAAACACTATGGCTTTTTTGTCGCCGGTTATCTTTTCCTCAAGAAGCTCTTTTATTTTTTCAAGTTTCGGGTGCTCGATTTTCTCTGCAAACATAAAGCGCACAATCTGCTCTGCGCGCACAAAGTCGTGGTCCATGAAAAGCTCTGCCGCAGCCTTTGTCGTGTTGTCGGCATGAAGCTTGTCAAAATATTCTATGAGCTGCTCAACACCCTGGCTTTGCAGAAGCTCAAGGGCATGGTTTATTTTTATGCACTGTGACGCTGTTGAGATTGAGCGGAATGTGAGGGAATTCCTTGTCCTGTGCGCCTCCTTCACAAGCTCTTTTTGAAGCATCAGAAGCTCTTTTTTCCCTGCCCGAAGAGTCGGCACATAATGCATTTTCTGCAAAAACTTCATGCGCGTTTCAAGGGATGCTTCAAGCAGTTTCTTTGCACGAAGAAAATCTTCAGGAAGCTCAACACGAATCCAGTCAAAATCTGTGGAATGTATATAATCCCTAACATCTGCGTCCTGCTCGCTGCGTATTTCCACATTCTCAATAAACAGGTTTCCGCAAATAAGCCCTATTTTTTCTTCAGTTCCGCCCGGTGATGCAGTAAGGCCGAGAATTAGCGGGTTCTTTGCATCCTGCAAATACTTTTTGGCCACATATGTATATGCATAATCTCCGCTTGCCCTGTGGCACTCATCAAAAATAACAAGGGAAAAGTTTTCCAGTGAAAGCGTGTTTCGGACAATATCGTTCTCAACAACCTGTGGTGTTGCAAAAAACACTGTGTTTTCCTGCCATGTTTGCTCGCGCTTCTTCGGCGGCTCCTTCCCTGTAACAACCGCAAAGCCTTTTGCTTTAAGAAGCGGCTCAAAGCTTTTCATGTGTTGCTCTGTAAGCGGCTTTGTCGGGGCAAGAAAAAGCACTTTTGACCCCGGAACCGTATGCAGGCGGTGCGCCGCAACCCCGAGAGCAATGATGGTTTTTCCAAGACCTGTCGGCAGGACAACCAGGGTGTTCTTTTTTGCAGCAGACGCTATTATTGCCTCCTGATACGCTCTCTGCTCAATTACATTTTTCTTTAGGAGAGGATGTGTTATATGAGCCATAAGAATGATTAAATCAGAATCATTAAAGGTGTTTTGGTGACGGGCTAAGACATATATACGAAAGATACTGTAATAGGAAGCATGCCTGAAAGCTACGATATAAAACCGAATAAAACGGCGTTCGTGAGCTACCCGTATGCCAAAACATTTCTTTTTTCTTTGCTTTTCTTTATTGCATTGTATTATGCAGTGAATCTCTTTGCAAGCGCATACACTCTTTATGTTATTGTTGCATTCGTCCTGTTTCAGGCTTTTGATTATTATTCGCTCTGTGTGAGCTACAGGAAGGAAAAATACATTTTTCTTGACAATAAAATCATACATAAAAGCGGAGGTATTTTTTCAGACAGACAAACAGAGCTTCTGGTAAAAAACATAACACACATTGGCATGCGCCTGAATTATATTGAACACAGAATACTCTTTGAAACAGGCAACATACGTATAGAGTCTGCAGGAAGCGGTGGTATAGAAGTACATCTGCGTTCAATAGACAGCCCTGAAAAAATTTACGTGTATGTCGAAGAGCTTATGAAGCAAAACGGGTTTAAAATGGCAAAAGAGAGTATTATTCAGCAAGAGCGCCCAAGCACAATAGGCGTATTTTTCGAAACATTCAAGAGTTTTGTCTCAGCAGGCATACTTATTGCATATATTGGCGGGACAACCAGTAGCGCCCTCCCTGTTCTTGAGCTTGCCGGAATCAAATCATCACTAGTGCTGCCCGTTGCAGGAATTGTAATATTCGCCATATTCCTAAATGCGTTTTTCAGATTCATGGACCTGAAAAAAAGAGTCTATAATGTATACTCAGACACAATCACTTATGCTGAAGGCTTCCTAACAAAGAACGAGGCATTTATCCCAATTAAAAATCTTGCAGACACCACAATAACCCAGAACCTTGTTGATAAAATATTCGGCTTGTATGACGTCAAAATAAGCTGTCAGGGAAGCGGTCAGGAGATTCTTTTCAAGAACATGAAAAATGGCCAAAAGCTTGAGGAAAATATTGACAAACTCATAGGCGAAAGTCGCTCTTTTGAAGCCAATGTTTTAGAAGAACAAACCGAAAAAGATATTCAGTTGCCCTCGCATGCGGCAAGCCCTGTCGTAGCGCCACAAGGAGACACCAGCTTCACTGCAGAGTACCGGATGGACGGCAAGAGAACTCTTCTGCCATTGCTTGCAGCACTGCCCCTCTTTTTGATTCTTTTGATTGCAGTTCCTAGTTTCGTTATGCTTGGCGCGCTAAGTCCATTCTTGGTTATCTGGATTGTTGTATTTGCAGTAAATGTGGTCAAAGTGAATGCAACTCAGTACCTTGTCAAACCCACGAGCATGGAGGAACAATACAATTTCATTTCATCAAAGAACAAGGAGTTTTCAAATGACAAAATTACAGGAATCATCTTCAAGGAGAGTTTTATCGATAAGTGGTTTGGCACATGCAGCATACATTTCTGGTCAATCGGCTCTTCTGAAAAAGTCACATTTTCGAATATAGATAAAACCGAGGGGCTATGCGAAAACATCGCGGCAAAGTCAGGCATGAGAGCCGGTGATGTTCTTTACAAAATCAACTCGAACTTCAGTGTGATTGACATGCTTAAGGCAAATCTTTTGGAAAGTATGTTTGCCTGCCTGTTCATGGTGCTTATGCTTGGCGCATCAATCCTGTATTCGACGTGGCTCACTGTATTTCCTGTAATTGCAGCCCTT
>CBDUVQ010000088.1:0-3237 GCA_965370715.1 uncultured archaeon
ACCGGAGGTATGCAGCCAAGAACATTTGATGCAGCAGTGACGCTTACAAGCTGTGTCTTGCGGTCTATTTTTTCCTGCCATTTTTCAATGTCAAAGTTCCCCTCAAGGTCGCTTTCAACAATTTTGTGCTCAAGCCCATGCTTCTTTGCAGCATACATCCACGGGAGTAGGTTTGAGTGGTGCTCAATGCATGAAGACACTATATTGTTGCCTGCTTTCCAGTCAAGTCCGTATGAAACAAGATTCAGTGCATGAGTTGTATTGAAAGCCATTATTATTTCGCTTTCTTTTGTGCCAAAGAACTTTGCCGCAATACTGTGCGCACGCTCGTATTCCTGGGATGCTCTCACAGAGAGCTTGTGTGCGCCCCTGTGGATATTTGCCCCGTACTCTGTATAATATTCTGTCATTTTGTCAAGAACGCACTGCGGCTTCAGGCTGGTCGCAGCATTGTCAAGATATATGACACCTGTTTTTTTCAAAAGCGGGAAGTCCGCACGGATTTTTTCAATATTCATGAAATCAATTATAACGGTGTTATTAAATTTAATAAAGGTTTTGATTTATTCAAAGCATCTGACAACAACATTAATACTTTTCCATTCAAATAGCACCTATGATTTACGACACAATCATTATCGGCGGAGGGGTTGCAGGGTACTCTGCTGCAATGTACGGTGGCAGGCTTGGCATGAAGTGCCTTGTCATTGTCAAAGAGCCCGGCGGCACAATTGCGCTGACAGACATTGTCGAGAATTACCCCGGATTCAAGCGCATAGGCGGTATGGAGCTTGCGCAGAAGATTGAGGAGCATGCAAAAGAGTACAACCCAGATATCGTCAATGCAGAGGCAATAGGTGTTGAGCGTAAGGAAAATATGTTTGAGGTCACAGCAGGCAAAGAAAAATACGCTGGCAAAACCATTATTTTTGCAACAGGAACGCGCGTCCGTAAGCTTGATGTTTCTGGCGAGGCAGAGTACAGCGGCAAAGGCGTGTCGTATTGCGCGCTCTGTGACGGTGCGCTCTTTCGCGGCAAAGTGCTCGGCGTTGTCGGAGGCAGTGACTCTGCTGCAAAGGACGCTTTGGTGCTTGCAGAGTATGCATCCAAGGTCTACATAATTTACCGCAAAGAAAAGGTTCGCGCAGAGCCTGTAACATACAGGCGCGTGGAAGACAACAGCAAGATAGAGATAATAAACAACACAAATGTCCTCAAAATCGAGGGCGACAACAAAATGATAACCAATGTTGTGCTTGACCGCGATTACAACGGCTCAAGCGAGCTTGCACTTGGCGGGCTTTTCATTGATGTAGGGCATGTTCCGTTATCGGGTCTTGCAAAGAAGATTGGTGTGGCAACAAACAAAAAAGAGGAAATAATGATCAACAGAAACTCTGAGACAAATGTTCCCGGAGCCTTTGCATGCGGGGATGTTGCAGACACAAAATTCAAGCAGGCAATAACAGGTGTTGCGGAAGCTGTTCTTGCGGTTTATTCAGCGTATGAGTATGTTGGCACGGTCGCGCAGGGGTAGCCAAGCATGGTTAACGGCGCCGGGTTTAGGGCCCGGTCCATTAGTGGTTCACCGGTTCAAATCCGGTCCCCTGCACTATTCTAAAATTCGAAGCAGATACGCAAAGAGGACACACTTATGATATTCTATATTCTTAGACACGGAATTACACCACTCAATAAACAAAAAAAGGTCAATGCAGAAGTAGATGAACCATTAGCTTCTGAAGGACTTGAACAAGCAAAAGCTGTTGTTCCCCTCATTCCAAAAAGTGTTGCCCGCATTTATTCTTCACCACTTCTAAGGGCAAGACAGACAGCAGAAATTATTGGTTCAGCACGTAACCTGCCCATCACAGTAGCAGAGGAGCTCACTGAAATACGCATGGGCTCTCTTGCCGGAAAAGCATGGGAAGAAATGGATGGTGGCTTGGAGTTGAAAAAAAAGCATCGCGCCGTTCAGTTTGATTACCACCCCTATGGAGGAGAATCTTTGGAAGATGTAAAGAAAAGACTCTTCGTATTTTTCAGGGAACTCAAGGATAAACACTCTGATCAGGGAGTGTTGCTTATCACTCATGGAGGAATGATTCGTCTTATCAATTTACTTGAGCAGGGAGAAATAGTTTATGAAACCGAGAAGCATGTTTCATTACTTACTTTTGACCTCGTTAAAATTTTGAAAAATGCTTAAATATTCACTAAGGGTTTTCTGCAAAATGAATTCCGAAGTATAGTTCTGCATCGTAAAATGCGGATTTAGGTGATATGGGTGAAAGATGAATATTCCGCCAATAAACAAGGACACTTTTTGCATTCATTTGATCAAGTTGACGAATCAGTCTTTTCTAGGATTGGGGGGAAAAGTTTGAATCTTGTACTCTTAAGAAGAGCAGGGGTTCCGGTTCCTCCGGGTTATTGTGTAACAACTGATGCGCATGATTATTATATGGGAACTGGTCAGCTTCCTAATGGTTTGGCAACTGAAATAGCCCAGGTTAAAAATAGTTTAGGAGGCAAAATTGCTATAAGAAGTTCTGCTAACTGCGAGGATGGAACGGAACTAAGTATGGCGGGTGTATTTGAATCTCATTACGTCTATAGAGATGAAGACATCTCCAAAGTTATAGAACAAATATATAGACAATCGCGTTCAGAAGAAGTTGAACAGTTTATGGCACTGCATGGCTTGTCAGCTAAGAATGTAAAGATGGGTTTGGTCGTACAAGAACTTATAGAACCAGAAGCATCGGGAGTAGTATATACCGGCGTTAATGGGGACGATATCTTAGTCCAATATGTAGATGATTTTGGAGTATGTTTGGTTGCGGGGGAAACTCAAGGGAGTGCAATGCTTGTTGGTGGAGACAGTACAATTTTAGAGTCAACCGGATTTGAAACCAGACCCTTGCCTACAAGTGCCGTTCATCAAATAGCACAACATTCGCGTACTATTGAATCTATTTTCTCAGGAGTGCCCCAAGACATAGAGTTTGCATATAAAGATGGAACCGTTCATATTTTGCAAGCTAGAACTCTCACCGCCGATTTAGGAAAAGTCGATCTTAAGGAAACTCCAGAAGATACACTTGAAGCAGCAAAACGAAAACTTCGCCAGCTTGTCGCTGAGGAAAAACTGGAATTGGGAACACCAACTGCTATTTTTAGTGATGCAAATTACAGTGAATTACTTCCGAGACCCAAAGAGATGGATATTGGAAT
>CBDUVQ010000089.1:0-3080 GCA_965370715.1 uncultured archaeon
CATTGCCCAAATGATTTCATACACAGCAAGATTTATTTGATTGATAATTCGGGGGCTATAGGTTCTGTCAATCTCACTGAAGCAGGTCTTTGGAACAACGTAGAAACATTCGTAAAGCTAAAGAACAAGGAAGTTGTTGCCGCGTTAGAGAAAGAATTTGAGAAGTTGTTTAAGCATCCTCTCTTGAGCGAAAAGAACTTGCAGGAACTTGGAGAACACATATACCAAACACATAACACATCTCTTGTCGCTTCGGGTGCGGGTGTGAATTCATACTCCCGATAAGATGTTGACTACTCGTTTTCGTTAAGGTAATCAACAATCATCCCAACTAAAGGCTTAAGATTGTTATTTTTTTGCGCTTCGTAAAGCGCCTTGTAATATCTTTCTTTGTCTTTGTTCTTGATGTCAACCATAGGAAAGCCGTTCTTTCTAAGCATGAAATTCAAAATCAGCCTTCCGGTTCTCCCGTTGCCGTCCCGAAACGGATGTATTGCCTCAAAAGCAGAATGAAAATGCGCAGCCATGACAACAGCATTGTATTTGTCTTTATTATTGGTGTGCCACATCAGCAAGTTTCTGAACTCCCGTTCTACATCTTTGTATGGTGGCGGGACAAAATCCACGCCACGAATATAAACATCCACATTCCTGAACTTTCCGGCAGCATCCCATAAAATGTTGTGCATTAGCCTTCTGTGTATCTCAAGAACAAACTTTTTCGTTATGTTTCCTTTGTACCCAAGAACATAATCAAATGATTGCTTGTGGTTTTGCACTTCATTAATCTCTATTGGAGACTTGCCTTTTGGCACAACATTCTCAAAAAGTACCAGGCTTGTGTCCTGCAAAGTAAGTGTAGAGCCCTCAATTGCATTTGTGTTGTAAGTGAATTGAGCAAGAAACCAATCATAGTAATTTTTCCATGCAAGAGCGTCCATTTTCTTGATTTTTTGCTGGTTCTTTTTTCTTATTCCTTCAAGCAATAATTCTTCTTTTTTTGACAGCAATCCAAATAAGGGGTCTTTTGAAGAAAGCAGCTCTTTTGCTTTTTTCTCAAGCGCAGGCGCGTGTTTTTCAATAAGTTCTTTGATTTGTTTATCGGTTTTATCTCCTCTGCCAATATAAATCCTTACTTTTTTCATTTTGCCATCTAACCTAATGGTTTTAGCAATATAGTGAAATTCATGTTTCTTAATTAGTTTCTTCTCATGATAAACCATACAATTTATTGGGGGTACATATTTATATAGATTATTTCTCTGCGTACCCCCAACAAAACGTTTCTTCTAGGCAAAAGCGCAATAGCCAACGCTAAGAAATGAAAGCCCCGGGAGGGACTTGAACCCCCGACCGCGTGATATCCTGGCATTCGCTCTTCGCGTTTGCAAATCACACGTACAAGTTTCGCGCTTACGAGTCACGCGCTCTACCACTGAGCTACCGAGGCATATTTAATGAGCGAGCCCGAAATTGGTATGCTCGCATTAATTTCGGTGTGAGCCATTAAATAGCTTGAAAAGCATATCCAAGGGCATTTGTTGATTTTCATGATTTTTGACGAGTGAGGCCAAAAGTGACCACAGCTCGCTACACTTTTGAGTCGAACCGGAAAATAGCTTGAAAAGCCTAACCAACCGCATTTGTGGATTTTCATGATATTTAATAAGTGAATTTGAGATAAATCAGGTCTATGCTGAATAGCATCATAAAAACTTAAAAACCCACCGCTATTTGAGAATATATTACTTTTTCTTCTTTGCTTTTATTTTTGCAATTATGAATTTCCTGCCACAAGCAGGGCAAGCGGGGCGATATGGTCTTTTCTCAAATTCTTCTGTGAACTCGTTTTCTGCAGAGCAAAATGGGCATTTCAGGATAATGTTGAACTTTTCCTCGCCCTTGACGCGCCACATTATTATTTTCCCGGTCTTCTCTTCTTTGTCATTCTCAAGACCGCGGTTTGTAAAATAATTTGTATCTCCGATTGTTGGGCATGTTGGCATATAATCACAACTATAATGTGCTGCAAGGGCTTTATATAAGTTTGACTATTAAAAAAGCGCATCCTGCAGCGGATTAGTAAGCTATATATACTCTGTTAGATGTTTAATTCATAAATCCGCAACGGGGGTGAATCTATGGTCGACCATCTTATGCCAAAATACGATGAATTTGAAGAAAAAGACGATGAAGACGAAGGCGATGGAGACAGCGAAGACGAAGAGCAAGATTACTAAGTCTTCTGATTTTTTAGCGCAGGGGTGCCTTTTTTCAAGAAAGGGGTGCCCTGCATTTTTTTCCATTCACTGCAAAAGTTCAATATCGTTGCCTTCAATTATTTCTGCAACTTTATTGCATTTTGGGCAGCGCACAAAATGGACGTGTTCTTGGACATCTATTTTTCCTGAAAAGCCACATTCACACTTTGCAACAACATCAATCTCTTCTGCATCAACAGTTGTCCCTTCAAGGGGTGTTCCGGAAAGAAATTCCTTTACAAGATCAAGAAAGCGCTCCTTGTTCCCATACATTTTTCCGATGCGCACTTTTGAATGATGCGCGTTTTTTTGAATTATTTCATCAGCAATCTTTTTTGCAGCAGCAGTTTCATGCATACAGAAGGTTCTTCTGCAAAGTATTTAAGCAGCAAGACCACAAAACAACTATGCGCCTGAAAAAAATACTTGAACATGCGTTTTCGACACAATTCAGAGAGTATGAACATCACACAAGGGACTATGTGTATCTTCTCGGAAGCATTTCAGGCATTATGTGCATAACTCTTGGCCTCTCCATGTCTTTGTTTTCCAGTACTATTGCTGCATTTTTTCCATTTCTCGTGCTAGGGCTTGTCTGGGTTTTTTTCGGGACTATGACGCTTGCAGGAGTTTCCTTGTTTAGGTCAGGCAAAAAAAAGCAGGGTGCAATTGTTTTGCTTTCATCCGGGTTGATGGGTCTGCCTTTTGGAGTCGGCTTTTTTCTTGGTTCTGCGCTCGCTGCATTTTCAGGGGGTTTGGCAATAAAAGACATTCACGATAAAAGGAAGCGAAAAAAGTGAAAACAGTTGTCTGTGGAAT
>CBDUVQ010000090.1:0-3053 GCA_965370715.1 uncultured archaeon
TGTATAAATTTCTTGAATCAAGCGCATCAATAAAAGACCCTGTCTTCTCCTTGTTTTGACGAAGCGCGCTAATGAGGTCTGTATCATCCATCTCTGCTAAATCCTTTACAGAGAAAACATTTTTTTCAAGCGCGTTCTCAACCGCACGAACAAGCATAGCATCAGCCGAGCGTATTGTCGGGTGAAGATATACTGACTGAAACATCATGAACCGCGAGACAACTACAGACTCTATGTTTCTTAGCGCCTTGTAGTCAAATGCTAGGCTGCCGTTGAACTTTGCAGTATAATACAGACGTGTCAAGTCAACCATGCCATATGCGACTCCTGTGAACTGGGCATCGCGCACAAGATAGTCCATCTTGTCTGCATCAATTCCGCCTGAAAGAAGCGAGCCAAGCCTGCCCTCGCCTGTCGCGATTTTCGCAACCTTTTTCGGGTCTAGCCCATTTTTCCGAAGAATTCCTGCGAGGCTGTTTGTTATTTTTTCTGCACCAAGTTTTGCATGTCCTTTGCCGCCCATCAGGTGGCTGTTCTCATCAAGAATATGAGAAAATGGAAAATGCCCTATGTCATGCAGCAATGCTGCCATGCGCACATATGCGGTGTCCTCTTCAGAAAAGCCAAGGGACCTGCAAAGGTTTCCTGCAACATGCATTGCACCAAGCGAGTGCTCGAATCTTGTGTGGGTTGCAGACGGATAAACAAGGCTGGTCATGCCCAACTGCCTTATTCTGCGCAAACGCTGCATGGGCATTGAGTCGATTACAGCGCGCTCTGCGTCTGTGACCTTGATGTCCTTGTGAATACTGTCCTTGATTATGTGCGTCATAACAGCTATTAGACCCATTAATTTTTTAATCTATAGTTGCCAATAAATAGGTGGTCTTATGGCTAAAATAAAAATTACGCTTCCTGACGGCTCTAAAAAAGAGGTTGAAAAAGGCGCAACCGTAAAAGACGTTGCAGAAAGCATAGGAGCAGGCCTTGCTCGCGCGGCAATCGCAGGCAAGATTGACGGTGAATTGGCAGACCTTTCAACAAAAGTTGAAAAGAACGCCAAAATCGAGATTATTACAGCATCATCTGACGAGGGGCTTGATATCATTCGCCACAGCGCAGCCCACGTTCTCGCAGATGCAGTAGTTTCGCTTTTCCCTGGCGCAAAGCCGACAATAGGCCCTTCAATCGAAAACGGGTTCTACTATGATTTCTATGTCACCAAGCCGTTCACCCCTGAGGACTTGCCGAAAATCGAGGCAAAGATGAAAGAGATAATAAAGAAAAACCAAGAGTTCTCGCGCTCTGTAATGTCGCGAAAAGACGCTGTAAACCATTACAAAAAAGATTACAACAAGTTCAAGGTCGAGGTCATTGAAGACCATAAGGACGACAAAGAGATTTCATTTTACACGCACGGAAAGTTTCAGGACCTCTGCCGCGGACCTCATGTGCCAACAACAGGTAAAATCGGTGCCGTTAAACTAACAAAGGCTTCAGGCGCGTACTGGCGCGGGGACGAGAAACGCGAGAGCCTGCAAAGGATTTACGGTGTTGCGTTTGCAACAAAGAAAGAGCTTGATGCATATCTCACCCTGCTTGAAGAATCAGAGAAGCGCGACCACAGAAAGCTTGGAAAGCAACTTGACCTGTTCAGCATCCATGAGGAGGCACCGGGGTTTCCGTTCTTCCATCCAAAAGGCATGATTCTATGGAATGAGATAGAGAAATTGTGGCGCGAGATTCACACAAAGCACGGTTATGTTTTGACAAAGACGCCGTTGATACTCAACAAAAAGCTGTGGCTACAGTCAGGGCACTGGGACCACTACAAGGACAACATGTATTTCACAAAGATAGACGAGGAAGAATATGCAGTCAAGCCCATGAACTGCCCCGGAGGAATGCTGCTGTACAAGGAAAAAGTGCACAGCTACAAAGAGTTTCCGATGCGCGTTGGGGAACTCGGCACAGTGCACCGCCACGAGCTTTCAGGCGTAATAACCGGGCTTTTCCGCGTGCGCTGCTTCACACAGGACGATGCGCATATATTCATGATGCCTTCCCAGATAAAGGAAGAGGTTCTTGGTGTAATAGACCTTGTTGACAAGTTCTACAAGCTGTTCGGGTTTGAGTACAATATTGAGCTTTCTACAAAGCCGGAAAAAGCAATGGGCTCAGACGAGATTTGGGAGACTGCGACAAGTGCGCTGAAGGATGCTCTTGACTCAAAGAAGATTGCTTACAAGCTAAACGAGGGAGACGGGGCTTTTTACGGCCCGAAAATAGACTTCCATATCAAGGACTGTATAGGCAGAACCTGGCAGTGCGGAACAATCCAGCTTGACTTTCTGATGCCTGAAAGGTTTGATTTGACTTATGTTGGCGAGGACAATGAAAAGCACAGGCCTGTTATGATACATAGGGTAGTTCTCGGGAGCTTTGAGAGGTTTATAGGTATTCTTATCGAGCACTATGCAGGCGCATTCCCGCTTTGGCTTTCACCTTTGCAGGTGAAAGTTCTTACTGTGAATGACAGGAACGCGGGCTTTGCAAAAGAGGTTCTTGGGAAACTGCTTGATGCAGGGGTTCGCGCTGAGCTTGACGAGCGCAGTGAGACGATTAATAAGAAAGTGCGCGAGGCCCAGCTTGAGAAGGTCAACTACATGGTGACTGTCGGGGACAAGGAAGAAGAGAAAAAGACGCTGGCAGTGCGCACGAGGGCTGGGAAGGTTGAGTTTGGTGTGCAAACAGACCAATTCATAACTCAACTAATCAAAGAAGTTGGGGAACGAGCGTGAAGAGCGTGATTACAAATGGATTTGCTAGAATTACTTGTGTATTTTATTGAAAAAAACGATATTCTATATATTTTGATAATTCTTGCTTTTTTTGTCTTTCCACTAAGTTTTTTAATTTTTAAACTTGATAAACGGCTTATGGAAAAAGTTATTTTATCAATACCCTTTGGAATATATTTTGTTTTAGATTTTTTCTCTGACCTAAGACGGTAAAATGTCCCATTCAAATAAAAAACCTTTCAATCGGTTTTT
>CBDUVQ010000091.1:0-2976 GCA_965370715.1 uncultured archaeon
TCAGGGTATCGTGCCTTTATTTCCGCGAGCGCGGCATCGGTTGCCTCATTCAAGAGATCTTCCAGAAGCACGACCTCGCCCTTTCGCGTACTCATCTTGCCTGACGGGAGAAGAATGAATGAATAATGCACGACCTTTGGAGGCTCGTAGCCGAGCAGGCGCATAACTTCTGCAAGCTGCTGAAAGTAAAGCTTGTGGTCCTCGCCAAGGACAACTATATTTTTGTCCTTCGCGCGCTTTATCTTGTCAATCGTGTATGCAATGTCACGAAGCGCGTACATTGAGGTGCCATCGCTTCTTTCAACAACCAGATGCCGGTTTCCTTCAGGAATATTCGAATCCTTCAGGTGCAGGACGCGCCTGTTATCTTCATCAGTTATCACATAACCTGTTTTTTCAAGTGCTTTCATCACATCAGGCAGTTTCTTTCCTGTGACATACTGGCTTTCGTAGTCAAAAACATCATAATTGATATTCAGTTTAGAGAGAATCCCGACTTGCCCTTTTGCACAGATTTCAACAATCTCGTGAAAGCGCGCGATTGTCTTTTTATCTCCTGCCTCGAGCTTGCTCAGGAGCTCGGAGATTTCTTTTTCTATGCCCTCATTTGCCTCAAGCTCTGCGTTTCTGTCGCGGTATATCTTAAGCATATCATTGAAGGCAAGTTCTGTAGCTGCCTTTTTCCCATTACAGCCGATTACAAGCATTGCTATCTGCTTGCCTATGTCATTCACAAAATAGTGGGTCTCAACATCAAAGCCAGAATACTTTAGTACGCGCACGATTGAGTCGCCGAGTATCGCGTTTCTAGACCTGCCGACATGTGGCGATGCGTTCGGGTTGATGCTTGTGTGCTCAACCAGTGCCTTCTTTTTTGCAGGCTTTTTAGCGTAGTTTTCGCTTATTTCGTCAAGGAGATTTGGCGCAAACACATTCCAATTTATTGAAAAATTAACATAAGGTCCAAGAGCTTCGGCTTTTCCTATAAGGGATTTTGAAGGTATCTTTGCTGCAAGCTCTTTTGCAATCACTGCGGGCGCTTTTTTCATCTCTTTTGCAAGCGCAAAGCAGGGCATTGCAAGGTCTGCCTCAACGTTTTCAGGCGGCGCCTCAAGCGCAGGCTCTTTTATGCCTGCTTTTTTGAGTGCAGAGAGAACCTCGTTTTTGAATTGTTGAAATGCGCGCATAGCATAGATTAGGATTTTTACTTTAAATGCGCTTTGCTGAACGTATTGGCAAATATCTCTTGCATCTCTTACTTAAAAAGTATATATGCGGAGTGCTATTAAATACAACTATGGATTGGTCAGAAATTCTCAAGCCTAAAAAAATTAATGTTGCAGTTTCATTAGTATTGCTGCTTCTAGTTTTAAATTCTTGGCCATTTATGTATGCGAAAGACGATTTTTGCCATCAGAAAGGTGTTGACTGCTTTACCCAGTATTTAAGAACAACTTTGTTTCAATGCACATCCATTGGTTTTCAAGAAGAGCCCATATATGATTTTCAGAGCGAAATTTCTGATTCAAGATACCACAGCAGGATGTGCTATCCCAGTAGCTTGGCATGGCTTTTTGTGTTAATTCCTTTAATTTATTTATTTTCAAGTTACACTGCTTACAGATACGGTCTTGTGATTACGGGAGATACTGATTCAAAAACAGCAGTATTAAAACTAAGTTTATTGACGCTCAGTATGCTGTTCTTATTACATTCACTTCCTTTTACTCGATATGGTGGTTTGAACGAACCTCTACAGACAATACTATTGTTAGCACTCCTTCCTTTGGGATTTATTATCGAAATAGTTAGTTTTGGCACAGAGGCTCTTGGCAGAGCAGGATCTATTCTAATTACGCTCCTGTTTCTTTCTGTTCTGGCGTGCATATACGTCTTTTACAAAAAGAAAGAAATTCACCATGCATTTTTCTACGCCCTTTGGACATACATAGTGATGATTCTAATAATAGCACCGATTTTATTTGAAGCAGGCACGATAATCAATGGTTTATTTTAATTATTTCATATCCGGATTCTAACATCGGATCCAAAGTGTGTTGTTCTTTGTGTCTGTGATTCGTGAAGTAACATTGCTTTGGTTGAAATATTAAAGCCCCAAATTCCCCGAAATCCCTTTCATCGCTTCAACAGAAATCTCAACAAATTTTTCATAAGCAATTCCAGTTTTCTCGCACTCCATAATCATATCGCGCCTAGACCCCGCGGCAAAGCCCTTCTTTTTGAAAGCCTTTTTCACAGTCTCATCAGTAACATTTGAGAGCTTCTTTTCCTTGACCATTGCGCACGCAATAGTCAAGCCCGTCATGGCGTCTGCGGCAACCAGAATGTGGTCCATCTTTGACGCCCTTTCAGGCGCCTCAGGGTTCATGTAGTTGTGCGAAAGTATAGCGCGCAGTACCTCTTCAGGAACCTCTGCGTCTTTCAGTATTTCCTGCGCAACAACCCCGTGTTCTACAGGAGTGTCTTTTGTCTTTTCATAGTCAATATCATGCAAAAGCCCGCAAAGCCCCCAGACATCCTCGTCTTCGTTCAACTCTTTTGCAGAAGCCCTCATTATCGCTTCTGTCGCAAGCATATGGTTGAACAAAAAGCCACCTTTTACATGCTGTTTTACAAGTTCTTCAGCTTCGATGCGGTTCATATGCATTCACTCCTTTAATTTATTGGACTCTTTTTATATTCTTTGTTCGCATATCTTACGTCTTTTGACTATTGTTCCCACTCTTCTAATCATTTTTAAGGTTTCGTTCGTAAAGTATCCATACGGCAATGATTAGAAGATCGTCATCGGATGCCTTTCAGCCCTGAACCGCCGGATGCGCAGTTGATGATGTGAACACCCGATGAGCCGTATTTTTATTGCAGAACAATGAATGGGAGTTCAAATGGATTCACTATGAGTTCTTCTTTCTCCAAACGCATTCCTCTTCTTTCAACCCAAATAGAAATAGTTTT
>CBDUVQ010000092.1:0-2968 GCA_965370715.1 uncultured archaeon
CAACATCTGCAGGAATTGTTTTGTTGCCAGAAAGAGTAACAGATTCCACCCGCGCACCACCATTAAACCTCTCGGCTTTCATATTGACAAGTATATTAATGCCTGCATCAACAAGTTTCTCTTTTGCCTGTCCAGAAAATTCTTCGTCAAAAGAATTCAGCAGAAGTTTCGGCATCATCTCTACAACAGATACTTTTGCACCTTTAAGTTTTGAAAACTCATCTGCAAACTCAACACCAATAAAGCCCCCTCCAATTATAACAATATTTTTGGCTTTGCATATCTCCTGCTTAAGATTTTTTAGATGGTTCATCTCCTTATAGATAGCATATATGCCTTCTCTTTCATTTCCTTCTATATGTGGTATAATCGGATCTGAACCTGTAGCAAGAACAAGCTTTTCGTACTCAAACAACTCACGGGTTTTGGTTTGTATTTGCTTGCTTTTTGTGTTTACTTCAATGACGTCCCCTACTTTCCATTCTATGTTGTTCTTTTCCAATGAAGCAGTTCCCATTGCATTATCTTCAGGTTTTTTTAATGTAGTAAACATATACGGGATTCCACAGGGGATTACCCCGTCGCTCACATTATTTATCAACAAAATCTTTTTATCCGGGTAATATTTCTTTGCAGTAATAGCCGTGATAATGCCTGCAGGTCCGCCGCCAACCACAATTACATCATACTTCATTTCATCGCCTTTCATCAATACCTGCTTTCTCACTAAAGTAGTGTTACATCAAATATTATACAGCCAACTTATTTTAGTGGGTTCTTCACTTATATATAACTCCTGAACCCCTATGCGGCTCTAAAGTCGCTGTCGCTCCAACATCATATTGCATTGGTTGTTGGTTCGGCGATACCACCGGTCAACAACCCCGTTATTTATGGTGGAGTTTAAACGAAGCCTTTTATCGCAATATTCTAATGATTTTCTGTTATTCGCTAAGGCCAATCGCGGTAGTTGTTGCGCCACCGTATATAAGTCAATGGAACTAACCATAACATGGATACTATGAAACTAGCAATAATAGGCACAGGCCGCGTAGGGAGCACTGCTGCTTTTTGCCTTGCAAATAATGTAAAAATAACAGAATTGCTGTTAATCAACAGAAATCCAAAGAGCGCAGAAGGACTGAAAGCAGACTTGGTCGCAACATATCCAGAACATGGCGATAAAATAAAAGTTGGCAACTTCCATGATGCAAACAATGCAGACATCATACTAATCACTTGCGGCTCATTCGGCGCCCCGACAGGAAGCAGCTTGTGGGATGTAAGTAAACCGATAATTGAAGGCATCTTCTCAAAAATACAGCCAAAAAAAGATTCAAAAATTGTTGTAATAACCACTCCTTGCGACAGGATTGCGCACCTCATATGCAAGCTTTCCGGACTGGATCCAAAGAACGTCTTTGGCTTTGGCGGCCAGCTTGATGTCAACCGCCTGAAATACCTTATCTTTTCTGAAACGAACAATTTTTCGAAAAATGTTGATGCGAACTTCATAGGAGAGCATGGCAAGCGAGGCATCCCTGTTTTCAGAGAACTTGTGCCAGACAGAGAAAAAATTATAGAGCACACGAGAAATTATTTCGGACTTTACCTTGCAGAATACAAGGCATCAACATACGGGACTGCAAGAGAACTGGCAAAGTTAGCTGAAGCATTGATGTCTGAAGAAACAACTGTCCTTACGGTTTCACATTATAACGCAGACCACGGGCTTTTTGTTACATGGCCTTGCGCGGTCAATAGAGATGGTGTTAAAGAACCGATTAGTTTGGAATTGAATGATGCTGAAAAAACTGAGTTTGACAATTTAATCAAACTGAGAAAAAACGAAGAATGTGTTTAGTGCAAAAATCAGTTTCGCAACACTTTCTTTCTACATTTTAAGTTTTCTGTATGTACATTCAGAGACGCCTTAAATCACAAACGGCTAAGATTCTGCTTATAGCACTTATTTCACAAAATCAAACCCTTTAAATCTTTTATTCTACAACCCATAATGTGGTTTAATGGATATTTTGCACTCCCTTCCGCCGTACAACTTCTGCGGCCTTGATAAAGAAGATGCTGACTTCAAAAAAGCGAGAGTAGTAGTTTTGCCTGTGCCCTATGACTCAACAACGTCTTATGGCGTTGGTGCGCGCAACGGTCCGCACGCGATAATACATGCCTCGCGAAATATGGAGCTTTACGACCACGAAACAAAGGCTTCTCCGTATAAAATTGGGATACATACTCTTGATGAGCTTGAACCGTCAATGGCCGGGCCAAAGGAGACTATCGCTCGAGTAAAAGAAGTAATTGACGACATTCTTGACGCGAAAAAATTCCCTCTTATGCTCGGTGGCGAGCACTCGATAACGACCGGGGCTCTTCAGGCATTTGCAGAGCGCAATAAAGATTTCAGCGTACTTCAGCTTGATGCGCACGCAGACCTTCGCGATGAGTTCGAGGGCACAAAATTCAGCCATGCCTGTGTTATGCGCAGGGCACGTGAGATTACAGATGTTGTGCAGATCGGCATACGAAGTCTGTGCGAAGACGAAACAGAGCACATAAAGCAAAATAAGCTGAAAAATATATTCTGTATGCCGCCTGACCCTGCGGATTTTGATAAGCAGATTCCAAAAATTGTTTCTGCCCTAAAAGGCAAGGTATACATAACATTTGACATTGATGCCCTTGACCCTTCAGAGATGCCGTCTACCGGAACGCCCGAGCCCGCAGGTATGAGATTGTGGCAGGCGCTCAAGCTCATAAAAGCAGTTGCAGAAAAAAAGAAAATAATAGGAATTGATGTTGTAGAGCTTTCCCCGATTCCGGGGATGAGCGCGCCTGATTTTCTTGCGGCGAAGTTGGCGTATAAGATGATTGGATACGCTTTTCTTAGTGAATTAAAAAAGTAATCACGCACTGTATTCGTTCTCAGTTTGGCAGGCAATTTCTTTCC
>CBDUVQ010000093.1:0-2894 GCA_965370715.1 uncultured archaeon
CGCACAGGTTATTTAACTTCTCCGTGAGCATCTCTAAGGCAGTGGCTATTCTGAAACAACAGGACGCGCCAGACCTCTCTGGAAAAAGAGGCCGTAGCGTTCCAATCAAAAGCGCATTCCTTAAGAAGATACTTCTTCAGGATATATCGGGCGCTTTATTGCATTAGGGGTTATTCCCCTTGATAGAATTTCCTTATCGTGCTCCTCTACTTTTCTAAGAAGATCCGCAACTGCAAGTTCTTTAATATCTTTTTCGTCATTCATAAAAACCCCTCCCTTAAGGTTTCAAGGATATTGGTGCAGGGTAGTATATAAAGTTCGAATTCGAATAATTCTGATGGGAAATTTTGAATCATTAGCCTTTCTGCTTCTTGTTTTGGGCACACTATGGGCAATTGACAGAAAGAAATTCAAAAGAGAGGGCCTGTTCATGCTCAGGCGCACAACGCGCTGGCTAAAGATAATTGACTCTTTTGCAAAAAAGCACAAAAAATTCGTTGAGCGCTACTCTGATGCCGGTGTTGTGGCAAGCTTCGGGCTTCTTGGAGCAGCATATATTGCACGGCAGAAAAAATACGCAAAAAAACAAGCCGCCGACCTTTACATCAAATATATTGTTGCCGCCTTTCTGATAATGTTTTTAATGCCCGGGCTTTTTTCCGGTCTGATAAGCGCGTTTAATGTTCCTCCGGTGTATGCACTGCCTGTGCTTTACTTTTTTAAATTGATGTTCCTTTTGTTTGGCTTTTCCGGATACAGCTTTTTCATGATACTTCTTGTAGGCCTTGGCTCAACTCTTACAGCCCTTACCGGCGGCGTACCGGAATCCGGGCTAAAGCTTGTGCTACCGTTCTCTGTGCCAGAGAAGTATGAATTCCTCCCTGTATATTCGCTGCCCATTATTCCCTGGGTTGTATCAATTTTCATAATTCTTGTGGTACACGAGTTCTCACACGCAATTGTTGCGCGCCGTGAGGACATACGCGTGAAGTCCATGGGCTATGGATTCTTTGGGCCGCTTCCGCTTGGTTTTGCAGAGCCTGATGAAAAACAGATACAAAAGGCAGCATCTATCAAAAAGACCCGCATATTTGCCGCAGGCTCGTGGAGCAACATAGTGACAGGTGTGCTAATGCTTATCCTGCTTATACCTGCGTCTTTAGGGGCTTTTATGCTAACCGACAAATACTCTTCTGATGTAGGTGTGGGCTATACAGCAATTGACCTTGAGTCAACAGCAGAAATATTGCCTGCAAAAGGAGTCATTACAGAGATAAACGGAGTTTTAATCGGAAACTACTCAGATTACCAGGGCATTATGACGCAAGTGAATCCAGGGGATGCTGTGCGCGTTGTCATAAATAGCACTACCTATAATTTGTTTGCAAAACCGGATTCACTTAATGAGAGCAGGGCAATACTTGGCTTTCTGACCACAGACATGTATGTAAGCAAGGATCTTGAGCCAGAACATAAGGGCGCGCCTGTAGAATACATACTTTTTGCCGCAAACTACTTCAACAAATTGCTTGAGATTGTCATAACCCTGAGCATAGGGATAGCTCTTTTCAACCTACTGCCAATAAAGCCCCTTGACGGCGGGCTCATGATGGAAGAAGTGATTTCCGTTAAAAATGCAAAAAAGCGAAAGAAAATAGTAAGTGCAATATCCAAGATCACTTTCTTGCTCATATTGTATGCGCTCTTTGGGCCCGCGCTTTTGAAAAGCCTGTTTTAAGAAGTATAGGACTGCAATCTCCAACAAACCCTTAAAAAGATTACAAGCAAAGCAAAAGTGTGTTATTATGCTTTCAGAAGATGCAAAAGTGTCGTTGATTTTCGCTTCCGTAGGGCTTATCGCAGGTGTCATTGGCTCAAAGCTCTCGCTTCTGCCAGCGGGACTTCTGCTTGCAGGCATTATTGGTGTTCTTCTATTGTCTGCCATAAAAAAGTTTGCGAAGGAAAAATTTCCTGATGCAGAGATAACCCAAGCAGGAGTTCTACCATATATTACGACCTGGATTGCAGTGCTTTTCATATTAGCGAACATTTAGGTGAACTCATGTACAGGACTCATTTCTCAAACGAGATAAAGCCAGAAGACAACGTACAGGTAGCTGGCTGGGTGCATGACATTCGCGACATAGGAAAACTGATATTCATAACACTGCGCGACCGCGAGGGAAGTGTGCAGATTACAGGCAAGACCGGCGTGACAAAGCCTGAAGTATTTGAATTCTTAAAAAAAATCGGCAAGGAAGATGTTATCTCAGTCACAGGAAAGGCAGAACCGAGCAATCAGGCGCCCGGTGGCTTTGAGATAAAGCCGGATAAGGCAGAGCTTGTTGCACAGTCTGACAAGCCCCTGCCCCTTGACGTGAGCGGAAAGATACATTCAAACATTGACACGCGCCTTGACAACCGGTTTCTTGACTTGCGCCACGCAGAAGTTGTCTCCATTTTCAAAATACAGGCAAAAATACAGGAAGCCTTCGGCAACTCGCTTCGCGGGCAGAAGTTCCTTGAGATTCAGCCACCCTGTATAATTTCATCGTCCTCTGAGGGAGGCGCAGAGCTTTTCGCAATGCCCTACTTCAATGAGGAGGCATTTCTTGCCCAGAGTCCACAACTTTACAAGCAGATGGCTGTTGTCGGCGGGTTTGACCGCGTCTGGATGATTGTCCCTGTCTGGAGGGCAGAGATGTCGCACACAGTAAAGCACCTTACAGAATGCAGGCAGATGGATATTGAAATGGGATTCACAGACGACAGCGGGGCAATGGATGTTCTTGAGAAAGTTGTTGAGAATGTGTTTTCAGAAGTCAGCAAGCATTGCACTAAAGATCTTGAGACAATCAGCAGAAAAGGTTTTGAGGTTCCAAAGCTTCCGCTTC
>CBDUVQ010000094.1:0-2868 GCA_965370715.1 uncultured archaeon
GTGCCCCAGGGCGTCTTCCTCTCCGGCGGCCTTGACTCAAGCGCGCTCGTTGCCATGATGTCAGAGCGTTCTGAAAAACCAGTAAACACATTCTCGATTGCAACAGGTACTGATGAAAAATATAATGAGCTAAAGTACGCAAAAATTGTTGCCGATAAATTCAGCACAAACCATCATGAATACACTATTGGCTACAATGAAGTTCTTCGCGCCCTGCCGGACATTGTGCACCATGAAGACGAGCCCATAGCAGACCCTGTTAATGTGCCTGTGTACTATCTTTCAAAATATGCGAGAAAAGAAAAAGTCCTTGTCCTGCAAATGGGTGAAGGAGCAGACGAGCTTTTCTGCGGGTACCCGATATACGGGCTTGAAGCAAAAACATCGCCTTATTCCTCCTTACTGCATGCCCTGCCACCTGCAAGGCTTGCTGCAAAACTTGCCCTGAGCACCCTAAATATTGTAAAAAAGAAGCAGTTTATCGGGCACGCACAAGACCATCTTGAAAGCATGAAAAAGCCAATTGAATTCTCACGAAGAGGAATAATAGGGTTTACTGAGCTCGAGAAAAAAGAAATCCTTTGCAATGAAACTAAATGCCCTGGCCTGGACTCCTACAATCTTTTCAGGAACATAAGCAATGAAGTCGGTGGTGGTGGAAAAGACGCATTTCTTCAGAAAGTTCGGATAATTGAGCTGAAAAACCGCCTGTCAGAACTTCTTTTGATGCGCGTTGACAAGTTCACCATGGCAGCATCAATTGAGGCGCGCGAACCGTTCCTTGACTACAAGCTCGCAGAGTGCGCATTCAGCATACCGCCACACTCCATGCATATGAAAAACGGGATTTCAAAATACATTTTGAAAAAAGCAATAGGCTCGAAATTGCCTCCTGAAATAGTACATAGAAAAAAGGTCGGATTCGGAGTTCCGATTGCAGAGCATCTTGCAGGCGAGCTGAAAACATACGCGCAGGAAGAAATTGAAAACCCTGAAATGAAAAACTTTTTCAGCATGCCTGCTGCAAGAAAACTTATTTCAAATCACACGAAAACATGGGACAACAGCTTCAGAATATGGGTCCTCCTGAACTTCGCGCTCTGGCACAAGCACTGGATACGCAAAGAAAAAATCAAAATATAGTGGTTCTATGTCGCTAATCTCTAAAGCGAAAAAAGCAAAGGGCTTGCCACCAAAGTTTTTGGCAGAAGAGGCTGCAAGGCGGGCAAAAAAGCATGTAATCCATAAAGCCAGAAAAATAAGGTATTCTTTCAGCCCACCTAAAATGAGCGACTCAAAACTCCTTAAAAAAACCAATGAAAAGTCAATAAAGGCGCTTATCAACAAAGTAGAATCATCTAACTGGTTTTTTTTCTCTGAAAACGACAAAACGGCTCTGCTTTCGGCACTCAATACATACCCTGACGAAAAAAAGCGCACAATAAAAAAAGCAAACCAAACTATGAAACATGAATTTGACCTTCTTGGAAGCGGCAATACGCGCCTTGGCAAAAACATTCTTTGGAACGCGGATTTTGTTTCAGGAAAATCATGGGACAACAAATACTATCGAGATATAAATACTGTGCGCTTTGACGGCTCAGACATAAAAATTCCGTGGGAACTCTCAAGAGGTCAGCACTTCGTAACTCTTGGAAAAGCGTACTGGTACACAAATGATGAAAAATATGCAAATGAATTTGCAAAAGAGCTTGAAGACTGGATAGAAAAAAATCCAGTTGATTTCTCAGCAAACTGGACGACCTCTATGGAAATCGCAATTCGTGCAGCCAACTGGATTTGGGCATATCATTTTTTCAGGGATTCAAACGCATTTTCAGATGAGCTCAAAATAAAGATGTTCAAGAGCCTTTATTTTCATGCAAGGCATATTGAGGAAAACGTAGAATACAACGGCACATACAGCGGCAACCACTATTTTTCAAACGGCATAGGGCTTCTGTACATCGGACTTTTCCTGAAGCCCTTTGATGAAAGCAAAAGGTGGAAAGACAAAGGACTTGAAATCATTCTCGACTCTATGCAAAACCAGATTCTTGCTGACGGTGTTGACTTTGAAAAATCAACAGCATACCACCGCTTTGTGTCTGACTTCGCGATTCACGCACACATTCTCTGCAAAAAAAACAAAATTCCCCTGCCTGCATGGTTTGGCAAAAAGCTCATTAAAATGCTTGGCTTCATTGCGCACTACACAAAGCCCGATGGCACAGCGCCTATGATAGGCGATGCAGATGACGGACGCCTTGTTATACTCGAAGAAGATAAAGACATAAATGACCACAGGCATCACTTGTCAACAGGAACTGTCCTTTTCAAAAACAGCCTTTTCAAAAAGCAGGCAAAGAAGTTCCATGAAGAATCGCTCTGGCTTCTCGGTACAGAAGGCAAAAATCAATTTAGAAAACAAAAATCAATGGAGCCAAAATCCCTGGGATTTCATGATGGCGGCTTTTTTATATCGCGCGACAAAAACAACCATCTTTTTGCAGATTGCGGTGGTCTTGGGCTTCGCGGCCTTGGGGGGCACGGGCACAACGACACATTAAGTTTCGAGCTTTTTGCAGGAGACAAGACATTCATAACAGATTCAGGAACAGGAACATATAGCAGGGACTACAAGGAGAGAGCACGATTCAGGAAAACTTCATCTCACAACACAATCGAAATCGACAACAAGGAAATGGCGCCCTTTGGCGAGAAAGACTTATGGCACATAAAAGACATAACTGCTGCAAAGCTTATTCGCTGGGCTTCCGGAAAAGAGCGCGATGTCTTTGCCGGGCAGCACCAGGGATATACGCGCATTGGAAACATTCTTGTGAAAAGAAAAATAACTGCTGAAAA
>CBDUVQ010000095.1:0-2864 GCA_965370715.1 uncultured archaeon
GAGGAATGGTCTGTATATACCCCCGGTCCTGCAACTGATACTCTGACTGAAATGCTACCTGGCTGGGGATATTGGGTAAAAACCACAGAAGACTCTGTCCTTACCATCGGTGGAAGCTTGTTCAAAGCAGGACCAAACACACCACCTGGCAAGAACATTGTGAATGGCTGGAATCTCATAGGTTATTGGGGTACAGAAGGGCTGCTATCGTACGACGGTCCACTCGGAAACGGCAAATCTGCTTACTGTGAGCTTTATTCACTTGGAACAAGCTTACTGGACAAGCCATTCACTTCTCTCTGGACCTGGTGGGATAATCAATTATTTACGCTTGGCTACGAAGATAAGATGGATCCCGGGGCAGGGTACTGGGTTATGGCTGTAGCTGACGGGATATTTGCACCGTCGACTGTTTGCTAAGTTCAATAAATTGTGAGTTCCCACGGCGACGGAGGGGTTCTGTTGCCATTTCGGGACAGATTGGCTAAGTTTTCTATAGTGTCAATTCAGTAAAGATGTTACATCCTGCTTTGTTGATAATTTTCTTTAATTTGAAGGCAAGAAAAAGCCCGTCTAAACCTAACCATTCAGACAATCCGGTGTTCTGTTTGGAATATTGGGTTTACACGAGCCTGAATGGGTGAGTGACCAGTTCCTTTTGAGGAGCGATATTGTTTGCATATTGAGCCCTGTGTGGTAAAGGTGTGCTCGGTTTGTGTTCTTGTTTTAAAATCTCTTCTCTCTAACAAGAAGTGCGTGACTGCTGGAAGAACCATTAGAAAAACAGGCTTGTAACTAGTAACATAGTATAGGGGGGTAGACGAGACCTAAAGCGCAGGAGTTATATAGGCCTCGATAAATGCCGCGCCGATAAGAATAACAGTGCATATCCCGAACATCAGAAAAGAGTCTCTGATTACTCGGATATCATGTTTTCCGCGAATAAGCCCGACTGAAAGTATTCCTCCTGCTATCGCGGCAATGAAATATGCTGCAATTTCAGGAACGCCATGGATTGCAATAGACAGGAGGGCGTCAATGTGCCCGAAAAAAAGAGGATACATGTAGGTGGCGCTGAATTCTTTTGCAACAAGAGAGATGAAAACCCCAATCACTGAAGCATTCCATGCAATGATAAAAAGCCCGCCTGTGCCAAAGAAAAAGCTTGCAATAAACGCGATGAATGCAACGCGAAAGTTGTTTTGGAAGATTGCATCAAAACTTCCACCAAGGGTAGCGCGCCCGACATTGCCGTTTATGCTTTCTATTGTGTTGATCTGGTTTAGGAATAATGTATCGGACATAGATCCGGGCAGGGCAGTAAACCAGAATGATGTTGCGAGCAATATGCCAAGAAAAAGAAACCCGTAAATCTCAACTATCCTGCTGTGCCTTTTAAAGAATCCAATATTGATGTGTTCTTCGCTCTCGTCAATTTCTTCTTCATCCTGAAGTATTTTTGCTACTGTCGGCACCGATGCAAGTGTTACAAAGAACAGGAAAACAAGGGACGCCTGCGAAGGAAAGATATAGTATGCGACAAGTATGGAGACCGATGTTATGAGCATACCGTATATAAGCATCTCAATGGGCTTTGATTCTGCCTGAGAAGGCAAAACAAGCGACTCAAAAACCATAGAATACTATGAGTTTGAGCTAATATATAATGTTTTAAGTCTCTAGTTTAAATTCTCTGTTGGTATTTATGGATATTGAAAAAACGCTTTTAGAACTCAAGCCAAAAATAGACGCGCGTATTGAAAAATACATTGCAAGAAGCGCGTCAAAAGACTATGCTGAGTCCATTGGCGGGAAAGCCTCATTCTCCCATGATTTGGGTGCTATTGAAAATGCGATTCTTAAGCCGATTTGGGACCTTCTTGACCGGGGCGGGAAAAGGTGGAGGCCTGCATTATTCCTTTTTGTTGTTGAGGCGCTTGGCAAAAACCCTAATGATTATTTAGATTTTGCAGTTATTCCTGAAGTTGTGCACAACGGCACACTTATGGTAGATGATATTGAAGATTCTGCTGAGCTTCGCAGGGGAAAGCCATGCACGCATAAGACTTTCGGCGAGGATATTGCGATAAATGCAGGAAATGCAATGTATTATCTTCCGCTAAATGCATTGGCTGAGCACAAAGAAATTGATAATGCCATACTGGCGTGCGCATATCGCATATACGCTGAGGAAATGATTAATCTCTCAATAGGGCAGGCAATGGATATCTGGTGGCACAGAGGAAATACAGAAGGGCTGAATGAGGACAAGTACCTTCAGATGTGCGCATACAAGACAGGAACCATTGCGCGCATGGCAGCGCGCATGGCAGCTGTTTTTGCAGACGGGACAAAAGAGCAGGGGAACGCGCTTGGCACACTTGCAGAAAGAATAGGTGTCGGTTTCCAGATACAGGATGACGTTCTTGACATCACGCATAAAGACAGCAAGGCCTTTGGAAAATCATTTGGCAATGATATTAAAGAGGGCAAGCGCACTCTCATGGTTGTTCATGCAATGCAGAACGCGCCAAAAGCGGATGCAAATCGCCTTGAGGAAATACTTAACATGCACACATCTGATAAAAAGCTCGCAGAGGAAGCAATCACGATACTTGAAAAAACAGGCTCAATAAAATACGCAAAAAAGCAGGCAAAAGAGCTTGTTGAAAAAGCATGGAACGACGCAGAAGCTGTTCTTCCTGAAAGCGCGGGAAAAGAGAAGATACATGCGCTGGTTGAATTTCTTTTGGAAAGAAAGCGCTAATGTCCCCCACCTACATTTATATTCTTTTTGATGCAACTAAATTCTGTGCTAAGACGTAATTATGTCACAGTTATAAAACACAACATTATAGGTTATT
>CBDUVQ010000096.1:0-2650 GCA_965370715.1 uncultured archaeon
TGGTTTTTTAGCCTAATTTTCGGATTTGAGTATGCCCACATCAATAATAAATAAAGCAGTGCAATAGGGAGGAAAAAAGAAACGCTGGCTGTTATGATGCTTGCAAAGAGCATTAAGAAAGCCACACATTTCATTTGGGTGGTTGTCACAACATTTCGCACAGTCAGCTTATCATTTCTTTTATTTAAAACGTCTTCCTCAAAATCCTGACTGTCATTATAACATGCGCCGAAAAGCTCAGCAAAAAAAACTGACAGAGCCACGAACAATAGGCTATTGTTAAATCCAACAGTGTAGAAAGAATACATGAGAATAAAGCCCATGAATGCAAAACCTACGCGGACTCGTTTATACACCAACCACAACAACTTCCCACTCACGCCAACACCCTTACATGCTGTTTTTTCAAATCCAAAAGTATAGATTGAAGTTCCTCTTTTGAAATGTTTTCTTTCTTTTCATATATCTTTTTAATTTCTTTCATGGCGCGCTCAACATCAGGAGCCAAGCCCTCCAGAGAAACCTTCTCGCCGGCAATGTGCTGCAACCCTTTTCTTCCGCTATGCTTTCCAATAACAATCCTTCGTTTATGCCCCACAGCCTCCGGCTCCAGAAACTCATAGGTGCGCGCGTTTTTCAGCACCCCGTCCACGTGGATGCCTGATTCATGCGAAAACGCATTTTCCCCGACAAGCGGCTTGTGCTTTTGCAGTTTTATGCCAGAGAGTTTCTGCACTGTGTCGCATATTTCTTTCAGCATTTCAAGCTTCCATTTGAAATCACACTCGATTCTGTAAAGGTATTTTAGGGCAACGCATACCTCTTCAATAGGCGCGTTCCCTGCCCGCTCGCCTATCCCAGTGAATGTTCCTGAAAAGACGTCTGCCCCCGCACGAATTCCCTCAAGCGTGTTTGCAGTTGCCATGCCAAAGTCATTATGCATATGCAGGCCGACTAAACACGAGGAGTTGTTTTTTACATACCAGACAAGCTTTCTCGTGGACTCAGGCGTAAGGCAGCCTACTGTGTCTGCAATAAAAAATATTCCTATTTTCTTGTGTATTGCCTGAAGGAATTCCTTTAGGTAGCCCAAGTCAGCGCGCGTGGCATCCTCGCCTGCAAAATCAACAATAGCCCCTCGGGAGAGTGCATAATCAATCATCTCAACACTTCGCCTGATATTCTCCGCGCGGTCAATCTTTAATTTCTGGGTTATGTGCAAATCAGAAACTGGCGAGAACAAAGTCAGCCTTTTCGCGCCCGCACTGATTGCAAGGTCAATATCTTCTTTTTTGCTGCGGCATGTTGCAGAGATTTTGTTGCCGAACAACTGTGCAAGCTCTTTTGTGACACGAAACTCTGAATCAGAAACAACGGGCATGACATCTATTATGTCAACGCCAAATTCAATTGCCTTTTTTGCAAGGCTTATTTTTTCCTCAATGCTAAATACTACGCCCGGCATCTGCTCGCCGTCGCGAAGCGTAGTATCATGTATTTTTATGCCGTGCGGCAAAGACATACATAAATAAGTGTTATATTCATATATAAATATATCATATGTTTATAGAAATAATCAATAAAGTTAAACATTATACACAAAGTCATACATCAACAACAGCACTTATAACCCAGATTCCATTTTCCTGCCTTATCTGCATCTCATTGTATGTTATTGCCTTGACCTGCGTTTTTGTTTCGTATTTTTCACAAAGCTCATCGCCAAGAATAACTGCGTTAAGAAAATAAGCATCTTCTTTCTTTTCAATTTCGATGCTTTCAACTTTGTTAAGCGCAAAGTTTTCTGAATCCAGAAGAAAAAGGAACTTGCCGAGAAAATCAAAAAGGAGGCTTTCTTTTTCTTTTGCATGAACAGATATTTTTCTCTCTAATTGGGGGCTAACTTTTTCAGTTTCAATCATGATATTAAACATTGCAAGGGACGCATTTGCAAACGCTTCTTCCAATGTCTTACCGTACGAGCGAAAGCGCATGTCTGCTGTGTGAGGGAAGTATTCGTATTGTTTCATACTTGCCACGATTCACTTCTTTGCAAGTTTCGCCTTTTTGATTACAAATATGCCTTCATTGCCTTCAGCATTTATTTCGTGTTCAAGAATTTTAACTTTCTTTTTGAAAAAAGGCGCATCAAGCACAGTTGTTTCAATCTCCCCGCCCTCTCCTGCAGGGTTCATGCCGTATTTTCGTTTTAGTTTGTTTAAATCTTCGATTGTCTTTGCATCCAGCCTTCGGCCAAGCCAGGTCTCATCAAGAGGGTATGCAAAAATGCCTGTTATCATCACATCAAATTTATTTTCTACAATCTCTTCAAGAAGTGTTTTCTGGTCTTTCTGCCAGAGCGGGTTAACGGAAACAATGTCTAACTCAGCGCATATTTTACGGACTCGCTTTGCCTGGTATTCTGATGCGATTGCGCCTGTGACAACGCCTTCAATTTTATATTTGCTTTTTGCTTTTTTTATCGCGCTTTTCAGGTCTTTAAGCTCTTCTTCTTTCACGCCTTTTGTCTCTACCTGAATCAGTGGCAGGCCAATGGCTTCTGCCTGAATGGAGGTCATACCAATATTTGGTACGTGGAACATATAGCTTTCATCATTCTCAGAAATAACAGAAATAAGGCAGACAACCT
>CBDUVQ010000097.1:0-2644 GCA_965370715.1 uncultured archaeon
ACCGCCCGGAGCATGGCGGGCTTTCAGGGGCAGAGCTTCGCGAGGGCATCTCGTGGGGAAAGCTTTCTAAGAACTCGAAATACTGCACAGTTGTCGCTGATGTGACTATGGTTCTGCCTTTTATTGTGGGTGCGCTGAAAGAAAGAGGACTTTAGTTCTCACAAATTATGCAATTTCTGGTTTACTTTGCGCAACAATCCTCTGTCAATCCCGATCTTGCGGTTTTCATAATGCACAATCAATGCAGACAAGAGCATGAAACTTCCGCCGATTATTATATTTGTTGTCAGCGCCTCACCAAAAAAGAATGCGCCGAATATTATGGAGATTAAAGGAAATGCTATTGTGCCTACAAGAGAGTATGTGTGCGCTTCCATGTTTTTGAGGGCAAGGGAGACGAGCATGTATCCAATGCCTGTTGAGACAACGCCTAGCAGGAGAACCCAGATGTATGCTGTTTGCGGAACAACAGCGTAATTGAATGTCAGCATCACAGGAAGAAGTATGATTGTTCCAAATACCATTGGCCAGAAAATCGTGTCAAGGGAGGAATGATTTCTTTCCTCAAAGCGCATGTATGTTACATGCCCTGCGACAAAGATACAACCAATTAATGCAAGAATGTTGCCAAAAACGTGAGAGTTGCCGGCTCCGCCGGTGCCTGCGAAATTAATCGCATATATTCCGGCAAGCACTGCGCCAAGCGCTACAAAACCGTTTTTGCTTATTTTTTCACCCAAAAACCGTGCGGCTATGAAATAGACCATTACAGGCGTGATTGAAACCAAAAGCCCAACTTCTCCGAGAGAGGTATGTTGTAATGCCCAGACAAAGAAAATAAAGTCAAGGGCGAATAGTGAGCCGAGTGTGAAGAAAGGCAGAATGTCTTTTTTGGTGATTGTTAATTCTTTTGTTTTTCGAAAAACGATTGCGACAATAAGGAGAAATATTGATGCGAGAAAAACCCGAAAGAAGCTTAGAGTGAGTGAATTCATTGATGAGCCGATGTATTTTGTGAACACACCTATCAGCGCAAAGCATGTTTGCGCGAGAATTACGTATGTCACTCCCTTCATGCACTTGTTATGGGCTTATTTCAAATATATATCCGTTGCCAGACAATAAGTTACTATGACCGACACCTTAGATCTTGGCAGAGTGATCATAAAATGGCTCGGGCACGCATCATTTAAGATAAAGTATGACAATCGTTCAATATACATAGACCCTTATGAGATTGAGGGTGCACGCGGGCCAGCAGACCTGATTCTTATTACACACGGGCATTATGACCACTTTGACCAAAAGTCAATAGACAAGCTAAAAAAACCCGGCATGCTTGTAGTCATGCCCGACGTGATTGCGCAAAAAGTGCCTGACTCAAAGGGTGTGCAGCAGGTGGACAAGTTCGAGGTCTATGGCATAAAGATACGGACAATGCCTGCGTACAATGTTGATAAGCCGTACCACCCGAAAGGCGCTGGAGTCGGCTATATTCTTACACTTGGCAACAAGAAAGTATACCACGCAGGCGACACAGACCTCATACCTGAGATGAAAGATTTGGCAGACCAGCATATAGAGGTTGCGCTTCTTCCAATCGGCGGGACATACACAATGGATGAGGCAGAGGCGGCTGAGGCAACAACAGTCATAAAGCCAAAGATTGTTGTGCCAATGCATTATGGAAAGGTTGTCAAGGCAGACCCGTGGAAATTCAAGCGCATGGTCGGGGAAGACGCAGAAGTTCAGATTCTTGAGAGATAGTTTTTCGCAGCAGACATTTTTTGTTAATACTAACTAAATACTACTAAATTAGTAGATAGATTCTGAGGCAACACATTCGGATAGAACGAGACACCCAAAAGCTTAAATACTATTGTATTATAAAGTATACATATGTATGATAAATTAAACATAACTGAAAATCACTTGCGAGTGCTTTCTTTATTTACTGACGGATATAATCGAGGATATCATATCCGCGAAGTTGAAAAACTGCTCATGATAAGCCCGCGAACTGCCCAACTTGTTCTTGAGGCTTTAGAGCATAAAGGAATAATTGCATCAACGACAAAAGGCAAGACAAAAGACTATTTGCTGAAAAGAAGTACATCCTGCCAAAGATATATGTTCTTTGCAGAGCAGTACAAGGCAATAACTTTTTTTGAGAAAAAGCTGATGATAAAAGAAATAATAGATAAGATAAGCCCGCTTATTTCGGGAATTGGGATTATTTTTGGAAGCTATGCAAAGGGGATTGAAAAAAAGCACTCTGACTTGGATGTGTTTATTGCAGGAAAATGCGATGTTCCCGGAATCAGAAAAGTCTCCGAACTTTACGGTGTGGATGTAAGCGTGAAATGCTATCCCTTGAGAACATTTGAAAAGAACGTGGGAAACGATGTTCTGCTAAAAGAAATATTAAAAAACCATGTCGTGTTTCTCGGTTTAGAGCAGTTTGTGAAGGCGGTGCTAAGGAATGGATAAAATAAAATGGTGCGCCAGAAAAAGGAAAGGTCTGAGCCTGATAGAGCCAAATCCAAACCTTGCCGAAGCCTATATCAAAAAAGCAGAGGAAGCACTGGAATCGATGAGAGTGAATGTGATTCGGGACTGGAAAATATCAACTGCATATTACACA
>CBDUVQ010000098.1:0-2557 GCA_965370715.1 uncultured archaeon
AACGCCCCGAACCTCTCCAACAACAACATAATCCGGCCTCTGCCTAAAGCTTTCCTTAAGCAGGCTGAACATCGTAACCTCACCATATCGCGTCCCATCATTTGCCATGGTGCCAAAGCCTATGCGCGCAACAGCAGGTATCCAGTTCTCGTGCACAAGGTTAAGCTCGCGGGTGTCCTCTATTGAAACAATCTTGTCCTCAGGCGGGATGAAGGATACTATTGAGTTCAAAAATGAGGTCTTGCCTGCGCCTGTGCCGCCGCACACCAGAATGTTTGAGCGATGCTCAATAACATACCAAAGATACGCCATAATCTCGGAAGATGCTGTTTTAAGGCGTATGAGATCAACTGCACTGTAAGGCACATCGCGGAACTTTCTTATTGAAAACGTTGGCCCTTTTGTTGTAACATCATAGGCAAGAGTTGCATTGACACGAGAGCCGTCCGGAAGTGTCCCGTCAAGCAGAGGTTCTGCATAGGATACATATCTTCCACAACGCTCGGCAAGTTTTACCACAAACTCCTGAAGTTCTTTTGGCTTCTGGTAAATCACATTTGTTCTCAGGTTTCCGTATTTCTTGTGTGAAACATACAAGTGCACCCCTACACCATCGCAGCCGACATCTTCTATGTAAGAATCATGCATAATGGGCTCAAGCCTGTTTAGGCCGACAAAATTGATGTACACATAATACATTATTCGCGTATATTGCCCTGGCAGAAACACAAGCCCGTATTCGTCAATCAATTCATTGACCTTTCCCTGTATATACTCAAGCGAAGTTTTCTGACTCCGGAGCTTGTCCATGTTTGACTCCACAATTCTCGCAAGCCCGTCCTCTATTTCATCAGCTATTTTTCTCTCCTCAGGAGTTATGTGCGGCTCCTCAATGCAATATACAAGTGATTTTGACTCCTCATCCCATTTTATGCGAACATATGAAAATGGTGCAATCAGCGGATATATTATGTCTGTGTCCTGTATGGTCTTCATTGCAGGCAGCACGAGAATCTTGTTTGCATTCTCTATGCGAAAGCGCTTTACTTCTTCAGAAAATATGCGCTCGCGTGCATGAGTCTCGCCAACCTTTCGCTTTAAAATTCCTCTAAGCTGCATAATCTCCCTCTATAAATAAGGCTACCTGACAAATATTGGACGGCGCAGGTTATATAATTTATTTTGTGAGAACGTCAAGCCTGATTTCAAAGCCAGCTACAGGCATCTCAATGCCGAAGTTTGAAATAACGTCTGGGTGCATCTCGCCGACATAACCTGCTGGTCTGCCATTGTAAAGAATCTCTGCTGAACGCCCTGTAAGAAAGGATGAGTTCTTCATGCCCTTAAAGGCGCATTCCTTTCCTATTGCGCGAAGCAACCCCTCAACAATCGCCTTTGCATCTGTAAATCCCGCAGACTTTGACGCCACAACTCCTGCAAGCACAATGGTCTCGCTTGTGCCTGTATCTGATGAAGGCTCATGCCTGAAAGTTTCTCCAATTTCAAACAGTTTTTGCGGGTATTCGTGCAAAGTGTTTTCAGAAAGAACCTTCATGAGCCCCTGAAGAATGCCCTGGCGCAGCACGTCATATTCTGCATTGACTGCATTGCTGACCTGCACAAGGTCCTTGTTCGAAGAATTCATTTTTGAAACAAGAACATCCCTATTTGAAAGGTGATAAGACATACACTCAAGAAAGCCGAACCCAACCATAACTTCAGCAGTCTTTCTCCGGAATATTGCACTCTTTGATTCAGTGCCTATTGTCGAAACATTTGGTATCTCCTCTGCAAAATTCTCATAGCCATATGCAATTGCAATATCCTCAACAATGTCAATCGGATGAAGTATGTCTGTCCTGTATGCCGGAACAAACACACTGCCTTTTTCGTAGCCAAAACCCATTTTTGCAAGAATTGATTTCAGCTCCTTTTCTGAGAAATCCATGCCAAGAAGCTTGTTAATATATTTGGCGTCAATCTTCATTTTTGATGGCTTGAGGTCTGGTGTTGTAATTTTTTTGTCCTTGTAGACAACATCCATTGAACAGACTTTTCCGCCGGCATCAGCGAGAGCGGATGAAATTATGTTTATTGCCTGCATGAGTGTCAGGAGATCCGGTCCTGTTGCCTCAAGGAAGATGTCTTTTGTCTTTTCTGTAATCTTTCCAATATCATGCGAGTTGATTACCGGAGGCATTGACATTATTTTCCCGGTTGCGTCAATAAATACAGGAAACTCTTTTTGTTTCTCAATTATGTGCCCGTACTCGCGCCCTGTCGGATGTTTTTCGATAATCTCCCTTCCCGTTATCTCATCAGGATATTCAAGAGGACGAAACTTTATTTTGTCTGCATTCATTGTCGTGAAAGTGATTGGCAATTTAATCTTGTCAAGAGGGTATATTCCGATTCCTCCTTTTCTTCGCTTCCTGCACATTGTGACACCGAGCTTTTCCTGAAGCTGAATCAGGGCACGAATTTTCTCATCATCAAAATATTTTATCAAATCATCAATAAAATTACGATTGACAATCTTACCTCTCGCCCCTTCCCA
>CBDUVQ010000099.1:0-2499 GCA_965370715.1 uncultured archaeon
TGATAACCATTGCCGGCTCTACCTATATGATGCTTTATGCCAACAAAATATATCCTCATATTTCAGGATACCTGAAGATATTTGAAAGAAAAGGCAAAAAGGTGGATGAACACAGATATCATGAAATCGACACTTATGATATTATCCTTTTTGGATATAACCGCGTTGGATATGACTTGCTTAATTTTCTCAGGACAACAGGCAATAAGTTTTTGGTTGTGGACTATAATCCGGAAACCATAATCGCTCTGGCAAAAGAAGGGATTGATTGCAGGTACGGTGATGCCAGTGACTCTGAATTCCTGAATGAACTAAATCTATCGAAAGCCAAGATGCTGATTTCAACAATACCTGACTTTGACACTAATTTATTTCTTGTCAACAAAATCCGGGAATGCAATGATAAATCTATCATAATTGTTGTTTCACATGATATTGACAAAGCACTGGAATTATACAATGAAGGCACGACTTATGTACTCATGCCTCATTTTTTGGGCGGGCAGCACACGTCCACATTGATTGAAAAATATGGCTTGGATTTTGACAAGTTTCTGGAAGAAAAAGTTGCCCATATTGAAAACCTGAAAAACAGGAAAAGAATAGGGCACGAACATCCAAAACACGAGAGTCCATAGATGTTTGGAGCAGACACAAAATTGGTTGGAGATAAAGTGCTAACTATTTCTGGACTTTGTATGTCTCCATCAGCTTCTTCTGCATTTCCTCAAGCCTCTCGCGCACACTTTTCTCTTGGGTCTCGAGGCGCTTCATCCTGATTGCAGCTGTTTCTATTTCATCTTTGAGGCTTTCCTGCACAATTTTTTTGTCTGCCTTGAGAAGTATTGGCCCTGCTGCCTTGAAGACATCGCCAGTGGAAGCCTCAACCTCTTTTCCAGCGCGCTCAAGCTCTAGAACCTGGAGCGCACTCTGCTCTTTTTGCATGGCAATTGTCTGGTACTGCTGCTGTAGTGCCTGAAACTGTCCGCTTAAATCAGAAACCTGGTCACTCATAATCTACACCTCTTTTTTAACTGTTGCATCAATAGTTTTCTCACTTGCAGAGACCATCTGCAATAAAGTATTTACTGCAGCGCGAAGGGCAACAACATCCTTTGCCTGTATGTTTGCAGAAAGTTCATTTCCATTCAAAAGCGTTGTATTTGCCCGTTCAGTTGATGTGATGTCAGGCTTTACAGAATCAAAGATAATGCCCTTCTTCTTTTCAGGAAAATCAAAGCTTATGATGGCTGAATGCAATAGAAACACCGCAGAATTAATCGCAGCTTATTGTTCTTACTGTTCTCGAGGGCGTCTTAAGAAGGATTTTTCCGGAGCACTTCGGGCAGAAGATGCTTCCGATAATCTTTTTCACTTCAACAGGCGCACCGCATGTGTAGCATACATACATAATTATTCCTCCGCTTTACCGGCTACTTTAGTTTCCGGCTTTGTTTCTTTGGCTGCAACGATTACAGGCCGTTTTTTTGCAAACTCCGGCGAGTACGCCCCACCAGCTACTTTCAGGCCGCAAGTTCTGCAGCCCCAGATTCCTGCTGAAATCCGCTTGAGCGCTTTTTTTGTGCAGCTTGGGCACTCATGCCTGATTTTAAGGGTCTTTTCAACTTCAAGAGATCTTACCCTGATTCTCCGTCCGTACCTTACGCCGAATCTTCCTGTACTCTTTACTTTTTTTGTAGCCATCTTGAAAACACCTTAATAGACCATAGTTACGAAAACTTAAAAAGCCTTTTTGAAGACCTCATCGCGCAATTTTTTGGCTGTTTTTTCTGTGATTTTTGCAGCCTCAGCTATTTCAGCATCAGTAAAGCCGCCGATGCCACCCATTTGTATGGAGGTTATGTTTCCATTGTCCTTTGTTGTGATTGTTATGCGCGCGTCAACAGCATCTTCTTCAGCTTCTGTTGTGTCAAGCATAAGAACCCCGTTGACTTTTCGAATCGTTATTGCAAGAGGAATTCCTGACATAGGGATTTTCTTGTCTGTGAGCGGGACACTTCTGTCTACTTTGCCTTCTGAATCAAGTGCAGGGAATTTTGCATCAAGAAAAGCTGCTGCTGCTGCGATTCCTGCTGCATCTATAAGGTTTCCGTCATGGTCCAGCACAAGTATGTCCAGAAAACTTAGCCACACTTTTTCTTTTGGAGTTATGCAAAGTTTTTCAAAATCAAGGCATCCTGAGCCCCTTATACCTCTGTCAACAACCCGTGCAAGCTCGACTTCGACCTCGCCCGGCCTTCCGCCCTCGAATTTATGGGATGCGCACGGCATAAATTCTGCAGAGGTTGTCATGACACCTTTATCCGGACTGTCAGGATATGGTTCTGCGGTAGCCATCTTGACGCCTGCAATGACAACAGTATCCCCGATTGTCACTTTAGCAGAGCCTTCTGCATTTTCGCTTATGCCTATTTCAATTTTTATTGGGCGCATTTCATCAAGAGCCCTTCCGTCAAGCCTTTTCGAGGCTTTGAGCCT
>CBDUVQ010000100.1:0-2486 GCA_965370715.1 uncultured archaeon
TGCAATTCAACTGCCCACTAAAGTGGGCAGGGTTCTTGCGGCGCTCGGACTAAAAAACTAATTGATTGCAACAAAAGAGCTGAAAAACTCACAGGATACTCCCGAAAAGAAATACTTTCAATGAAGGCGGATAAGCTTCATCCAAAAGATTTAGTAAAAAGAACAATGGATGATTTCAAAAAGCATGCTGCGGGAAAGATTCTCATTGTTGAAACAGAAGTCCTGACAAAAGGCAAGAAAAGAATTCCTGTCAGCATCAATTCAGCAGTTGTGGATGTTGACGGAAAACCATGTGTTTTGGCTATTTTTAGAGACATGAGCGCGCGCAAGCATGTAGAAGAAGGAATTCATCAAGCGGCGACCTACACCCGTAGTCTAATTGAAGCAAGTCTTGACCCACTGGTCACGATTGGTCCTGATGGAAAGATAACAGATGTGAACAAAGCAACAGAAAATGCTACCGGCAAAACACGAAAAGAATTAATTGGTTCTGATTTTTCCGAAAACTTTACTGAACCGAAAAAAGCAAAAGAGGGTTATGAACGGGTATTTAAGAAAGGTATTGTTATAGATTATCCCTTGGAGATGAAACACAAAAACGGCAGTATAACATCCGTATTATATAATGCGTCTGTTTACAAGGATGAAACAGGAAAGGTTATTGGTATATTTGCTGCAGCAAGAGACATCACCGAGCGCAAAAATGCAGAAAAAAAGGTGCATGAAAAAGTTGAAGAGCTGGAAAAATTCTATAAAATGGCAATAGGGCGCGAACTCAGGATGATTGAGTTAAAAAAGGAAATAGAAAAACTCAAAAAGAAATCAGAAAAAGTAAAGTAACGAATTCCTTTTAGAAAAATACTATTTCTTGATTTATCTAAAAAATTGATGTTGTTTTATTTCATAACACAATTAAATAAATCATTAATCTATTTCATAATTATGAAAGAAAAAAACAGAAACAGGCGCGTGTGCCCTGTTGAAAATGCCAAAAGCCTTGACAATGTTTTTAGAAAGCTTGCCCACAACCCTAAAAGGCTCCTGAAAAATTATATTCGGGAAGGTATGTCTGTTTTGGATGTTGGATGCGGTCCTGGTTTTTTTTCAATAGAGATGGCTGCAATGGTCGGCAAAACCGGCAAAGTTATTGCAGCAGACCTGCAGGAAGGCATGCTTGAAAAAGTAAAAAGCAAGATTAAAGGAAAAGAAATTGAAAAACATATTGTATTGCATAAATGCACAAAAAATAAAATAGGGCTTTCAGAAAACATTGATTTTGCTTTAGCTTTTTACATGGTTCATGAGGTTCCGGATCAAAAGAAGTTCTTTAGGGAGATAAAATCAATACTTAAACCAGGCGGGAAAATATTTATTATAGAGCCCAGATTTCATGTTTCAGAAAAAGCATTTGAAAACACAATAGGCATTGCAAAAGAAACAGGGTTCAAGCCCGTTAAAAGAGAAAATGTATTTCTTAGCAGGGCAGTTGTTTTAGGGAATTAGATTTCTAACGAACTTTCTCTGCCAGTAAATCCCTGCTGTCAGGAAACATCCATAAAAAACTTAGAGCAATACCCCAAATCAGAAACAGGCACATAGCGAAGATAGGATTCAGATAGCCTGCTGCAAACACTTAAGTCCTGCGTTGATTCTGCAACAGCTATGAGACACTTATCCCGAAGATCGCCGTATGACTTTTCGCACACATCTGCATTCTTTGCCTTGATTGCCGCCTCAGAATAGCACGCCCATTTTCCGGACTCTGCCAGAACATTCTCGCAATACTGCCACTCTCCTGTTGAGGTTGCATAACTTGTGAAGCACTCGTCTTTGTCGTACCTTGACGGCAGTATTGAACACCATTCCACATCTTCAACCAGCCCCAATACATTTATTGCCGCAAGATAACAGTGCCCTTTTGCATCATTTGTCTTAAGGCCTTCGCAAAGTTTCGGATCTTTTTTCTTTTCAACCACAACTGCATAGCACCTGCCCTTTGCAGAGCCATCCCACAGTGTGTTGCATGGTTTTATGTCTCCTGTAACATTCGCTGCAACAAGGACGCAATAGTTTTTTGCACTACTTTTCTCAAGCCGGTCGCACAAGCTTGCATTCTTTTGCTTCTCAACAAGAAACGCATAACATGTCCCTCTGGTCGCAGAACCGGCTGCCCCGATAAAAGAAGTGATTTCATCGCAGTATTCCGGATTACCTGAAATCATTGCCTTGCACATCTTGTCCTGTAATGTGGTCTTTTTTGTCTGGTCGCTTACAGAATCACAAAGAAGAATATCTTGTTTTGCCAGAGCAACAGAAATTATGCATCCATCTCGAACAGCCCAATTGCCTATTGAATTGCAAACCTCTGCTGAAGAAAACTTTAGGGCAACCTGCGCGCAACAAGTATCATAGAAGGGTTCTGAAGATGTTTTGCAGCCTGCAAGTTCTGCCTCAATATTGCCTGCTTCACTGCATCCGGATACTGC
>CBDUVQ010000101.1:0-2437 GCA_965370715.1 uncultured archaeon
TGCAATTCAACTGCCCACTAAAGTGGGCAGGGTTCTTGCGGCGCTCGGACTAAATACCCTTTTTGTCTTTACTTACTATATATAGTTTTCTCTAGACGTTTAAACAAACATTATCAGCTTTCGAAGAATTGCGATTTTTGTTACTGTTAATGACTAACCATAACCATTCTGCCCTTGTAAATAAAAACATCCCTGCAAAAGTATTCACATGATAGACGCACACTGCCACCTTGAGCAAAAGGACTTTAACCCTGACCGCGATGAAGTGATTGAGTCATGGAAAGGAAATCTTGACGCAGTCATCACATCGTGCGCGCACCCAAAGGATTTTGGTTTGACTGTGGAAATTGTGAAAAAGCACAAAGGCTTTGTGTTTGCAACATTCGGCCTGCACCCGGAATACATCAAAGAGCTTTCTGAAAAAGAAAAAAAAGAATATCTTAACAAAGTAAGAGAACACAAAGACATCACTCTCGCAATCGGTGAAATAGGGCTTGATTATCACTGGGTAAAGGAAGAAGACTGGCGCGAAAAACAAAAACTCCTTTTCCGCGAAATGCTTGCGTTTGCAAAAGAGCTTGGCAAGCCTGTTGTCATACACTCGCGCGACTCTACTGAGGACTGCATAAAAATCCTTGAAGAAGAAAAGCCAAAAAAAGTTCTGATGCACCTTTACGGCTCAAGGGAATATCTTGAGCGCGTTAAAAACAATGGCTGGTTTATCTCAATTGGCCCCCTCATCGCACGAAGCAAAAACCACAAAAAGATTGCGCGCGACTTTCCGCTCGAGCGCATTCTTCTTGAGACAGACTCGCCGTGGTTCGGAGACGGAAAACGCGGCACGCCTCTCAATATTAATATAGTGGCTGAAAAGATTGCAAAGGTGAAAGAACTCACCAAAGACGAAGTCATGAAGACTTGCGGAGAGAATACTAGAGGCTTTTTTGGGATTTAGGTTTGTCCGTAGTTCCCTCAATATATTCTCTGCCGTAAAAAGTGGTATTATGGATGACAAGGACTCTGAAATCCCGATAATTCGTCAACTCCAAAAAGACGAGATATTGCAGCGCTACCAGGACGGCGAAAGAAACTTCAGTCACTGCGTGTCACTCAGCCAGGATTTTTCAAATATGAATCTTGCGGGCGCGAACTTTAAGCGCGCAAAGCTTATTGGCTCAACATTTGCCAATGCAAATCTTGAGGGTGCAAGCTTTGTTGGTGCAGAGCTTTCACTCACCTGCTTTAGCGGCGCGAACCTGAAGGGCGCGAACTTCTCTCTTGCAACAATTACAGGAGCAAATTTTACATGTGCATACACAGAGGACACAAACTTTGCCGGGGCTGCGCAAAGCCCTGCCAAAGACTACGGTGAGAAGAAAAAGACAGACGTCAAAACTGTTTTGGACGAGTATTCAAAAGGTAAACGGGATTTTTCTTCAATAATTATTGCGAACGCAGACTTCGGCGGTAAAAAGCTGAATGGCATAATTCTCAAAAACTCTGTTCTTCAGAACAGCAACTTTTCATGGTGCGACTTGACAAACGCAGACATTTCAAACGCAGATTTGATGAACGGGTTTTTCATCGGGGCAACACTAAGAAACACGAATTTTTCAAAAGCATATATGTATTTTACGACCATTCGGGATTCCCATCTAGAGGACACAAATTTTGAGGAGGCAGACCTTTCATGGTGCGACATATCAGGGGCGAATCTTGCGTGCGCAAAGATTGCAGGCACAAAACTTGCATGGTCGATAATTGATGGCTCAAAAATGAGTGAGGACCAGTTTTTTCTCATGCCGCCTGATGTTCTTCGGACAATAAAGTTCGTCTCTGCAGAGGGCGAGAGCAACCCCACAAAAGTTCAGGGCGCTGATATTTCAAGCCAGCCATATGCATCGGTTGACTTGTTGGGCGCAGTTTACGGTATTGCAGACAGTAAACCCGAATATTCTCCAAAATCAAAAAACCTGTACACGGTTCCGGAATCGGAAAACATCTACAAATCAGAAGGCCCTGAAAAATACGCGCACAAGGGCAAGAAGACGATATGGTATCAGAAATAACTTCTGTTGCTTATAATCCTGTATGTTTTATTTTTATTTTCTCCACAATTTTCTTTGTCTCTTTCAGGTCATTTTCAAACTTTTTTGAAAAATGCAGTGCTATTATTTGAGCATCTTTTTGTGATATTTCGCCCTTGTTATTTATCATTTCTTCCCTTCTTGCAAAAGATATAATATCATCAGAAACGGATTTTCTTTCGCGAATCATATTCTCAATATTTTTTAATAGCGGCTTGTAAATTTCCGGTGTGAGCGATTTAGCGAACCTATAAAATCTCTTGGTATAATCATACAAGGCATCGTCGTCAAATCCCTGGTAAGCACTTTTCTTTTGAAGCTGTTCTCTAACAAAAATGTGTGGGGGTATG
>CBDUVQ010000102.1:0-2426 GCA_965370715.1 uncultured archaeon
GGATAGAATCCCATTGCAACAGCAGTTCTCATAAAAAAACTTGGATTTCATTTAATTTATGCTTGATGCCCTGCAAAAATACATCAACTTATACTGTAAAAGTATCAAAAACTGCGAAACGTTTAAATCTTTTGATAAACCAGATAACTGATGGCAGAAATAAAGAACATAGATGTCAGGAAAAACGACATTGAGTTAAAGCTTTCAATCAGCAGGGAAGAATACAAAATAATTCAGAACAACACAAGCGACCTTATTGTCCTGCCTTGCAACACAGAAACATTGAAGCACAGCCTCACGACAGGAAAGCTTGGCAACAGCAACAGGATAATGATGCCCAAGAAGGTGCTGCAATTATTCAAGATAAAAGAGTTGGACAAAAAAATTCCATCCACTATTTTTACGCTAAACAGTGATTGTTTTTTGTTATCAAGAATAAAAAAATCATTTAAAGGAATACCGAAATTCAGGGAAGATTAAAATGAGAGTTACAACCGGACTTAAAAAATTGGATCGGCTCCTTTCAGGAGGGTTGCCGGAAAAATCTGTTACATTACTTGGCGGAGGGCCGGGTACAGGAAAGACACTTGTTGCATTGAATTTTCTGCTTGAAGGTGCAAGAAATGGAGAAAAATGTTGCTATGTATCTCTTAGTGAAAATGAGGATGAACTGGTCAAAGCAGCAGAGTCAATAAAAAGCCTGAATGATATAAAAAAATACCTTGGGAAAAATCTTGCTATAGAAAACATCATGATGAGTGAAAGCAACCTCAGCATGGGGCGCTTTGTGGATCTTATTTCAAAGTACCCTGAACTTGACAGGATAGTTATAGACGATGTAAATAAGATGCTGATATTCTCTGACACCGAAAAATCATACAGGGCATACCTTGCGCAGCTTGTGTCCAGCCTCAAATTATCGAAGTCAGCATTGCTGCTTTGCGAAACAGAAAGTGATGAACATATTGATTCCGGAAACAAGGAGTCCTACGAGTGCGACGGCATAATACAGCTTGTATTTCTTGATCTTGAGGAAAAGCCCATGCGCTCCCTGATTGTGCACAAGATGCGATACACTAACTTTGATCCAAAAGTGCCGCACGAACTTAAGATAAACAGCAAAGAAATAAAGCTGACAGAAACCAAAGTAATATAGATTACGGTTTTTTCTTTATAGCCTCTACTTTCTCATCCAGAGCAAGCAGTTTCTCTTCAATGTCCTTTAGTGTGCCGAGAATTTTTTTCATCAAAATAACTTCAGAATTCATAAAAACACTTAATTACTTTGTAGGGATAATTTTTTAAGTCTTTCTTTTGCTTTCTGCGCTAAAATAGCGCACTTTCCCTCAGTCTTTCAATGCCTTTTTTGATTTCTTCTGTATCTGCCACGAAACTGAATCGCACATTTTCTTTATAGCTTTCATGAAAAACGCGTCCAGGCATTGTAAGGACACCTGCCTTTTGGAAAAGAGCGAATGCATCCTCATCAGAGCCTATTGCGGACACATCCGGGAAAACATAGAACGCGCCCTTTGGCTCTGTAAATGGCAAACCGAGCGACTTCAGGCCAGAAACCATGGCGTTTTTGCGCTCCCGGAATCTCTCAGCCATAATTTCCGGAAACTTCATGTCTTCAAGAGCAGCAATTGCTGCTTTTTGTGCAGGATTGCTTGTACAGGTTGAGATGAACAGCTTGAGTTTCAGCATGTGCTTTATGGTTTCTTCTTCTGCATGTAGATAGCCTACCCGGTATCCGCACATGCAGTATGTTTTCGAGAAAGAATTGACAGTGATTATGTTTTCCGGAATATCGCAAAAGGATGCAAGTGAGTGATGATTCTCATCATAAGTGAAGTTTTCATACACCTCGTCAACAAGTATTTTTCCGGGAAATATCTCGGATATTGCGCGCAAGTCTTTTTTGCGGAACACAGTGCCTGTGGGATTGTGGGGTGTGTTGATAGCAAGCATCTTTGTCTTTGGAGTAATGAGTTCCTTTAGCTTTTCAAGGTCTGGCTGAAATGCGTTTTCCTCGCTCAAAAACAGGCTGACAGGGTTTGCGCCGCAAAAGCGCACCATCGGAGCCACTATAGGGTAGCTTGGCTCGACTATTATTACTTCATCGCCCCTGTCTGCAAGGGACATTATAGAATACGCGATTCCCTCGCTCGCCCCGCCGGTTATAAAAATCTTTTCAGGAGTTGCAGGAATTTTGTTTTCATCCAAAAGCTTTTCTGCAACTTTTTCCCTAAGTTCGGGCAGGCCCTGAACAGGCGCGTAAGTGTTGCTGCCATCGCTTACAGCCTGCATATACGCTTCAATTACAGATGCCGGCGGTCTGTCTTTTGGCTCGCCGAGAGAAAAGTCTACAATATCTTTTTGCTTTTTCCCGAAGTATTTGGCTGCTGTTGGAAATTCCATGCTTT
>CBDUVQ010000103.1:0-2335 GCA_965370715.1 uncultured archaeon
AATGTTTCTTAGGGCTCACGCCACCAGTCAGAGACTGGTGGAATTAAGGTTTAAATGATATTGATATCAGTATGGACAAAAGAATAATGCTCACAAAAGAAAAATTTAAAATAAGCAGTATTGCTGTCACAATTATTGCGACCGGCTCTAAGATGTTTTTTATGTCCGCCAATATCATATAAAACCCTATATGTGCACAGCCCATATATAGTTCAGAAGTATCGATTTTACAGTTTTCTCGTCTTAGAAGTCACGCCTGACTTTGACTGCCAGCTGTATTTTCGAATCTTTGCAGTTTTTCCAAAGCCGCATGCAGAGCAGATTTCATCTTTTTTGTGGAAGGAGTGCTTTCCGCAGCGCCTGCAAAGCGTATGTAACGGTTTATTTCGTTTTCCGAAAGAAGGTTTTCCGTTTCTCTTAGGCATAAAATCACATATTAGTCAGTTGGCGAGGCAAACACAATTGTGTCACCGCGCACCAGCATTTTTCCGTATTTCGTGGTCTTCTCGTCATCTGTTACAGACGCTTCCTCAAGCCAGACATTAAGGTGAATGTCTACTGCTTTTAGCGTGCCTGAGACCTCTTTTTTGTTTTTGAGGCATATAACTACGCGCTTTCCTTTTGCCTGATTAAGTACATCAAGAGGTCGATCCATAAAAACCACGTAAGAATAGGAAATGGGTCTCAAACCTTTATAAAACAAACGCTGGCGTGCTTGCATCAAAAACAAGGCGAAAGCCTTATGAACTTTTAGGTACAATAAGGAACCAGTAATTTCTTAAAGAACATATTGCGAGGTGTTTTAATGCCTATTTGCGAGATGTGCGGCAGGGAAACAGCAAAGGTGTCCAGAACAAAAATAGAGGGCAGTGTCATTGAAGCATGCAGTAAATGCGCATCCTACGGTGAAGTCCTGCCTGAGCCGAAAAAAGCAAGGTCAATACCATCTTTTAGTGCACCAACAGAAATGCTTGCGTTTGAGGATGCAGTTGTGCCTGATTTCTCAAAGCGCGTAAAGGATGCGAGAGAGCACCGGAAGCTGGATTTCAAGACTTTGGCAAAGAAAATGAGTGTCAAGGAGCAGCTTCTTCACCGTGTGGAGCAGGGGCGCCTTGTGCCGGATTTTGGCTTTGCAAGAAAGATTGAGAGAGCTCTTGGGATAAAATTGATTGAGAAAGTTGAAGAACCGCTATAACACAATCCCTTTCTCAGAAACCTCAACAACACCTGCTTTATCAGTCACTTCCCCGACAACTTTTGCCTCAATATCCTCTTCTTTGAGTGTTGCCAGAATTTCATCGGCATTGCGCACTATAATCGCAAAGCCCATGCCCATGTTGAATGTCCGGAACATCTCGGCGTCATCAATGTTTGCAAGGCGCTGTATTTCACCAAATATTTTGGGTATTGGAAGAATGCTGTCAAAATGAAAGCCCACGTTCTTGTTCAGGCGCTTCAGGTTGAGAAACCCGCTGCCGGTGATGTTTGAAAGCCCTGTGACATTTGAAAAGTGCTTTTCAAGCACCTTGAGAACAGGCTTTACATAAATAATGGTTGGTGTTAAAAGATCTTCAGACACTTTTTTGCCCCAGGGCAAAACATCATCTATTTTGTAGTTTTCAAGCATCACTTTTCGTGCAAGCGTGTAGCCATTGCTGTGGATTCCTGAGCTTGCAAGCCCGATTATCTTGTCGCCCGGCAAAATCTTGTCTCCGAGAACCACTTTGTCCTTTTTGACAATTCCAAGGCACGTTCCGGCAATGTCAAATCCTTTGCCATCAATGCCTGTTATTACGCCCCTGAGCGTTGCGGTCTCACCACCTATAATCGCAATTCCTGCCTGCTTTGCGCCCTCTGCAAGCCCGACAGCGATTTCGCCTGCGATTTTCTCGTTTGTTGTCTCAACAGCAAGATAATCAACCATTGTAATCGGCTCAGCACCTACGCAGATGACATCATTTACATTCATTGCAATCATGTCTATTGCAATTGTGTCAAACTTGTTTGCTTCCTGAGCAACAAGAACTTTCGTGCCTGCACTGTCAGTTGAAAGAACAAGATACTGGTTCGCGCCGATATCAACAAAATTGGCATAGTGGCCGATTTCAGACTTCACTTCACCAAGCTTCCCTTCGCGAAATTTAGCAGTTGCCTTTAGAATATCAACTATTTTGCTGACTGCCTTGTTTTCCTCATTAATGTCAACGCCGGATGAGGCGTAGGTTGTTTTTTCTGGCATAATCAAGTTAGTTTCTGAAATTATATAAGATATATTGCTGCCCGATCCTCATCAGTTCTTATTTTCGCCCAAAATTCATCCGTAGTTTCAAAATAT
>CBDUVQ010000104.1:0-2279 GCA_965370715.1 uncultured archaeon
CTTAAATGCTGCCATTCTCTTTGAATCCTTTGTTTCAGGCTCTACTATCATGATATTTGAAGGCACAAGCGGCACCTGTATCTCGGTACCGGCAACCTTTTTCCTTGAAGCCTCCTGAATAAATATTTTTCCTTTTTTTGCATCAACCCGAAGCACATTTCCTGAGGTTCCTGCAAAGCTTCCGCGAACGACCTTTACTTTGTCACCCTTGACAACGCGCATAGACCGCGTCCCAAACTCAGCTCGAAGGCTTTTTGAAAGCGGCGCTGACAAAAGCGTTCCCTTGATGTGCGCAGGGGCGTTATAAACATACTTTCTCTGCTTTCTCGGTTGCACACTTGATTTCCAGGATTTTGAAAAAACACTTTTCATAACATCACAACTATAACACAACATTTGCTATTTTGCCTATTGAAGAGAAGCGCTCTACTGCCTCTTTTGCAACAACACCCTTGATTTCCTTTCCCTTGGGCTCATTTTTCTCATCAATCAGCACAGCGGCATTGTCCTCAAAGCGCACCATCATGCCATTTGGCCTTCTGTAGGGCATTGCCTGCCTTACCACAACAGCAGTCACTTTTTCGTGCATCATCTTCTGCACTCCGCCTTTTACTGCGCAAACCACTACAGCACCAACGCCGCATGCAGGCCTTCTTTTTCTCCTGCCGCCGAATTTTTTTACAGCAATAATCTCAAGCAGCTTTGCGCCTGTGTTGTCTGCGCACGCAAGCCTTGTGCCTACCTGAACTCCTCTTGTCGGCATCTTGGATATTGCTTTCATAACTATTCACTCTTTTGGAATGTTTTCAATTACAACAAACCTTTTTGTCTTGCTTATCGGGCGGCACTCTGCCACCTTGACACGGTCGCCTTTTCTTGCATTGATGCATGAAGGATTGTGGGCAACAACGCGCGATCTTTTTCGCATGTACCTTTCGTATTTTTTAATCTTCAAGAGGTATGGCCACTCAACTACTACGCTTTTCGCAGCCTTGTCTGAAACAACTGTTCCAATAAATATTCGTCCGCGCACCTTAAGATTTCCGTGGAACGGGCAAAGCACGTCCTCGCATACATCTTTTGGTGCCTTGACATCAAGTCCTATGTCTTTTGCTTTTTGCGTACTCATTTTAACTCTCTCCATGTTTTCGCAAATTTTTTCTTTATCCTTTCTTCGGGGCGTCCGTAAAGTATTCTTCCGTCAACCTCAACAACATCTCCCTGCGGAAGATGCATGTCAAACATACAATCCTTTTTTGCAACAAGGAATTCTTTCTTCCCTGTTTCAATTCGAAGCGTCTTTTGCGTTTCGTCTATTATCTTTCCTGAAATGCCTGCCTTTTTTAGGTCACTGCATTTGGAAACCACACACCGAAGACCGATAAGCTCATGGCGCATTATGTTTTCAGGCATAATGCCATAAGACCCGGATGAGGATTTTTGCATGTGCTTCATCCCTTTGTTGCCTCAGTATTCTATGCTTTCCTTGCTGAACCCTTCTTTGATCAAAAGCTCGCGCACTTTTTGCACATGGTTTCCCTGAACTTCGATTTTGCCGTTCTTTGAAGTTCCGCCGCATGCAAGCGCGCTTTTTAGCTTCTTTGTCAGGTCTTTCAGGCTTATTGTCTTTTCATCAAGGCCTGCCACAATCGTGGAAACCTTTTTGAAGCGCTTTTGCACTGTGTATATTCTTATCTTCTGTGCCTCTTTGGATATTGTTTCGCAGACACAAAGCTCTTTTGGAAGGCCGCATTTTGGACAAACATTTTCCATTTTGTTTTTCAAACCTCATTTTTTTATTGGCCGCTAACGACCTGTTGAACTCATAATTTTTTTTCACGTGATTTTAATACTGTAAGTATTCTTGCAACATCCCTTCTCATTTTCCTGATATTTCCGGGATTGTCAGGCACAACACCCATATAGGACTTGCCCTTCTGCTTTGCAAGCTCAAGGCGATATTCAGAGAGCTTCTTGTTAAGATCCTCAACAGACATGTCCTTTATTGATGATTTTGATTTCAAGATTATTCACCTTTTTTAGAGGAGGATTCTTTCTCAGCAGGCGCCTCGTTCTCAACATCATCTGCGGTTTCTTTCACCACAGCTTCGTCATTCGAAACCACGACCTCATCCGCTTTTTCAGGAACCTTTTCTTCTTTTACTGGTTCTTCCTCTTTTTTAGCTGTTGGCTCTTCTGCCTTCTTTTCAGCTTTTACTTCTGGTTTTACTTCTGGTTTTACTTCTGGTTTTACTTCTGGTTTTACTTCTGGTTTTACT
>CBDUVQ010000105.1:0-2253 GCA_965370715.1 uncultured archaeon
CTACAGGCGCAGGCTCAACCAGTACACGCAGCAGCTTTCGATGTTTGTTGAAATGTACATTACTGTCGTGCTCGTTGGCTCTGTGTTCTTTCTTGTGCTCTCGACAATCATGGGCGGCGTAGGTGGTGGCAGCGCGATTATTGTTGCAGTTCAGCTTATACTTACATTCGTGTTTTTGCCAATAGCATCCTTTGGATTCCTCATACTCATAAAAGGCATATCGCCGACAACATCATAGGTAATACTATGGCTAAAAAATACAGTACCGAAGATCTTATAAAATATATTTCCCTCGGGGGCGGAGCCTTCCTTCTTGCAATAGGGCTCTTTGTCAGCATTGCCGGTTCGCGAGCAGTTGGCATGATGTTTCTGATACTTTCAGTCATCATCGGTGTTGTGCCCTATTCTGTATACAGCTACTTCAAATACAACAAGTATACAAAAATGGAGGATCAGTTCCCGAGATTCATGAAGGATTTTGCAGAGTCTGTAAAAGGAGGCATGGGGTTTCCACAGGCTCTTGATATGGCTGCAAAGACAGATTATGGAGCCTTAAGCCCTGAAATTCTCAAGGCATCACATCAGGTCTCATGGGGAATGCCTTTTCCAAGGGCCATAAAGAAGTTTGGGGAAAGGATTCAGGGAAGCAAGATTATGCGGCAGTCATTCGCGCTCGTGAACGAGGCATTTACTGCAGGAGGCAATGTTGCAGATATCATGGAATCAATAGCTGAAAATATCGGTGCAATACGTAATGTTGAGGACGAGCGAAAGGCTGCGATGTCTCAGCAGGTTTTCATTATGTACTTCATATATTTCATGTTTCTCGGCATCATTGTTGCATTATACAAACTCCTGGTGCCGATGCTTGCGGTCAGCACTGGCGCAGGAGCAAGCGATATGTTTGGAGGTAGCAGTTTTGACAGCTGTTCTGTTGTCCCCTTAATGTGCACTATGGGAGAGGTTATTGGTTTTGCCGGAGAGCATGTCTACTTTAAGACACTCTTCTTTTTTATGTCGCTTGTGCAGGGAATTTCGTCCGGTGTGCTTGCAGGAGCCATAGGTGAAGGAAAGGTTGTCGCAGGCACAAAGCACGCAGCGGTAATGGTTATCGCTGCAATGATAGTATTCATAATGTTCATCTAAGAGCACGCGCCTATCCCTTGCGCGAACAAGTTTGATTGTGCCAGAAAATACAGGATAATCGAAAAAAATATGAATCTAAAAAAACACAGAAAAGCGCAGGTAAGCATAGAGTATGTGGCTGGATTTCTCTTTTTTCTTGTCGCAATACTTTTCGTTTTATTCAGCGTAATTGACAAGCTGCCGCAGTATTATGAAGAAAGCCACAATACACTCATACATGAGACGGCATGGCTGGCAAGCCAGAGGGCAATGAGTTTTGCATCTGTGAGCGGCATGTTCAATAATTATACAATTCCTGTACTTTCAGAATGTATCATTTACACTGCATATCAGCCCGGTTCTGATGAATTCGTGAACGGATGGAGCAATTACACTTCACTGAAATCTTTTCTGGGCATTGATGGCAGAACAGATTTTCGCATGAGCATATTGTCTTTTGAGATACTGGTGTCAAATGAAAGCAGCGGTGTAAATTATACTGGCTGGTTTGATATTGACGGAGCTATGCAGCAGTTTGAAATCTTTAATTATACTTTTGGAAGATATGACGGCATTCACATTGAAGATTCGTATTCAAGGGAAAATGAGTTTGTCACAATATCATCACAAGAGTACGCTGTTGAAAAAATAGACCCTTCCGGGAAGTTTGCCATAATTTCAAGAACATATGTTGACTGTGGCAGGCATGTATTTCGGGGAAAGACTACGGCAGCAGTAAAAAGATATGCAACCTACAACGGGTCTCTCGCAAGAATGGAGCTGGTGTTGTGGAATTGATAAACTTCTCCAAAAGAAAAGGCTTTATGCACAGCCTTGAGGGAACTATTGCCGCAGTGATTCTTCTGTTCTACGCCATACAGCTTTTCCAGAGCATGACTGTCCAGAGAATTGACTGGGTAGAAGCATCCTCCAAGCAGGAAATGCAGGAATTCCTTATTGCTGCAAAAAATTCAGATATGAAGGACCTGATGTTTTACGGTGACTTTTCAACATTCATTACCACAACACGGCATTTTCTCGGCGAAAGCAGGGGCTATTCTCTGAAAATCACTAATCTTCCAAAGCAGTTCTTTGAGGCAGGAGTCTTAACTGATACAATAATAGATG
>CBDUVQ010000106.1:0-2227 GCA_965370715.1 uncultured archaeon
GCAAAAAATGCGATTACCACAATCCACATGATATACCTCAGGTAATACCTGAAAATTGCAATCATAGTATCTTCTTCCCTAGTATTGAATATATTTTGGATATCTTGTTGTAGTCCTTGTATGAAATCGGTGTCGCGAGTATGTGCCGCTCTTTCATCTTATCAAGGCTCTGCATATGCTTTTTGTCTCCCTCGCCAAGCACAAGGACAATATAGCGGAACTTTCTTATATGGCACTTGTCCCTGAAGTCCTCCAGTGCCTCAAGCGGCACTCTGGTGTTTGTCAAAAGTATTATTTTGCTTCTCTTTTTCTGATATTTGAAGAAATTTTTGGTGCTCTTTTTGAATACCTGCTTTCTTTGCCATGAAAACATTGCTGTTTTTTTGCGGTAAAAGCCTGATGCCCCGTAAAGGGAGCTTAAAGTGATATTGTTGTTTTTGCAGCGCTCCTTTATCAGCTTGTACTCGCGCTCTGATAACGCGGACTTGAATATGTTGTCCGCGCCTTTTGGGCTTATCATTGTTATTGAACCAAGGTTCATCAAAAAGAACATCAGCTCTTTTTTGTTCCTTGTCATATCTGAGTGCACGCCGTAGCTTGAGATAGGATAAATCATTATAGAGACATCTTTTCTTGAGCAGATATTGACGAGGTTTGTCATCAGATTGATGATGGCGCCCGGATACTTTTTTTCCGGATTCGGGTCTGAGATGTCTGCGGCAAGTATTATGTTGTCCTCCCCTGTGCTGTAGAACTTCTTTGTGAGCAGGTTGCCTGTCTTTGCAAGGCTCATCCACCAAATCCGATTTAAAGGGTCGCCCGGAACGTAGTTGTCTATTCCTGCAAAATCAGTGCTTGAGCCCATTACATTCTTTGACATCAGGCTGCCGCGCTCATTTACATTAGACGGGTTGATATGAAAAGAGGGGAGGTCTTTTGAAGCAGGAATAACAGTAACATCCGCCTTGCTGTCTGTTGCGCGAAATACCTTTGTATAAAATGGCGGTGTCAGGACACGGATGCCGACAATGTCTGCAGAATAAAAGCCCTTTTTGAGCTTGTATGTGTTTTTTGTTTCGATTCGCGTGCCAAGAAAATCACTGTGCGACTCTACAGCGCGCTTTGATTTTACGCCGTCTTTCCTGAACTCTGCTGCTGTGCTCAAAAACGAGAGCATAGGCAGGCGGGACAGTATCCTTGTCGTAATCGCCAGGTCAGCGCCCTCATTTGATATTTTTGATGATACCTCTCTTTGGACAATTGACCTGTTCTGTATTGTGCGGACAGACAAAACATGCACAAGGAAAAGCGCATATATTGCTCCGGTGAATATGGAATGGATTTTCAATGGTGAAAGCACATAAAGCGGCATCAAAAGCCCAACACAAATGATATATAACACCAGCCCCGCAGTTCCGAGAGATGTGAAAGGATTTTCACTAATCACAGACAATGGCATCAAATCCGAAAGCACCGCATCCATGCGATCCATAAGGGGAAAATAAATCAATGCGATAATGATTATCGAATAAAGGAGTATCATCTTTGTGTTCCTTTTCTTGAGCCCGAAATATTTTCCTTCGAGGCGGTGGACTGGCATAAATACAGACCTTATTGTTGAGAGAATCAGATGAAATACAAGCAGTGCCATTGCAGAATAAAGGAGTGACGGAAGAAAGGACACGGCCAAAACATATATGAGGTCAATGCCTGTGCTTTCAAAATGCACCCTCATAAACTGGCTTTGTATTGCACCTGAAGACTTGTAGAAAACATACAGAATCGCAAGATAAATCACCTTGCGATATTCTTTTAATAGAAAGTCCCGCCGAACATTCATTTTGCGTCAACTTTATTCAGGATTTCTTTTATTACATCGTTTTTGCTTACGCCTTCAAGCTCATACTCTGCTTTAAGGCCTATGCGATGCCCAAGTATTTCAACACAGAACTTCAGAACATCGTCAGGAACTACATAGTCCCGCCCGTTTAGTAGGGCGCCTATTTTTGCAACATCAAGCAGGGCAAGCGTTGCTCTCGGGCTCGGGCCCCATGAGACTTCCGGGTTGTTGCGCAATTCACTTATTATTGACACAATGTACTTCATTACGCCTTCTGACGCAAAAACATAATCTGCGATTTCCTTAAGGGATGCAATCTCTTTTTTTGCAAATATTTTCTCAGGCGCACTGATTTTGCGCTTCAGTATCCCAAGCTCGTCATCACCT
>CBDUVQ010000107.1:0-2185 GCA_965370715.1 uncultured archaeon
AATATGAACGCAAAAACATCTTTCTTAGTGTTTCCTTTCTTTAATTCATTGTTGAGCTGCCCAAGGCTTTTCAGGAAAATATCAACGCCCTTGTTCCGAAACTCATAGCGTCCTGAAAGATAAAGTATGCGCGGGTCGTCAATGTTAAGGTCATAATATGCCCCGAAGTAGCCCCTCAAAAATGAAATGATTTTTGCCTTGTGTTTTGTGTGAAGGTATGAAAGCTCTTCCATTGACGGGAACCTGTCTGTCTCAAGGCCGTTTTGCAGTATCCTGTCCGGGGCTTTTGCAAGTATGTATTCTGCTTCAAGGGCTGTTGCCTCGGAAACTGTTGTGAACACATCCGCATTTGCGGCGCATGCCTTCTCCGCCAGATGCTTATCCTCTACGCAATACTCGTAGGCCTTTTTTGGGTCAACATTTTTGCCTGATGCAACGCCTTTTGAAAATTCCTCTTGCGCACCTTCATCAAATGATGCCATAGTGCGCCCGAGCATGGTTGCATGCGTCATAAAGACCGTTGCTACAGGAGATTTCTTTTTTTTAAGATACAGCAGGCCCGCCCCGCTCATCCACTCATGAAAGTGGGCAACTGAATTTTTCATGCCGCAGTTTTCTGCAAGTTTCTCAATAAGCATCCCTGTAGCGCGTCCCCAGACAATTGGTTCGCTGAACCAGTCATCAGAGCGTATTGAATCAATTTGGTAGTCTGTCCACAGCTCAGTCTTAATATCATTTGCATTATGCCTGAAGCTTGTGACCTCAATTAATATACACCGCGGCATGCCCTCTGTATGCCAGCGTCCGTACCTGCATTTAATCCCTTTTTTCTCAAGAGACTTAAACGCTTTTTTGAACTCACTGCAATCTTCTTCAAGAAACTCGTATTTTGCCTTGCCGGAATCGTAATACCCTATAGCAATATAATTATTGCCATAATATTTTATCATCTGCGGAATCTTTGATTTAATTACAGCATAGATTCCTCCTATTTTATTTGCTACTTCAAAAGATACTTCAAATAGGAATTTCGATTTTGGTACAATATCTGCTTCTCCCAAGAAATCACCGTGCTTTAAATTAAATAAAAAACGCAAGCCAGCCACTCTTTACACAGTGCAGCAACTCATGATTACTCACTTATCGAAAGTGACAAACGCGCACTACTGATTGCGGTTTTATACTACTTATATATACTTCCTGCCGCTTATATATCTTATTGGAATGTTTTTATGTAATCTTGCGGTGCAATGTTTATGGCGGGCTTCAGTATTTCTAAAAAGGACTTTGCAAAAAAGCAATATACCTGTGCCGGCAGAAGGGCATTTATCCAGAGATTCGCAGATACAGGCTTCAAGACAAAATGGTGCGGTGTCTGGGCGCCGCCTGTCAAGTGCTTTGATTATTTTGCATACAGTATAAACGGCACATGGCTTTCTCCAAAAAACCAGTCTAAATGCATAGTGAAGTCAAAGGATGGCACAAAGCACCTGTTCCTTTCAAAGGACATTCGGGCAGAAGAGACAGTTTATGCTGCAAAGGATAAGGATGCAGTGGTTTCGGTCATAGGCCTGAAAAACATGGCGCACAAGAAAATAGATGTGTGCATCGAAGTAGAAGCCGCAATCAACATAAGGACTAAGGATGAGAACTGGCACGACAGAAACTACAGTGCAGCTTTTGATGAAGTGCGCGAGGCAGTGACAGCAGATTCTGCGTCCGGCCATGCAATGTTCGGGGCAGGGTATGCAGGGAAAAAATATTCTGTGCAGTTTCTTGCAGAGCCCAGATACAAAGACCATTATCCTGAAAACAAGCAAAGGTGCTTTATTGCAGGAAAATACATTGTCCGCCTTGAGCTTTCAGGGCGCGAGTCAATTAAGATTCCATTCATCTATGCAGGCTCAGGTAACTCCAAAAGAAAAATGATTGATGATTTTGATTATGCTGCAAGAAACTGGGATGCGTTTTCTGAAGAAGAGATTCCTGATGACGAGCCTGTGCTGAAATTGCAGAGCATACATACGCCCGATACAAAACTAGACAAAGCGTTTCATTGGTCTGAAGCAAACCTTGCATCATATGTCCATACTTCTGACAACGGCACCGGCGTTTTTGCAGGATACCCGTGGTTCCTTGAATTCTGGGGGCGCGACTCTTTATGGTCTGCACTTGCGTTCATTGA
>CBDUVQ010000108.1:0-2038 GCA_965370715.1 uncultured archaeon
ATGAAAAAAATTGAAGAAACTCCAATAACATAAGCCGAAGCAAAAAACATTCTTGCAAAAAACAGCAAATATACGGATGCAGAACCCGGGTATGAGCAGAAGATAACGCTTGACTATCTTAGGATGTTTTCAAAACTGTCAAAAAAAGACATTGACTCAGCAAAAGAAGAGTTATCACAAATTGAAATACTGAAAGACCACCAGATTGTGACCTTGCTCAATATACTTCCTGAAGATGAAGAAGAAGTAAAGACAATATTTATGAAAGAGCGCACAACACTAGAACCAAAGCACATAAAGGCAATACTTGATGCTCTTGCAAAAATACGGCCTGAAAGCACAGCAGCAAAGTGAAAATAAATGCAAGCAATAACAAACACAAAACAATTGGAAATGAAACGTGGTATGTATGAAAGACGAATACGCTATCGTACTGGACTTTTTGAAAAATGGGTATCCGAGCCAGCCCAGGGCATATCCTATAGCGCAGGTCATTGGAGAGAACTACCTGAATATTCTGGAAGTCATACCACGGGAAGACATCACTCTTAAGTCCCAAGAGCGCATATACATCGGCGAAGGCAAGCGCGATGAAATAAAGTCCGTTACAGGGCGCATTAATTCTTCAAAGCTTACTGTGACTGCAGAGACTGAACTTACATTTGCAGTTGAGAAGATTGTCGAGACTCATGAGAAAAGGTTTGTGGACTTCTTCACTAACGCAGGGCCTGTGACTCTTAAGATGCACCAGCTTGAGCTTATTCCGACAATCGGCAAAAAGCACCTCTGGCAGATACTGGAGGAGCGCAAAAAGAAGCCGTTTGAGAGCTTTGAGGACATAAAGGCGCGTGTATCACTTCTTCCGAACCCTAAGAAAGCAATCATTCGCAGGATTCTTGAGGAGCTTGGCGGAGAGCAGAAGTGGTATGTTTTCACCACGCCTCCAAGGGACGATCACCGGTGGTAATTCTTTTTAGAGTTTCATTTTCAATTTATAGCGTTAGCTATGAAAATACTCATGATTGGCTGGGGTGCTGAGCCAGACATTTCCGGCGGCATGGATGTACACACCAGCCGGCTTTCTGAGTGCCTTGTTCAGTCAGGGCATGATGTAAAGCTCTTTGCACCAGCGTTCAATGAAACATCTTCTTCTTCTTCAAACCCCGAAATAGAAAAAATAGATGCCGGAAAAAAACCAAATAATCTCGCAGACGTGATACGGTCTGTAAAAGAATACAACAGGAACATTTTTTCTTTTGCAAAAAAAGATAATTTTGATATAATACATACTCACGACTGGCTGGGTGCAGAAGTCGGGTTTCACATACAGCAAAAGCTTGGCAAAAAATGGGTGCACACAGTGCACTCGCTGGAATATATGCGCTCGTGCAGGCAGGGCACAGGCAAGAGCAGGATAGAGATGCTTGAGGAGCTTGCAATACGGGGCGCGGATGCACTCATCACTGTAAGCAAATTCATGCAGAAAGAGATTAAAGAAAAATACGGCAGGAGCGCTAAAGTGGTATACAATGCTCCAAGTGTCTCTGAAAAAGATATGCTTCCCGGCGTTTCGCGCGAGGAGAACAGGGTTCTTTTTGTCGGGCGCATTGCAGAGCAGAAAGGGTTGAAGTACCTGATTTATTCGGCAAAGGATGTTTTGAAATCAGTACCTAGCGCAAAAGTTGTGATTGCAGGAGCAGGCAATCTTCGCAGGCCGCTTGAAGAGTTTTCAAAATCCCTCGGCATTAAAGAGAGCATAATTTTCACAGGATTTGTGGAACGAAAACAACTAGTTCAGGAATACCAAAAAGCAACACTATTTGTCTCGCCATCTGTCTATGAGCCATTCGGAATAACACTTCTTGACGCAGCGGTTTTAGGTGCGCCCATAATTGCGACAAGGAAAACGGGTGCGCTCGAGCTTTTTTCAAAAGAATCTGTTGCTGTTTTGAATGGCGAGGATGCAAAGGATATTTCAAAGACAATTGTTGCGCTTTTAGGTGATGAGAAAAGGCGTGGTGAAATGGCACAAAATGCG
>CBDUVQ010000109.1:0-1920 GCA_965370715.1 uncultured archaeon
ATTGTTTTCTTTCACATAGATGCCCCGCAGCTTGCTGCGGTTGGGTTGTTCACTTCAGCGTTCAAAGAAATCGTTCTTGCCTGCCCGACGAAAGCAGTCGATTAGAGCAAAACAGAGTTATTTCTTTTCTGCGAGAATTTTTAGCAGAGATTCGATGTTCTTATCAGTTTTTTCCATTCTTTTTTCCATGCTGGCGACAACTGCAAACATTCCCTCTGAAATTTTATCATATTTTACGTCCATGTGCCTGAAGTTTGCATCCATTTGGTTAAAGTCCACATGGCTCTCTGCCCTGAAAAGATTCATATAATTCATACCTGTTGAGAACCCTTGTGCCATTTCGGCATTTGCATCGCTATATTTTTCTTCAAAGATTGTTTGTGTGATGGTTCCTTCCCCAAGCTGTGTTTCCCTCACGTTTTCCACACATATAAGAGGTGCAGCATCTGGCTTCTTCACATTGATTTGATTTTTGAACTCGCCGATGGCTTTTTCATCCCCTTTACAATGAATACGAACCGTACCGTCTTTGAGATTCTCTGCAAAGCCAACAAGATTCAATTTCCGCGCGATTTTTGCGGCATATTGCCTGTATCCAACACTTTGGACTTCACCAGAGACTTTGAATTCAACTTCTTTTACCATCTAAAACCCTCTTGATATAATATGTAGCGGATTATTTATAACTTTTACAATCTCGATTTTTACGTTTACCATATCCATTATTTCGAAATTTACGGCGGGCGGGGGCGACTCTTCGGCATTGTAGTACCTCTCCATACCTTACACGCGGTTGCCGGACAGGCGTTTTTACAGCGCCGCTAGCTCTGTCCAACGGCTTATTTCGGCCGCACTTCCAAAAATTTGGAGATTGGTGCCTTTATAAGCCTTCGCAACAAAGAGTGTTTAGAAGTAGCAAAGAGAATTAATGGAATAAGCGATTTCTTGGAGATATTTTTCCACTGCAAGCCGCTTCAGACTAGTATATTTCTCGGCTTAGGTTATTGAAGGGCACATTGTCTCATTATAATTAAGGCGCTACTATTTGAAAAAAGGCGTGATATAATATGAAATTTGAAGAATTAAAACTAAACCCGTTAATTTTAAAACAGGTTAAAAAAGAAGGATTTACCGAACTCACTCAAATACAGGAAAAATGTATTCCAGAGATTAGAGCAGGGTATGATGTTGTCGGACACTCTGTGACAGGCTCCGGTAAAACCGTAGCATTCAGTATCCCGATTATAGAGGGCATAAATGTTCGAAGCGGTGTGCAGGCACTTATACTGACACCGACGCGCGAGCTTTGTGTGCAGGTAAAAGATACTTTTGAGGCTTTTGGAAGGTCTCTTAATATCAAGACTGCTGCAATATACGGCGGTGCCGGCATGGGCGCGCAGGTCAATGAGCTTAAGCGCGCTGAAATAGTTGTTGCAACACCGGGGCGATTGCTTGACCACATGAGGCGAAAGACAATCAACCTTTCGTCAGTGCGCTTTCTCGTACTTGACGAAGTTGACAGAATGTTTGATATGGGTTTTATCAAGGATGTTAAGACCGTCATGGGCGCAGTTCCACGAGACAGGCAAACGCTTCTGTTCAGCGCAACGATTTCGCGGGAAGTTCATGAATTGATAAAAAGGCATCTAAAAGCACCTGTGCTTTTGAAGGCAGAAATTCGGATTGACAAAAGCCTGCTTAAGCAGTCGTATTATTCTCTTGAAAACCGTGATAAGTTCTCGCTTCTTGTGCATCTGCTCAAGAATAAGCCATACGGGCTTGCAATAATTTTCTGTGCAACAAGGCGCGAGGTTGACCGGGTTTCTAAAAACCTCAAGACAGTTGGAATCAAATCAATGGCAATACACGGAGGCCTTCCACAGAACAAAAGGATGCGCGCACTTGAGTCGCTCAAAAAAG
>CBDUVQ010000110.1:0-1831 GCA_965370715.1 uncultured archaeon
CGCAAACATACTCTTAAATGCAAATGACAAGAAGATAAGAAAATTCGGTTCAAGTGCGTGTATTTTTTTGGGTGCTATCGCTCTGATATACTCCCTAAAATCATTCATGGGGTTTATAGGCATACCCATCATAGGTCTCCCAGGAATATTTCTAATGATTAAAGGCATATTGGCTCAAAGAAAAGACATTAATAATTAGTTGATCATAAATGAGTTTATGAAACCAATAATCATCATAAACTTCAAGGCATACAAAGAGTCTACTAGCGAAAACGCTGTTGCGCTTGCAAAAGCAGCAGAAGAGGTTGCAGAACAAACAGGAGTCCCTGTTTCAGTTGCAGTTCAGGCAGCAGATATATTTCGCGTGAAAAGCGCAGTCAATATGGACGTCTTTGCCCAGCACATTGACTCCTCAGAATTCGGCGCCTCCACGGGCGCACTTCTTCCTGAGGCAGCCCAGGCTGCGGGAGCTGTCGGCTCACTCATAAATCATTCTGAAAAAAGAATTAGCCACGAAATTATCGGCAAAACAGTCGAGCGCATGAAGGCGCTTGGCATGAAATCTGTTGTCTGCTCAAAAGATGCAGAAGAGTCCGAAAAGCTCGCGCGCTTTCAGCCGGACTTTATCGCTTATGAGCCACCGGAATTAATTGGCGGAGATATTTCTGTTTCAAGTGCTGCGCCGGAAGTGATTGAAGAAACTGTCAGGCGCGTAAAGGCGGTCAGCCCGAACACAGAAGTTCTTGCTGGTGCCGGAGTCAAGACAAAAGTTGATATTGACGTTGCGATGAAGTTGGGCGCAGTAGGTGTGCTTCTTGCTTCAGGTGTTACAAAGGCAGAGAACCCAAAGGAAGCTATTTTGGGCTTGATTGAGTAAGGTTCTTTCAGGAGTATTTGGAGTATTGCTTTTGGCGCTTGCAAAATAATATTATGCATTAATACTGTAACTACCAAAACGTATTTAAAATATCTTCTGTTCTAATAAATAGATTGAAATGTCAAATTTTGTTGAAATTCTGAAGGGCTCAGGTTCATATAAAATCGACTTTTGTTCTTTAAAGATTTCCTGTCTTAAAGAACACGAGAACAAACATATGAATATAAGCGAGATTATAGCTCACCTATATGGTGTCGTTGACAAAAATACAAACGCGGATCAATCAGACAAAGAATCAGCTTGGGAGGATATTACTAAAATATCAAAAAAGTTGTGCTCCAGAGGAACGTATTCTCTGCAAACATACGAAGAATAAACCAGAATATCTTTAAAAAAATCCCTGCCTGATGTTTCTTATGGGTTACTCAAAATTTTCTGTTGCAGAATTTATCCGTGAGTCAAAAGCAGGCAACATAAATCATGCTGATTTCTACTCAAAGCTCTTCGAAAAAGCCAAAGAAACAGACAAAAAGCACAATTTATTCATTACGCTTTCTGAAAAAGAGGCAAAAAAAAATGCTGAATCTCTGAAAAAAGGCTCTCTCTCAGGCCTTCCGGTGAGCGTCAAGGACAATATATGCACAAAAGGCATCAGGACAACTGCAGGCTCAAAGATACTTGACAACTACATCCCTCCGTTTGACGCAACTTGTATTGAAAAAACGAAAAAAGAAGGCGGAATAATTATCGGCAAGACCGCGCAAGATGAGTTCGGTTTTGGCACATTCAGTGTAAACTGCGCATACGCTGTCCCAAAAAACCCTCTTGACCCCTCGCGCTCATGCGGTGGCTCATCAGGAGGTGCTGCAGGAATTACGGCTGCGCTTGACATGCCGCATATCGCGCTTGCAGAGTCCACAGGCGGCTCAATTTCGTGCCCTGCTTCATTCTGCG
>CBDUVQ010000111.1:0-1757 GCA_965370715.1 uncultured archaeon
GAAAGCCGAGGTCTTTAAGATATTGTTCTATTTCGCTTTCACCCAAATCTACAAAATTATTAGAAGAGTCTTCACTTTTCAATCCCACCGGTCTTTTGACTGGTGGTTGTTCGCTTTTTAGCCTTTTAAAATACTCTGAAAATGCCTTTATATCAGTACTACCAGAGCCTTTCATAGAGTTTTCTGCCAAAGACATGGCCTCGGACAAGTCCTTCTTGCTATTTACAGGCATACATAATTGCTTATATGTTTTGTTCCGTATTTCGGGTATTTCTATTTTGACATTTGGAGGAAAACAGTAACGTAGCACAGACTCGTTGCTACTTCCGTTTGGATTGTAAATCACGAGGTCGCTTATATTTCGATCTGTGCCGGGAACATATGCAGAAAACCTTTTTAATATCATCATAACTACCTATGTATGATAACTTGGCGGACATTTATAAACTTTTGCACTGTTAAGGCATTAGAGCCCGTCTAAAACCCTGTGCGCGTCCACTGCCGCGCTGTCCTGCGCAATCCGGTTCGCACCCATGCCTGCGCGCGAAAGAAATATCGCGCTTTCTGCTGTCACTTCTTCAGGCCTGATTTTAGCGGCATTGTGCGCTGCAACAAGGGCATAGGGATAACCGGGAAATGATGCGTCAACAGAGTTCTTTGCAAGAGCAGCAAGGACATCTTCTGCGAAATCCTTTTGCTCAAGGAATATCTCAAAGCGGAATGCATGTTTTGATGACTCATGGAGCTTCACGAAATGCATGTCTGCCCTGTGGCTCTCGCTGTTTATTTCAACAACAGGGTGGTAATCCCATGCGCGTTTTACGCCCTCTTTTGCCATAGAAAATATCGCGCTTGCAGCAGGGGTTCCGGTATCAGTAAAAAGCCTTGATGTCTTTGCAATTCCGCAAAGTATTGCCCCTGACTTTTTGGCAGCATCGTACGCGCGCTTTGAATATTCGCTTTCACCAGCCATGCCGGTCTGAAGCGAGCCGTCAATCAATACAATGTCTTTTTCAGGCAAATTATTCAGGACATAATGAGCAAACTCCCACTCAAGCATACGCCTTGCAGCAGCGCATGCGTGCGAAATCTCTGCGCGAAAAATTCCTGAGCCAAGGGACTGGTCATAAGAGTCAAAAGAGAACTTCTTTGTTGAAAAAAAGCTGTTTTCAGGGCTTTTTGGAAAAATCTCAACATTATATATAATTTTGTCTTCCTCAGCTTTTGCCTGCGCAAGGCAATAAGCGTCAAATGTGCCTGTAAAGCTTGTCTTAGCCCTTTTATTGCTTTCAAAAACAACACATGCAAAGCGCAGAATGTGCAGCGAGAAATTGGGCGCGCCCGCAATCTCAGCGTTCCCGCCGTCAAGGGCAGCGATTTTAGGGCTGAACGCGCTCTTTTCTATGCCATGAAAATTCTTCTGCGAGAAAGGTATTGCCGGATACCTTTTGTCTGCAAAAAGCACTTTTGTTGCCAGCTTGGATGAGAATGTATTTTCCTCCAGCGATTTCAGGGCATTATCAATTGCAGGGTTCATAAGATAAATTGGACAGAAAGGAATAAATGTTGTTATACAGCACGGGTTTCAATTCATTGAAAATCCACTTATTAAGCTTTATTATACTAGGAATCTATGGTGTAATGTGTGGTGAAAAAATAAATGAAAATATATTTTGCAAGCCAGTCTTTTTATCCGTATATATGTGGCGTTTCTACCCATCTTATAAATCTTGAAAAAGAGATGGTGAAAAAAGGCA
>CBDUVQ010000112.1:0-1738 GCA_965370715.1 uncultured archaeon
GAAAATAATATTCCTGCACCTAGAACCATATTTGCGGACACTTCGCGAAACAAGGTTCCGTTCATGTACGAGGTTCTGGAATTTATTGATGGACTGACTCTGGAATACCGGTGTTTTGACACATACGACAAATATACAAAACTGATTGGACAGGAACTAAGAAAACTGCACAGCATTCCGGCAGATGGTTTTGGGCGGATATGCGCTGGCAGTCATTGGAGCTGCAAAACATGGCGCGAGGCTCTTGAAAAACACATAGACATCAGCAAAGAGGACGTTGCCCGTGAACTATTTTCTGCAAAAGAACTGGAAAAATTGCACAAATATGTTTTTTCTGACAAAAGACTGGATATAACACAAGCGAAATTTCTTCACGGGGATGTCAGCACAAGCAACTTTATCTTTTCAGAAAAACGCAACAAAATTATTTTTTTGGATCCGGGAAATACAATTGGCGGAGACCCTATGATGGATCTTGCATACGCAAGCATACCTTCTGCTAACAGCTCTTTTTTTAGGGGCATAAAAGACGGCTATGAAATGAAATCACCGTTGACCGGCGAAGAAAACTACCGCCTGAAAAGGTTGCGCCTTATTTGCCTTGCATCTACTGCAGTTGGGCTATATCTTAAAAAAGACAGGAAATATGCCAGATTTAGTATACCTGCAAAAGAATTGCTTGAAAAGCTTTAATTCGTTGCATACATCTTTTTCAATCTAACTCGCCAATATTCTTTATGAAAATCTTGATCCTTGACTCAACAGTATTTCTCGAGGGCGCGTCCGACGGCCTTCCCGAGGGCCCGAAAGTCACTGTTTTCGAAGTCGCTGAAGAAATGAAAAGCGGCAAGGCAGCAATAGAGTTTGACAAAATGCAGAAAATGGGGCTTGAGATAATTGAGCCTAAAGAAGAGTTTATTGTTGCTGCAAAAAAACTGCAGGAGAAAACAGAGGATCGCGTTTCAACAACAGACATTCGTGTCATCGCCCTGGCACTGCAATTCAAGGGAAGGGAAAAAGAAGTTGCTGTTGTATCTGATGATTATGCTGTGCAGAACATTTGCAAAAGGGAAAGCATAAATATCATCCCTCTCTCAAAGAAGGGCATAAAGCGCGAGCTTGAGTGGCAGGGGCGCTGCAAGGCGTGCGGTGCTCCGATGCCAGGGGAAGCATGTGATGTCTGTGGCAGCGCAGTGAAAAAGTATGTGCCCAAACAAGCGAAGTGATTATATTATACAATTGTAGCAAACTACAGGATATGGGTTATTCACTGAATGCAGATTATTAAAGAATTGTATGCTCTTCAATAGTGGGGTGGTTGATATGCCAATTGTAAACATTGAATCCTGGCCATTAGAAAAAGAAAAGAAACCTGTTATGATTAAAAAAATAACAGAAGTTTTTACAGAAATGGGAATACCTGCTCAGGCAGTCACAGTTGTAATACATGAAACAAAATTAGAAAACTGGGGGATTGCAGGAGAACAACATTCCGTAATATTCAAAGATATAAAAAAGTAAATTGCCTTCAATTAAATTGCGCATCATGAAACCTCTATGCGACCCTGAAGTCGCTTGCGCTCCAACATCCCGAAAAGCATAGCTTTTCAGGACGCACTAAAGGACGGGGTTCCTTGCAAACTATGTTTGCGAGGTCATGAAAATGCGAAGCATTTTCAATGATGATTGGTTCGGTTTCAAGCTTTTCGGAAATCTGTTTCACAGATTTCCTGCATTT
>CBDUVQ010000113.1:0-1708 GCA_965370715.1 uncultured archaeon
AAATGCAGGAAATCTGTGAAACAGATTTCCGAAAAGCTTGAAACCGAACCAATCAAACCCCGTCCTTTAGGGCGGGTTACATAGAGGTTTCATGATGTTGGGGCTGATGAGTGGACTGATAAAAACGGCAAAGTTGTACTCCTCGGCTCGGGGAAGCTCAGAAATGATATCGAACGTTGTTTGTATCGTTCAGAAAAATATTGGGTTTCGTTATAATTGTGTTGACTTTTTGTCATGAAAAAGAAGGAGGCGATAGGGTATGAATGGATTAAACAGAAACAAATCATATGGATTTGGTGTTTTGGTTGATTCGAACATAGAAGAGGCCAAGATAGGAATTTCAGATGCGTTAGTTGGCATTTTAAACAGGAATGATTGCGATACAAAATTATGGTATGATCAACATAATTTAGGGGTTCCTAAAACAGAGGACGGAAAAGAATACATGCTTTTGCGACCCACTCGTTCGGGATGTAAAGAAAAATATCCCGATATTGTTGCACAGTTTAATTCAGAACATCCAGACTTTGCAGGCAGAGTTTTTGTGGTGGAAAAAGACCCATTTGATGCATATCGGAAGTGTCCAGTGGAATTACCCGAGAATCGTGTTTTTTGATTGCTAAATTATTTCACAGATAACGGTGCTTTTAATAAGCCTAAAATCCAATTCATATTGTTGATTCAATGCCTCTTACAAAATCAGACATAACAGTCCTTCGTGCGCTCTCCGACGGACGCGAGCGCGAGACAATGGAGCTTGCCAAAGATGTAGGGCTTGACCAGGCAGCGGTTGCGCGAGCGGCACTTGCACTTTTAGGCGAAGCGTACACAAAGCAAAGGACAGATACAAAAATAGTTGCAGAACTTTCGGGTGAAGGAAAGCAAGTCATTAGGGACGGATTGCCTGAGACAAAACTCTTGCGCGAGATTGAGGGCGCTGCAAAGAAAATCAATGAGATACTGCTTCCTGAGAAAGGCGTGGCTCTTGGATGGGTAAAGAAAAAAAGTTATGTTGACTTAAAGGACGGCGTTCTGTCTTTGAATGAAAAAGGCAAAAAGAGCCTAAAAGAAAAAGAGCCTGAGATAGAACTGCTTGAGAAGATATCAAAAGGTGAAGTCCCTGAAGAAAAAGAGTTGTTTCTTCTTCGCTCAAGAAAGCTCGCAGACTATTCTGTAAGAACGCTTCATTATGTTTTCATTACTAAGAAAGGTATAGAGTTCTCAAAGAATGCTGATTCAAAGGAAGAAGTATCTGAACTAACGCCAGAACTATTAAAGGACAAAAAATGGGAAAAAGTTACTTTTCGAAAATACGATGTCTCACTTCCGGTCGCGCCAATACACCACGGCAGGCGCCACTTTGTGGCGCAGGCAACAGAGTATATGCGCAAAATATACCTTGAAATGGGTTTCAAGGAAATGGAAGGCTCGCTCATAAATACTGCGTTCTGGAACTTTGACGCGCTCTTCACTGCGCAAGACCATCCGGTGCGTGATATGCAGGACACGTTTTATCTTGACCCCTTGAAAGGAAAGCTTCCTGCAAAAAAGACAGTTGATGCAGTAAAGAAGGCGCACGAAACCGGCACGCCGGGCTCAAAGGGCTGGCAGTACAACTGGGGTGCAGAGGATGCGAAACGAATTGCGCTAAGAACACACACAACAGTGCTTTCTGCCCAGACACTCGCAAAAATAAAAAAAGGCGGTT
>CBDUVQ010000114.1:0-1509 GCA_965370715.1 uncultured archaeon
GGTTTGTGCAGTATTCTGCAAAGTGTTTGTCATATATCTGCTAGGCATAAGTGTTTCTAAACACACGATACCATAGAATTTTCGCGCGAGGAAAATATTTTTTTACCGGCGCAAGATAAGCTATTGCAATTTCTCTGTCCGAAAGCTTCAGGTCTGCGGCAGAGCCACCATACCTGCACGCATAATTCACTTTGTAGCCGTAAGTGTCGTTCAGGTGAGAGTGTTGTATTAGCATCCCGATACGCTCATTATAGATGTTAAGCCAGTAATTATCGCTTAAAAAATCCTCTGTCCCAAATACAACGCTTATACATGGCGTGTAGCGAACGCGCGAAATTCTTTTTTTGTAGTCCAAGGGAAGCCCTTTTGTAAGCGAGAGAAAAGCAGGGACTGGAATAGTACTTACGAGTACATCATACTTTATACGACCTTTTTTCAAAAGGATTCCCTTTTTCTCAAGGTCTATTGCTTTGATGTCTGTTGTAAGAAGGCGTTTTACACCTTGTTTCTTAAGAGCGCCTTCAAGCCAACCAATCATTTTTTCCAGACCTTCTTTTGGATATCCGAACTTTCCAAGCGCTTCGCCCTCTGCAAGCCGAAATGCAAGCTGTTTTGCTGAAAGGTCATCAAGGGGTGTGTCGAACTTGTTTACTTCATAAAGCGGCACAAATATTTTATCTGTTACTTCTTTGCCACACTTTTTGATAAGCCATTCTCTTGCCCCGGAATTGTCAGGAATCTTATGGGGGTTCATCAAAAAAAGAGCGTAGGCTCCAAAGAGACCGTATTTTATTCGTGCAGGTATGGAGAGATAATCAAATCCTAAAAGACCCAGAGGGTTTGCGAAATCGTACGTCTTCTTTTTTACACAAAGTCCCATCTTTATTTTTTTCCATTCAATTCCTTTTTCAATTCCGGCAAAATCAAGGTATTTTCTTGTTATCGTATCGTGCGTGAAAACGTGATGATAGTATACCGGTATCCTGCGCCCATCAATTTCAAAACTTGCGGCAAGCCCGCCAAGGTACTTTTTCTTTTCCAATACTATAACATCATGCTCCTTTGACAGCGTATTTGCCGCAGCCATGCCGCAAAGCCCGCCACCAAGTATAACAATTTTCATTTTTTTATCCTCCTGTAGAAAAGTGCCAGTGCAGCAAAGCCGATAACATTTATCGCCCAGAACGAAACTATCCTGAAAATCATGGCTGATGTTGCAGCAAGTGCCAGGCTTGCGGCAAAGAAATCTTTAATTAACACAGCAATCCCCGCTTCAACAGCACCCACGCCTCCAGGAATCATAGTCATATTTCCAAATAGCATTGATGAGCTGAACACAAAGGCTGTTGCGCTAAGGGTTGCTGTGATGCCGAAGGACTGCAAAAGATAATACAGTGCAAATGCCTCAAAAGACCATGCAAGGGTCGCAAGGAGCGTAGAGATCACAAAAACCTTTGTTGAGAATGTGTTGAAATGAATAATTATTTTTTTTGCAAAGCTTATTTTTCT